>CAISOD010000188.1 GCA_903887045.1 uncultured Gammaproteobacteria bacterium | reverse complement strand
GTGGTACTGCAGGTTGTCGGGAATGAAGGTGACCTTGTAGCCGAGCGTCTGCAGTATTTTCAGCAGGTTGAACATGCGGAGCGAACCGCTGTCGTTGTCGGGCATCAGTACCCGTGCGTCCACTACCAACGCACGTTTATGCACTGCGCGCTCTTTCTCCAGTAGTGGCAGCATGCCGTTTTCACGGTGCTGCAACAAGGTAGTCTCCCACCGCTCAAAGAACTTGCGCTGGTTGGCTACCTGGTAGGCCTTTATGCCGCCACCGGTATCGGTGCCGTTGCTTACGCCTTCGAAGTGAATGACACGTGCCAGCGGCTGGTAGTAAACCTGTTTGCCGGCTTGGCGCACCTTGAAAGCAAGATCGGTATCTTCGTAATAGGCTGGCAGATAGAGGCGATCGAACTGGCCCAGCGCAAAGTAATCAGCACGTGGCAACAGCAGGCAAGCGCCCGAGCAGTAATCGACTGCGCGCAGGTAGCAGAACTCCGGTTTGTTGGGGTCTTCGCCGCGGCCGAGGTTCCACGCCGAACCGTCGCGCCATACGATGCCGCCGGCTTCCTGCAGGACACCGTTGCTGAAGAGCAACTTGGCTCCCACCATGCCGGCATCGGGTTTGTCGCGGAAGGTATTGACCAAGGCGTCGAGCCAGCCCTGTTGTGGTTCGGTGTCGTTGTTCAGCAGCAGCAGATATTCGCCGCGCGCTGCCGCCGCGCCGTTGTTGCAGCTCTGGATGAAGCCGCTGTTCTCGTCATTGCGGATCACGCGAATGCCGCTGATGCCAGCCAGTACGCTGGCAGTGTTGTCAGTCGAACAGTCATCGACCACGATCACTTCATACGGCAAAGCGCCACTGTTGGCATGTACTGCCCACAAACAGTGGAAGGTGAACTCGACCTTGTTGAAGACCGGAATCACGATGCTGACGAGTGGCAGGGCATGCGTTGCGAACGCCAATGGTCCGATCGGCTGCAGCCCGTTGTTGCTGGTATTGCTGGGCAGTTGCGGTGTTGGACGCAAGAGCTTGCGCATGGCGCGACGCAGCACCCCCGCAGCGCCCTCGTGACGCCAGATGTACTGCACGCGGCTGAGGTAACGCAGCGGCTTGGTCAGTTTCCAGCTGCGACTTTGGTAAATAAGGTGGAGATCGTGCCGCAGGCCGGCTGTCACCGAGCGCTCGACGCCATAGTCGTGCAGCAGGCGCTGGATGGTGGAATCCCTTTCGCTTAACGATTGCACCATTGAGACCAGTTCGTGGTCACGCTGCAACAGCGTGTCGTTGCTCTGCTTCAACTGCAGAGTGCGTTGGCGCAATTCATGACTGGTGCGCTCCAGCAGTACGATCCGCTGCTGTAAATCGTCATTGGCCTGCTTCCACTCGGAGGTCCGCTTGTGCAATTCGTCGTCGGTCTGCTTCAACATCAATCCTGCCTGTTGCAATTCTTCATGGGTCTTCTCCAGCAGCAATGCCCACTGTTTCAGTTCGTCGTTCAGCACCTGCTCATGCTGTTGCAGATGTTGCAGGTATTGCTGCAACGACTGCTTTTCTTCCTGCAGCATGGAGATACGCGGAAACTGCCTGCTGCGGTCGAGCAGTTCGATAAGCTCGGCATTACTCCAGCGCACCGCCCACTTGCGGTAGAACGCCGCACGCAGCGGGTCGAGCTCAGTTGATTCCTTGGCGCCGAAGCCGTTAAGGGCAGCAATGCGGTAGTTGGCTGTGCAAACGGGCAGATGGACAAAGTCGGTGTGTTGGGCCACCTGCAGCCAGAAATCCCAGTCTTCGAAGCGATCAAGTGCAATGTCGAAGCGGCAACCATCGGTGAAAAGTTTGCGGGCGAACAACACTGCATGGATCGGAATGTAGTTTTCGATGCGCAAGCGCAGCGCGTCATACCCATGGTTGAACACCGTATCGCTTGCAACGCCATCGTCGTGCACGGTGCGTACATTGCTGTAGGCCGCCAGAGAAGCAGTATTCTGCTGTAGCGTATTCACGAGTCCGCTGATGTGGGTGGCATCGAGCCAGTCGTCATCATCAAGGAACAGGCAATAGTCGCCGCGCGCACTCGTCAATGCCGTATTGGCGGCAGCAGAGCGCCCGCTGCCTTCATTGTCGAGCCAGCGCCATGGCAGGGCATTGCCGATGCAGGTATCCACAGCAGCAGATGCATCGGTACCGCCATCGTTGACGATGATGAGTTCGATCGGCCGGTAGTCCTGCGCCAGTACCGAGCGTATGGCGTCGAGCAGCAGAGCGGCGCGGTCGCGGGTGCGGACGAGCACCGATACCAGTGGCGTTGCTGTAATCATTGTTCAGTTCCGCAGCAGGTTTTGCAGGTGGGCTGCCAATACTTCGCCGAGGAAGTCGAGGAACAGCGTGTCGAGCGAACTGTTGAACTGGTCGCGGTCGGCACTGGCGATCAGCAACAGCGGCAGGCTGTTGCCGAGCGCGGCGCGGGTGGGTTCATCAAGTTTGAGCGGCACAATGGCTGCTGATACCAGCGGAGCCGGGTGTTGCGGGAACAGCAGCTCGCTCTGTACCTGATTCAGCGGCCCGCAGTAGGTGGTTTGCTTCAGGTACAACTCGCCGAGCGCAGCGCGCACAGCGGTAGTGGCAATGCTGCTCAGCACGCCGTGGCCGGCACCAGCCTCGTTTACCAGTATCAGTGCCGAGGCCGATGCGTTGAATTCGCTGTTGAAATTGGCTTCCACCAGCTCACGCACAGCCGCCAGGCTCTGGCACTTCATCAACGCCAGAATCATATGGCGGGTTTTTTCGAAAAGGTTGTCGTTGTCGTGGGCATTGGTGAGGAATTCGTGGAACTGGTCCTGCAGGTGTTCCTGGCGTTCACGGAACAGGGTTACCTGCCGTTCCAGCAAGGAAATCGCGCGACCGCTTTCATGCGGGATGGAGAGTTCCAGCAGCAACTGTGAGTGCTCATGGAAGAACTGCGGGTTCCGCAGCAGATAGTCGCCCACGGCGGCAGCGGTCAGCGTGCTGTCGTCGTCGGTCGGCGTGGTGGCGCTGGCGGATGTCGCTTCGCTCATGATCAGAGTTGTCCTTCAAAAACTGTTACAGCGGGGCCGGTCTTCCACACCGGAGCGTTGGCGCCAGCCCAGCCAATATGCAAATCGCCGCCGTGCGTGTGCACGACTACGTGTTCGTCGAGTAATCCGCGCAGGTGGCCGGCAACCACTGCTGCGCAGGCGCCTGTGCCGCAGGCCAGCGTTTCGCCACTGCCGCGCTCGTATACGCGCAGGCGGATTTCGCCACGATTCATAATCTGCATGAAGCCGGCGTTGACGCGCTGCGGAAAGGCGCTGTGGTGTTCCACCAGCGGGCCGAGTTGCAGCACCGGAAAGCTTTCAACATCATCCACCACCATCACGCAGTGCGGGTTGCCCATCGAAACTGCAGAGATCTCCCAAGTCTTGCCGTCTACCACCAGCGGGTAAGTAGCTCCCTGTGTGTTGGCAACAAACGGAATCTGTGACGGCACCAGAATCGGCGGTCGCATGTCGACAGTCACGAGACCGTTGGCTTCGAGCCTGGTGGCAATGGTGCCGCGCGCCATCTCGAAGGTGAACTCGCTCTTGGTCGACAGACCCTTGTCGACTATGAAGCGGGTAACGCAGCGGGCGCCGTTGCCGCAGTGTTCCACTTCGTCACCATCGGCGTTGTAGATGCGGTAGCCAAAATCACAACCGGCTTTGGTGGTGGGTCCCACGATCAACAGTTGATCAAAGCCGATACCGGTCTGGCGCTGGCTCCACGCACGCACCTGCGCCTGGGTCAGCGTGGCTTGCTGGCGCACAAGATCGAGCACCATGAAGTCGTTGCCGAGGCCGTGCATCTTGGTAAAGCGCAGGCTCATTGGCGCCTCAGTTTTCCAGCATGGCTTCGAGCGCCATCTGGTCGTCAAAGGTTTCGCGGCGGCGCACCACGGTGTGGTTGCTGCCATCAACCATGATTTCGGCGGCGCGGTTGCGGGTGTTGTAGTTCGAGCTCATGGCAAAGCAGTAAGCGCCGGCGGAGAGCACGGCCAGCAAATCTCCCTGTTGTAACGCCAGTTCGCGGTCGCGGCCAAGGAAGTCAGCGGATTCGCACACCGGCCCTACGATGTCCCACGTGGCTTTTGGCGTGGAGGCTGCCGGCTGCAACACCGGCACGATCTGCATCTTTGCCTGATACAGCGCCGGGCGGATGATGTCGTTCATGGCGCCGTCGATGATGGCGAAATTCTTGTTCCCGGTTGCCTTCAGGTACTCGACGCGCGTCAGCATCACTCCGGCATTGGCCACGATTGAGCGGCCGGGTTCGAACACCAGCGTCAGCTTGCGGTCGCCAATGCGGGCGAGCAGCGCCTGCATGTACTCCTGTGGCGAGGGCGGTTGTTCATCGTTGTACTGCACGCCAAGGCCACCACCCAGATCGAGATGTTCGATGGTGATGCCATGCTCGGCGAGTTTGTCGACCAGCAGCAGCACGCGGTCGAGCGCGTCGAGGAAGGGCGTCAGCGTGGTCAGCTGCGAGCCGATGTGGCAATCAACACCGGCAATATGGATGCCCGGCAACGAACGCGCGCGTTGATACACGGCGAGCGCCTGCTCGATCGGCACCCCGAACTTGTTGTCCTTGAGGCCGGTGGAAATATAGGGATGGGTGTTGGCGTCGACATCCGGGTTCACCCGCAGCGAGATCGCGGCCACCTTGTCCATCGCCTGCGCCACCGCCGACAACCTCTCCAGCTCCGGCACCGATTCCACATTGAAGCAATGGATGCCAGCCTCCAGCGCGGCCTGCATCTCGTCAATGCTCTTGCCCACGCCGGAAAAAATGATCTTGCCCGGATCAGCCCCCGCCGCCAGCGCCCGCGCCAGCTCACCACCGGAAACGATGTCGAAACCGGCACCCATGCGAGCCAGCACGTTCAGCACCGCCAGATTCGAATTGGCCTTCATGGCATAGCAGATCAGGTGCGGCCGGCCGGCCAGTGGTGCCTGGTAGGCGCGGAAGCGTTCTTCCAGTGCAGCCCGCGAATACACGAACAACGGCGTGCCGTGGCGCATGGCCAGTGCGGCCAGTTGCACCTCTTCGGCATGCAGTTGCCGATTGCGGTATTCAAAGGCGTTCATAGGGCTGCCCCGACGCTGCTTTGGGTGGTCGCCGGCGGTTGCACCAGCGGGCCTTTCTGGCCACAGCCGGCCAGCAGCAGGCCGCCCAGCAGGAGCACGGTCAAGAGTTTCATGGAGCGGAAGACTTCGGGTTGGAAAAAGAGACCGAATTATACCCGCGAGTGGGGTTCCAACCGAGTGGAAAATGGCGGGTGCTCCGGGCCGCGTGTGTGCGGTTACAGACATGGTTTCGGCGCCTGGCCATGTACATTGCTAACATAAGCCATTGCTGCCGAAAGGATAAAACGGGATATGCCAGTGATTACTACGACCAACCTGACCTGTATTGCCTGCAACACCGCCAACCGCATCCCCAGCGAACGTCTGGGCGACAAACCCAAATGCGGCAGGTGCAAGCAGTTGCTGTTCCAGGGCAAAGCCATCGAGCTGAACAATGCCAATGTCGATAGCGTGCTGGCCAACACCGGCATTCCATTGCTGGTGGATTGCTGGGCGCCGTGGTGCGGGCCTTGCCGCAGTTTTGCGCCGGTATTCGAGGCAGCGGCGCAGCAGCTGGAGCCACGGCTGCGCTTTGCCAAGTTGAATACCGAAGCCGAGCAGGAGATCGGTGGCTTGTGGGGGATTCAGTCCATCCCGACGCTGATCCTGTTCCGCGACGGCGCTGAAGCCGCGCGGATGTCCGGCGCCTTGCCGCTCAACCAGCTGAAGCAGTGGTTGATGCAGCAGGGGGTTTAGCCGAGCGCCGGGTAGTCGGTGTAACCGGCAGCGCCCGGGGCGTAGAACGTGGCGCCATTCCATTCATTGAGGGCGGCGCCTTCGCGGAAACGTCGCGGCAGATCGGGATTGGAGATGAACAGTTTGCCGAAGGCGATGGCATCGGCATCGCCGGCCGCCAGCGCCGCATTGCCGCTGGCGAGGTCGAAGCCTTCGTTGGCCACATACACGCCACCGAACAATTTTTTGAGCTGTGGCCCTGTACTGTCGGCGCCCAAGCGCTCACGTGCGGCAATGAACGCCAGCTTGCGCTTGCCAAGCTCACTCGCCACATAACCGAAGGTGGCGAGCGGATTCGAATCGACCATATCGTGCGCATCACCGCGCGGTGACAAGTGCATGCCAACACGGGCTGCGCCCCACACCCCAATCACGGCATCCGCTACTTCCAGCATCAAGCGCGCACGGTTTTCGATACTGCCGCCGTAGTCGTCGGTGCGGGTGTTGCTCTTGTCTTGCAGGAACTGGTCGAGCAGATAACCGTTGGCGCCGTGTATTTCCACGCCATCAAAGCCGGCAGCAAGCGCGTTCTGCGCACCAAGACGGAAGCTGGCGACTATTCCGGCCAGTTCATCGCGCCGCAACGCACGCGGCACTACAAACGGCGTTTCCGGCCGGATGTGGCTTACGTTGCCCTTCGGCGCAATTGCGCTTGGCGCTACCGGCAGTTCGCCATTGAGGAAGGTCGGGTGGGAGATACGGCCTACATGCCACAGCTGCAGGAAGATGCGGCCACCAGCGCCATGCACCGCCTGCGTTGTCTTTTTCCATCCCTCCACTTGCTCAGCCGACCAGATACCCGGCGTGTCGGCATAACCGATGCCTTGCGGCGACACCACCGTGGCTTCGCTCAGGATCAAGCCTGCACTGGCGCGCTGACGGTAGTACTCCGCCATCAGCTCATTCGGAATGCGGCTGGTGGTAGAGCGCGCACGCGTCAGCGGTGCCATGAAGATACGGTTGGGCAGTTCAAGCTCGCCGATACGGATCGGCGAAAACAACGTGGGGGTAGACATGCGGTGTTCCAGAGGTGGGGACGACAGAAGCAGTGCCCGATTATCTGGGGCGCGTTGCGCGGTTTACAAGGCCGGGCAGTAGAGGGGTGCTGCAGAAAAACTGGCAAAGTCTGGGGAATGTACCAAACAGAGGGTATTCCCACAGCGTTATCGAAGGATTGAACCCATGACCATTCTTAACTCCACGCAAGATCCACTGCCCGCGATGCAATTCCGCAATTTGGCCGGCATTTTTCTTTGCTTCCTGCTCTGCTTGATGATCAGCAGTTTTAGTCTTTCGATATTGTTTGAGCGACTCGCCACAAGTACCCCTGCAATGTTGATGTTATAGGGGTCTTCTGGCGATCCCCAACTAGCAGCATCAGGTGTTGCAAGGTTGATTAAACCTTGGTTGATCTTTGCCATTCTGCTCTTGGCACTGAAGGGACATTTCCCAAAAGAATCTCTGCGAAAGATATTGGCTCTCTATGGTTTTGGACCACTACCATCTTTGAAAATTCTGTTGTGTGCATTCGGCGCTGGAATCCTTGTTGTGCAGTTGTTTACCAAGGTGTTGATACCGATTTTCGAAAGTGAACAGACATTGATTCCTCACCCGTCAAACGAACTGAACGCATTGCCACAATTGTTTCTCCTGCTAATTGTGTTGAATCTTTTTACGTTGGTACCTGTTGCGGAAGAGTTTTTGTTCAGGGGGGTACTCTATACAGGGCTGGCTGCCATCTGGAACAAGCCCTTGGCCATGATTGTCACCAGCGTGGTATTCATGGCGCTGCATCCGGAGAATCTCAGTTCAGGAAGCACGCTTACCCATCTTGGAATGGTAGTAATAACAGCAATGATGGTGGTAGCGAGAGAGAAGTCCGGCGCCTTGTACGTGCCCATCATGCTGCACGCAGGTTTCAATTTTTCATCCGCTGTTATCAGTTAAACAAGGAGCGTTTATGCGTACGTTGAATATTGCTGAAATTAATGAAGTTTCCGGGGGAGAGTGGCAACTCGGATTCGACTTGGTTTTTGTTGAGGGTTACATCAAAGGGGAAGAAACAGTTCAGGATATTGCAGCTGGCGTAGCGCAAGTCTACGGCGGAGCAGTCGACACCATGGCCGACTTCTTCACTTGGTGGGACCCCGCCGGCTTCTACAGCAGCTGTGGTGGCGGAGGCGGTAGATAGACCCTGACTGGACATTGCCTGCGCTGTTGTATGCAGTGCAGGCAACTCGCCTGGCACAAACACTATCCCAGTCTGCCCACATCCTTCCCACGCTGATACCCCGGCCGCGACGTCACGCGCGCACGCCAGCCTTTCACGTTGGGTAGCGAATCAAGTTCCAGTACGTCGGCGGCCTTGTAGAAACTCTCCAGACATTCGACCCAGGGCATGATCGCCATATCGACGATGCTGTAGTCGTCCAGGATGTGGTCGCGGCCGGCAAGACGGGTGTCGAGTACCTTGAGCAGGCGTTTGGTTTCATTGAGGTAGCGGTTACGCGCATAGGTGTCGGTGGTTTTGTCTTTGGCATATACATGGAAGTGGCCGAACTGGCCGAACATCGGGCCGATGTGCGCGGCCTGGAAGGTCAGCCACTGCAAGCCCTCCATGCGGGAGCGGTAGTTCTGCGGAAAAAAGCGGCCTGTCTTGTCGGCCAGGTACTGCAGCATGACGACGCTTTCCATCAGCAGCATGGGTTCGTCCTCGGGGCCGTGCGGATCCAGCAGTGTCGGGATTTTGCCGTTCGGACTCAGCTTCAGATAGTCGGGGTCGAACTGGTCGTTCTTCATGATGTTGATGAGATGCGCCTCGTACGGCAATTGCATCTCTTCCAGGCAGATGCTGACCTTCTGTCCGTTCGGCGTCGCCATCGTGTAGAGCTGGATGACATCGGGATCTTGCGCGGGCCAGCGGGCGGGGAACCAGGTGCTCATGATTTGTATATCCTCAAACGGTGCGTCAGTTGAAAAGAACGACAGCACAAGCTACCAATCCTTGAAGCCCGGCAACAGTCCTTCCAGTTCCTTGTCGGTCAGATTGCGCCATATGCCTTGCTTCAGCGGCCCCAGCTGCACATTGATGATGCGCACGCGGCGCAGCTGCACTACGGAATAATCCAGTGCTTGGCACATCAGGCGGATCTGCCGGTTCAGCCCCTGTGTCAGCACAATGCGAAAGCCGTACTTGGCAATGCGGCTGACTTTGCAGGGTTTGGTCAGCTGGTTATGGATGCGTACGCCGCGCGCCATGATGCGCAGAAAGTCGTCAGTGACCGCTTTGTTCACACCCACCAGATATTCCTTCTCATGGTTGTTTTCGCTGCGCAGGATCTGGTTGACGATGTCGCCATTGCTGGTCAGCAGAATCAGACCTTCCGAGTTTTTGTCGAGGCGGCCGATCGGAAAGATGCGCTGCTGGTGATCGACGAAGTCGATGATGTTGCCTTTCACTTCCTGGTCAGTGGTGCAGGTAATGCCCACCGGCTTGTTGAGCGCAATGTAGACATGCTTGCGGCGGGCAGTTGCGGTCGCGCGCAACTTGATCTCGTCGCCATCCACTTGCACGCTCATGCCTTCCAGCCACTTGGCACCTTTCTGTGCTACCTCGCCATTCAGCGTCACTTTGCCGGCGTCAATCAGCTCGTCGGCTTCGCGCCGCGAGCAATAGCCGGCTTCACTGAGGTATTTGTTCAAGCGCATCGGAAATTGTTGCCTGCTGTGGGTCGGATTTGCCGCCGGAAATAAAAAGGCCTCCACACCTTGGGATGTGGAGGCCGCATTATCAACAGCCGCTGGTTACTGTGCCATCAGAAATCCTGATTCAGAAATCATAGTTCATGGATAGCTGATAGCGGCGGCCGAACACGTCGTACTCGTTGCTTACCGACTGGGTGCCGAAGCGGGTGCTGAAGCTCGGTACGATCGGCGGTTCACGGTCGAACAGGTTGGTGATGTTGAATGAGGCGCGCCAGGTGGAGCCGCTTGCGGTTTCACCGCTGTAGCCGAAGGCAGCGTTCCAGGTGGTGTTCGATGCCGTGGTGTTGTCATCGACATCGCGGCCTTCGATCCAGGTGTTGTTCAGGCGCACGGAGTCGTAGTAGTTGCCACGCAGCGTGGCGTTCCACGGCCCGATGCTGTACGTCGTGCTGATGGTGCTGGTCCAGGTCGGGCGACCGGGGCCACCAGCCTGCTCCAGCTTGGCAGCACCACGGTTGGTCTGCGAGTTTTCTTCCATGTAGCCGAACAGCGCACGTACATTGAGGCGCTCGTCAACGCTGCCGAACAGGTCGAGTTCGGTGTTGTACACCACTTCCGCATCCACCCCTTTCACGATGGCGCCGTTGATGTTGAGGAAGATGTTTTCCACGCGGGTAACCTGATTGCCGGCCGCTGCATCGCGCACCACGTAGTCGCACAGGAACGTGGCGCCATTGACGCAATCATCCACGATACGCTGCGCGCCAAGTGAACCAATCAAGCCGACCACATCTATCTTGTACCAGTCCAGCGACAGCTGCAGACCGTCGGCCCAGTCGGCAAAAGACGGTTGATACACGAGACCCATAGTCGTGGTATCGGCTTCTTCCGGTGCGAGGTTCGGGTTACCACCGTTGATCAGGGTGATCTGGGTGCTGGCGCCAGCACGCAGAGGATCGTTGACAGTGCCGGCCGTGCCTTGCAGATCGAACAGTTCGGAGAAGCTCGGTTCACGCACATCGCGTGACACAGTGCCGCGCAGGCGCAGATCTTCGTAAGCCTGGAAACTCACACCGGCTTTCCAGCTGACGATTTCACCGCTGCGCGAATAGTCGGAGCTGCGGCCGGCGACGTTGAGGTCGAGTTGCTGACCGCCAGCACTTTGCCACAACGGTACATTCAATTCGGCAAAGGTTTCGGTGACGTCATATTCACCGCTGATGTTCGGCACGCCACCAAACATGAACATGCTGGTAGAAGCAGTGGAATAGCCTGCAGGAATGCCGCGGATGCCGAGCGTCGGAGCGTTGAGCGGTGGGCCATCGAGCGGATCACCGCTTTCAGTGACGAAGGTCTGGGCGAAGGAGCTGTCGCGCCAGGTGAGACCAGCCGCCAACGAGATGGCACCGGCGCCCCAGCCTTCATACAACTCACCGTCCACAACCAGTTCGGCGAAATCCTGTTGCACGTTGGTCAGCGCGATACGGTTGTCAGCCACATAGTCGATGGCGGCCTGGGAGTTCTGGCCATAACCGAAGATATTGAGCGGTACGCAATTTTCGATGGCGCGGTCACCACCTACCGGCGAAATGCGGGTGATTGGAGTCGGCTGCTGGCCGGCATAAGTCCTGCCGGCAACGGCAGCAGCTAGCTGCTCGGCGGTCGGGTTCTTGGTCTTGACGTTGCAAACAATGGCGCCGGTAGCCGGGTCACGCACGGCGTCGATGGCCATGAACAAGCGGTCCAGCCGGGTTTCGTTGTAGATGATCGAGGTGCGATCGGTTTCGCCGGTCTGGTAAGAACCGCTCAACTCCCAGTTGCCGTTGATGTCGAAGTTGAAGCCGACGGAGCCCGTCATCACTTCAAAACGGTTGTGGAAACTTTCGTTGCTGTCGAAATCAGTGACGCCGACTGGCTGACCCATCTTGCTGACGATGATTGACTGGCGGTTTTCGCGCACCATGATGTCGCGCACGTTCTGGGGCAGGAAGGGGTTTTCCTGGAAGATCGTTGCCTGCCAGGTGGTGGTTCCCACATGCGGAATACCAGGCTGGTTGTAGGTGTTGGATTCGGTATTGGCGATGATCAGGTCGCCGTTGAAGGTCAGGCGATCAGTGGCATCGAACTGGAAGCCGAGGAACATCGATTCCTGCTGCACTTCATTGCCGAAGGGGCCTACGTTGAACGAGAGATCGGCAATCAGTGCTTCCGGTCCACCCGACTGCGACTGTGTGCCACCAATGCCCGAGGAAACATTACCCGTGACGAACGGGCTGATGTTCTTGCCGTCATCGGTGAACTTCATGCGGTTCAGCGCAGAACCGGCGACGGTGATAAGGCTGGTGGGCGCGCTGACGGTCGAGTGCACATCTGGCAGGGTCAAACGCTGCGGCACGTTGGGAGTGGCGGCGAAAGATACCCAGGCCGGGTTGGTCACATGACCCCAGCGCTGGAAGCTGTCCCATTGGCCGGAGTCGGCGCTCATGTCGCGATCAATCTGGTGGATGCGGCGGCCTTCGAGCGAGCCAATCAAGTGCAGTCTGTCGCCGAACTTGCGACCGCCGGCGACAGAGGCGTTCCAGTTCTGGCCGTCGTGGCGTTCAGTAACCCCGGTGGATGACGAAATCTTCAGGCCTTCGAACTCACGGTCCAGTACGAAGTTCACGACACCGGCGAGCGCATCGGCACCGTAGGCGGCGGAGGCGCCACCGGTGACGACTTCGACGTTCTTCATCAGGGCGGTTGGGAACATGTCTGGGTTGACGACGTTGGTACGGTCATTCGGGACGACGCGTCGGCCATCCAGCAGCACCAGCGTACGGTTGCCGCCAAGGCCGCGCATGTTGAGAGCACTGCTGCCAGAGGTGCCGCTGATAACGCCGCCGCGCTGGGCCGAGGTGGTCTGCATGAACTGCGGCAGACTGTCGAGCTGCTCGGTAATGGTGTTTTCCGGTTCAAACTCCATCAACTCGGCGACGGTGATCGTGGTGACCGGCACTGGAGTCGCCATACCGCTGGTCATGCGGATGCGTGAACCGGTCACCATGATTTCTTCAAGATTTTCTTCGGCAGCAAGGGCCAGTCCTGCCGAACCGGCCAGTACGGCAATGCTGATGGCGCGAGCAAGTGTGCTGGAGCGCGGATATCGGGAGTACGGTGCTTTCATTGCTGGGATCCCCTTTGGTTTTTTTGAG
>CAISOD010000187.1 GCA_903887045.1 uncultured Gammaproteobacteria bacterium | reverse complement strand
CGTCCACCTTGATGATTTCGCCGGTGATATAGCTGGCCTGGGTCAGGAAGAATGCCGCATGCGCGATGTCGTCCGGTGAACCCAGGCGTCCCAGCATGGTGCGAGCCAGCGTGGCTTTTTGTTCTGCTTCGTTGTCTCCACCTTCATACTCAGGCCACAGGATGGCACCAGGTGCAACTCCGTTGACTCTGACTTCAGGTGCCAATTCCCGCGCCAGTGAGCGCGTGAGGTTGGCCAGTGCTTCCTTGCCCATTGCGTAGGGTGCGAACTTCGACAGCCCGTAATGTGAGGTGCTGTCGACGATGTTGACGATGCAACCATGGGATTCCTTCAACGCCGCTGCCAGATGCTGGCACAGGAACAAAGGTGCACGCGCATTGCTGCCGGTAAGGTTGTCCCACTGGGCGGCGGTGATGGAGCCGAGCGGCGTCGGGTAAAAGGTGGATGCGTTGTTGACGAGAACGTCGAGCCGCCCCCACGTTGCAAGGGTCTGCAAGGCCAGATTCTCGATCTCTATCAATTGCAGCAGGTCAGCCTGCAGCAGGCGGACGCTGTCGGGCCGTATCGCATTGAGCTCGGCAGACAGAGCAGTGGCTTTGTCCTGCGAGCGGAAGTAGTGCAACACCACGCGATAACCGGCCGCATGGAAACGACGCGCGATGCTGGCGCCAATGCGGGCGGCAGCACCGGTAACAAGTACGACAGGGATCAAGCAAGAGACTCCAGCCAAAGGGCAATAGCACTGATACGCGTCTGCTTGATGGCCAGACCAAGTTGTTCCTTGTGGAATTTTTTTGCCAGCGGTGCCAAGTCTGCCTTGCGGGCGGCCTCAAGGGCGCCACGCAGCCGCTGTGCCTGCGGATAGGCGCGCCGTTCCAGCCCCAACCTGCCTCTGGCATCGGCCTCGCAGGCCAGCAGGAACTGCTCAAAGCGATCACCACGGCGCAGGGCATCGCAGTTTTCCAGCGTGGTGAACAGGTCCTCTGCCTTGTGCTTCATCGCTTTGTGGCAACGCGTGTGCTGGCGGCTGACGATAACAGCAAGCTCGCGGCAATCATTCGGCACCCGCAAGCGTTCGCACAGCGCGTCGATCAACGCCACGCCGCGCTCTTCGTGGCCGGTATGTGCTGGCCACAGTTCGCGTGGCGAAGTACCCTTGCCAAGGTCGTGCACCAGCGCGGCAAAGCGCACGGTTACTGCAGTGCTCAGTTTCACGGCTTGTTCCATCACCATCAGCATGTGCACGCCGGTATCGATTTCAGGATGGAAGAATTCCGGCTGCGGTATGCCGAACAGGGCGTCGAGTTCGGGCAGCAATACAGCGAGTGCGCCACAGTCGCGCAGCACCTGGATGAAAACCTGCGGCGCGCCCGACACCAGGGCTTTGTGCAACTCCTGCCATACACGTTCGGCTACCAGGTGCTGCATCTCCCCGGCATCCACCAATTGCTGCATCAGTACCAGGGTTTCCGGCGCCACCGTGAAACCGAGCGGCGCCAAGCGGGCAGCGAAACGTGCCACGCGCAAAACCCGCAGTGGATCTTCGGCAAAGGCAGGGGACACATGACGCAACACGCGGTCATCGATGTCGCGCTGGCCACCATAGGGGTCAATCACCACGCCGTCATCGCCAAGCGCCATCGCGTTGATCGTCAGATCGCGCCGCAGTAGATCCTGTTCGAGCGTGACATCCGGCGCTGCATGCACGACAAAGCCGGTATAGCCCTTGCCGCTCTTGCGTTCAGTGCGCGCCAGTGCGTATTCCTGTTTGCTTTTCGGATGCAGAAACACCGGGAAATCGCGACCCACCTGCTGGTAACCCAGTTGCAGCATCTGTTCAGGAGTGGCGCCTTCCACCACCCAGTCGGTTTCGGTGTAGGGCAAGCCAAGCAACTTGTCACGCACGGCGCCGCCAACGCGATAAATCTTCATCGGCTGGCTCCTCGGTGTTCAGACATCGTGACAGCTAACAGCAATGCGCTCATTTTTTTCCAGATGCAGCAGGGTCAGGCAACGCCCCCACACGCAGCCGGTATCGAGCCCGTGGATGTCGGTGCGATGGGTAATGCCGTCGAGTGTAGCCCAATGACCGAACACCAGCAGCTCACCGGGCGGCAGCTGTACAAACTCGAACCACGGCCGGTGGCCGCGGGGCGCAGTATCAGCTTCTGTCTTCACGCTCAGATTCATCACGCCTTGCGGTGTGCAGAAGCGCAGGCGTGTCAGTACGTTGGTAATCACCCGCAGGCGTTCGATGCCACTCAGCGAGTCGTCCCAACGATCCGGATTGTCGCCATACATGCCGCGCAGCAGCGACAAGTGATCACGTCCGCGCAATGCAGTGGCTACTTCAGCGGCCAGCTCCAGGGTCTTTGCGCTGTCCCATCCGGGCACGATGCCGGCGTGCACCATCAATACCTGTCGTTCACCCGTGTCGGTTGTCACACGTTGTTGGTGCGCCAGTGGCATTTGCTGCAGCCACTCCGCCAACTGATGGCTGTCGGGCGCATCCAGCAGGGTGCGCAGTTTTTTGGTTTTACCGTCGGCTTTGGCCCCGCTCTTTACGGCAAGGAAGTGCAGATCGTGGTTGCCGAGCACGGCAGTGAAGGCTGAGCGGAGTTGGTACAGCAGGCGCAGGGTTTCCAGTGAGTGTGGCCCGCGGTTCACCATGTCGCCCACGCTCCACAGGGTGTCGCGTCCGGCAGCAAAGCCGACCTTGGCCAACAAGCGCTGCAGTGGTTCAACACAACCCTGGATATCGCCGACTACATAATTTGCCACGGCGCCCTCCGGTGTCAGTGCAGCATGTGCGGTACCGCCAGCACGAACAGCGGGATCGGTGCATCGAACAGTGCACCATCGGCATCCTGCATGGTGT
>CAISOD010000186.1 GCA_903887045.1 uncultured Gammaproteobacteria bacterium | reverse complement strand
CCCGCGGCACCTTGCACTCTTCGCCTGGCTCCACCAGAAAGCGGAAGCGGCTGCCCAAGGGGCTGAACAGCTCCACGGTGATTTCCAGCAAGCCATCGTCGCGCTGGCGACAACGGCCCTGCATGTGCAGCGTGCGCTTCTGGTCGTTGGTCAGGCTGCTGCCAACTCCGCCGCTCACTCCCTCGCGAAACGGTGCGCTCTGGAGCTTGCTGATGATATCGCCGGGGAATGCGTGAGCTGGAGCTGGCTGCAGCAAATCGAAATCCATCGGACACACAGCGCTCGGGGTGGTTGCAAGCACGCGTGCCGGCTGTATCACCTGGCCGTTGTGCTGCAGTGCAAACCTGCCGTTGTGAGTGGCGCGCAACAAGGCACCTGCAGTTGAGGCAGCTACTGCATCCACCAACAAGGCTTGCAGTGTGCCATGGTTTTCCTCGCTGCCTGCCCGCAGCTCCAGCTCCACCGGCAATGCTGCCCCGCGCATGGTGCCGGCCGTGGCGGAGCCCTCCATCGTGTAGCGGTTGTCTTGCACCAGTTCCCAGTCGGCCGGCAACGAGTGGCCTTTCGCCAGTGCCAACAACTCAGTGGCATAACCACTGAGCATGCCTACACAAAAGAATGCCAGCGGAAACGGCGCCAGGTCCGTACCCAACAGATAAGGCCCTTCGTCGCACACCATGCGCCAGGCTGGCCCCACCGCCGGGCTCACCACCGCTTCCTTTTGCATGCCGGCCAAAGCACGCGCACAGGTGCGGAATGCCAGCGGGAATTCGCGGCTATGCCCGCTTGGTCGCCATGAGTCGGCGAGATTCGCTACCGGAAACACCAATGGATGCAGGGATGATTCGATGCTTGTCATGCTATGGCCTCTTTTAATTGCAGCTGGCTGGCAAACTCCATCGGTTTGCCCGTCACCGGATCCACAAACGCCAGTGTAGCCGCCAGCAACTGCAGCGGGTGGTCAAAGTCATCAGCCGCCTGTTTGTTCAGCGACGGATAGAAATCATCGTTGACGATGCCGGCTCCCAGCGCTGCCATGTGCACACGCAGTTGATGCTGCTTGCCGCTGATGGGCGTCAGCGCGTAGTGCCAGTGGCGCTCGCCGCGCGCGAGCACGTCGATGCGGGTTTCGCTGTTGGGTTCACCTGCTGCTTCGCGCATCCGGAAAAACGGCTCGCCCTCTACCATGCGGCTGCGATGCACCAACGGGAATTCGTATTGCGGCAGCGCTGGCGCAATGGCCTGGTACTGCTTGGCCATCCTGTGTTCGCGGAACATCGCCTGGTACAAATCACGGTTGTGCTTGTTGGCCGAGAACAACACCAGTCCCGCCGTGGCGCGGTCGATACGGTGCAGTGGCGACAGCTGCGGATTGCCGAAGCGCTCGATCAACCGCGCCAGCAGTGTCTGCTCTACGTAGCGCCCGGTGGGTGTCACCGGCAGGAAGTGCGGCTTGTCCACCACCACGATGTTGGCATCGGCATAAAGCACGTTTTCGGTAAATGGAATCGGCGTTTCATCCGCTACTTCACGAAAGTAGCGAATGGCCAGCCCCTCGCGATACGGCCTCTGGGGATCGACGGCGCAGCCCTCGCCATCCAGCACCAGTTGGCGTGCCATGCGATCCAGCCATTGTGCGCGGCTGATATGGGCGAAATGGTCGCAGAGGCAGTCCAGCACAGTGGACCACGGGCCGGGCGGAAGGTGCAGCGTGCTGGGGGCGCGGTGTTTGGGTGTGGG
>CAISOD010000185.1 GCA_903887045.1 uncultured Gammaproteobacteria bacterium | reverse complement strand
GCGAGTTTCGCGTTGCTGAATACGTGCAGCTCACCGCGGCCCCAGATCCCACCATTGCGGTTCTTGTAGCTGGTCAAATCCTCGAAGTGCGATTCCACCATCGCGCTGTAGGGGTCAGCAGGATTCTCCAGCGGCGTGTACGCGCTGAAGGACAAGTCGAAGGTGTTGTCTTCATTGATGTTGCGGTCGAACATGAAACCGTCGAAGTTGGAATGCGATACGTTGCCCCTGAATTCACGCAGTGGCGTACGGCGCGGCCAGGTGTTGAGGCTGTCTTCCGATCCCAGAAAGGCGCCCTGCGGGTGCTCCGGCAGCGAAAACCAGAAGCCGGTCTCATCGGAACCGGCGGCCACGTTGTCGATGAAGGTGTTGTCCGGATTGGTGATCCAGTAAGCCGCCACCGTGTTGTCGGAAGGCAACAGCGTGTCCGTGCCGGACATGCTGGCTTGCCGGATGGCCTGACGACTTCCGCTGATTTCGCCGTTGGCAGCGAGATTGACCGGTACGCAGGGCTTGCTCATGTGGCACTTCACCTGGATCGCCAGGTTGTGCACGTACTCATTGCCGGTCTCGATGCCGTCTTCGAGGAAGAAACAGTGACCAACGATGTTGTAAGTCACGTTGTTTTCCACGCGCACGTCGTTGGTGCCATGCACGGTGACGCAGCGGTTGAAGGTGTCGTGGATCGCGGCGTTCTTGATGTACTGGCCTTTGCCGGCTTCGCCCACCAGATGCCAGTGAATCGGATAGCGCGCCAATTCAAGATGCTGACCCATGCGATTGAGCTCAACACCGTCGACGAACATTTTGCTCGTCACCATCGCCATGATGTGACCACCGAAGAAAGTCTCGGCTGCATCTTCCGATGCCTGGATCTTGATGTTGCGGGTCAACAGGCCCACTTCGCCTCGCTCATCCACGTCGAAGGTGATCGCGCCGAAGTGCATGTAATCCAATTTTTTATCGAGCGTAATCGTGTTGCCACTGATGGCAGCGATGGTGCGCCGCTCGGCCTGGCGCGGATCAAAGTCGGTCGACGCCAGCACAATCTCGTCACCGACTTTCCATTGTTCGGCGTTCACCACCTTGATCGACGTGGCGCCAGCCTCAGCAGTCTCCGACAACTTGGTCCAGGTGTTGGTGCGCGTACCGTGCAGGTTCAGCGTGCCGCCCGACAGCATGATGCCGCGATCACCCATGCCCATCAGCTGTTCGTCTTTGACGTTGTTGGTGAGAGTGATGGTGGCGTTGTGCGTGTGTGGCTGCGCTTCAGTACCAATCTGCAATTCGCCATGCACCATGATCCACTCAGTGCTCAGCGATAAATCAGATTTGTCGGCAAAACCGAGTTTGCCGCTGATCGTCATGCCATTCAGCGTGGGTGGACTGACGTCGAGTACAACGTCCATACCGGCGGCAATGGTAACGACATCGCCCTGCGCGGGCACCGCACCACCAGCCCAGGTGGAACCAGCCGACCAATTGCCGCTTTTGGTGGCGGTGGTTTCAGCATAAGAGTTGACGGCGAAACCGCAGGTAACAAGCAAGGAAAGAAAAAGCGGAACGCTGTGACTTCTCTTGTGAAGAGGGCGCATGGCAGATCTCCGGTGCTTGATTGTTTTTATAGGTGTACTGCGGAAGTGAGCGGGATTATCCGGCATGTATCTTTGAACTGGCAAACCGCCGAAGGTATGGTCTGGCGGCTCACTTGGTAGCCAATCATGGCTATTCGATAAGGGAAGCCATCACGCCAAGGCCCGCCCTCACCGCCAGATGACGGTGAGGGCGGGCCACGCCGCAGAGCTCAGAACTCCAGGTTGACTGATACGCCCACTTCGCGTGAGCGACCGATCACGGAGAAGTCGTAACCCCATACGAAACGCGTATCGAAGCCGCCATTCACGTACTGCTCGTCCGTCAGGTTCATGCCCCACAGGCTGGCTGACCAGTTTGCGTCGGCAGGCCGGTAAACCACACGCGCGTTGAGCAGGCCATAGGCCGGTTCGTAAACATAGTTGCCGCTGGCATCGACCGGGGTGCGCTGGTTGGCGTTGTCGCGCGTGTACTCATCGCGCCAGCCGTAGTTGCCCACCAGACTGACGGTCGAACCGCCGCGCAGCGGCAAGTCGTATTGCACGCCGAACGAAGCGCTGTGCTTTGGTGAGTAGGCAAAAGGCGTGTTTGGTCCGATGCCATTGGTACCATCGAAAAAGCCACGTGCCGTATAGGCGGTATCGATTTGACCCAGATTGAGGTCGAGACGCAGGTTCTCCGTGGCCGCCAGGACAACCTCCATTTCCCATCCGTCGGCCACACCGCCGCCCTCAGCGCTCAGGTAGGGGTTCGGCGCAGGGGAGCCGGTGCAGGGGTCGACCGGCAGGTTGTTGACCCGCATGCCGTCCCACTTGGCATCGAAGTAGGTGGCATTCACGCGCAGCTGTCCATCCAGCCAGTCGGAACGCAGACCCACCTCACGGTTGGTGATCACCTCGCGGCGCAACTCCACACGCGTGGCAACCAATTGCGACGGGCAGGTGCCGCCCACCTTGGTAGGCAGACGGGGATTCTGTACGGCTGTTTCGGTGAAACCCTCGCTCCAGCTGCCATACAGCATGACGTCCTCATTGAGCTGGTATTGCACACCGAACTTGTTGGTGGTGTTGTTGCCGAGGTCGGGGTTTACGTTCACGGCGGTGGAAGTGCCCTGATAAATGTCACCCTGCGGCTCCTGGCCGGGTCGCGCTGGAATGAAGCCGGACGTCGGGGTCATCACGATGGATTGACCTTCGTCGTCAGTGATGCGGACGCCCAAGGTCAGGTCCAGCTTTTCGGTGATGCCAAAGGTGGCCTCTCCATACAGCGCACGCTGCTCACCCTCGTTCTTGTTGAGCGTGTCCTGGAATGCTGCGGGGTTGGCCGCAATCGACGTGGCTCCCTGGAAGCCAGGACGCCCAGCTGCCGTCCACCATGCATTCAGGTAATTGATGACGTCCTGGCTGAAGGCATTCTGGTTGGCGGGATTGCGGGGAATATCCAGCATGGGCCAGCGGTAGGTGCGTACCGTGCTGTTTTCATGCAGCGAGTAATAGCCGGCGATCCAGTCCACGCGCTCATCGAAGAAGGTACCGGCAAGTTGGTACTCCTGCGTATAGCTCTTGTCATGTGCACGGTTTTCGTCGGTGGTGATGATGAACTCGGAGCCATCGAAATCCACGGCCTGGCGGCGATCCATCTCCCACACGGAGGTGATCGAACGGAAGCGCAGCGTATCGGTGATGTCCCAGTTGCCAGTCAGCGTGTAGTACTCGAGGTCGCGGGTAATGCCTTGCGCCGGCGTGTCGGACTTGGTTTGCCACTTGCCTACATCGCCACCCGGATAGCCGGGCATGTGGGTCTTGGGAGTGAAGCGGTTCGACGGCAGTCCCCAGTTGATGGGTGTGAAGCCCGCAATGTTCACGTAGTCCGGGTTCCCCGCCAGCACGTTGTACTGGATGTAGCGCACGTTGTTGGGATTGGTGATGCGGATGATGCGGGCTTCGGTGCCGCGCTTGTCTTCCTTGTTGGCGGTGAAGCGCAGGTCGACGCTGTCCAGCGGCTCCCACAGCAGGTCCAGTCGCAGCAGCTTGTCGTCCTGATCGCCGAGCGAGCGGTCTACGCTCAGGCTCTCGAGAAAGCCGTCATTCTGGAAGCTGGAGAGCATCACCTTGCTCTTCAGCGTGTCGGTCAACGGCACGTCCATAGCGAAGGTGGCATTGCGCCGGTTGAAGCTACCTGCCTCGAGGTTGATGCGTGCGCCAAACTCATCGGCCGGCGCGCGGGTGGTGATATTGATGGCACCGCCGTTGGTGTTGCGGCCGAACAGCGTGCCCTGCGGCCCGCGCAGCACCTCCACGCTCTCCACTTCGGTGAAGTTCGATTCCAGAAACCCATAGGAGGTTTGCCAGATGCCATCGACGTAAATGCCGACGCCGGGCAAGCCCCGGATATAGAACGTTGGTGCTCCCACCCCGCCACCCTGCGGGTTGGCCACCAGGTTAGGTACCATGATGCCGAGATCCTGCCCGCGCTGGATGCCTCCTAGTTCAAGCTTCTCGGCAGTAAAGGCCTGGATGGACAGGGGGGTACTTTGCAGATCGGTCTGTCGGCGAGTCGCCGTTACCAACACCTCTTCTACCTGTTGGGCAAAAAGTTGGCATGGCAGGCAACTGACGATAGCGGCGGGCAGTACCGCATTGCGGAGAATTCTTCTTTTCATTTTTTGCACTCTCGCTGTTTTTGTTATTGGGGGTGTGGCAGGAAGAGTATGTCGAAACTTGCAGCGCCTGCCTATGCACAATGATGTCGCTGACGCCGGTCAAACTGATCTGGAGCCGCGAGGAAGACATGCAGCATGACTATTACCGGCAATCGACACTTGCGCGTTTCAGCGGCGGCTTGAATGCCGACAAGCTGCCAGAGACCTGGCTGGCGGCAAAACCACGCCATCAAGCCGTGCTGCAAAAAGTGGCAGCCATGGCCGACTGGCATTCACCACTGCCGGCCGGCAGTGGTCGCGGCATTGCCATAGTCGAGGCCTTCAGCACGATCATCGCTGAAGTGGCTGAAGTGAGCGTTGATGCTGACGGCACCATCAAGGTCCACCAGCTGTATGCCGCAGTCGACTGTGGTCTGGTGGTAAATCCCGATCAGGCCAAAGCGCAGATCGAGGGTGGCATGCTGTTCGGACTCTCCACAGCGTTGCATCACGAGATACAGCTAGAGGCAGGCGCAGTAAGCACCCGCAGTTTTACCGACTACCCGATGGTGCAGCTGGCAACGGCGCCGCGCGTACATGTCGAGTTCATCGAGTCCACTGCCAACATGGGCGGGCTGGGCGAACCCGGCGTGCCGCCGGTTGCTCCTGCGGTTGCCAATGCGGTGTTCGCTGCCACCGGCAAACGCTTGCGCACGCTGCCGTTGCAGGCGGTGAATTAGGCACTGAATCGAATCAGGAGCCAAAGTCGCGATTCTCGGCAGCAGCCCAATGCGGACGCAACCTGCGGCCTTAGTCGTTCGACTGCTTCCGGTTCTCTTCACACAGGCCGATAAGCGGCAGCTGACGCAGGATCTGCATGTCGGGGTCGATCAGCAGCTGGTCAGACGCCTTCAGCTGTACCGGGCCTGCGCTGAAATCCAGCACGGTGGGCTGGCCGTTGAGCACCACCGGCACCGGCATGGGGAAAGCTTTGTTGGCGGGCACCTTCCAAGCCAAGGTCCGTACTTCACCACTCGTGCTGTCCATCAGTTCCGGCAACTCCGCCTGATACAGATAGACATCAAACAGCCACTGGTAATCCTTGCCACTCTGGCGATTCACAATGGCGATAAAGTCTTCCGTGGTGCGGTACTGGGGTGTGAGCGGGTAGCCAATGGCGGCGGTGTCTGCAGTGCCGTACAACAATTCACGCGCGGCTTGCCAGAACACTGCTTCGCCCACCAGATAACGCAAGGTATGCAAGGTCCAGCTGCCCTTGCCATAAATATCCGAACTGAATGCTTTTTCGGAACTTACCTTGCCGGTGCGCACAACAGGGTCACAGTTCAGCAAGCCGAGATAGGATTTGTACAGCTGGTAGTGGTAGGCCGCGATGCCGAGTTTGTCCCTGGCATAAGCCGGCTGCATGTAGAGGCCAAAACCTTCGTGCAGCCACGCATGGTTCAGCGTCTTGTGGGTAATCAGATTGCCGAACCATTCATGAGCAAGTTCATGTTGGGCCAGCCAGTCGTAACCCTCGATGTTGCGTTTGTAACCGTTGCCATAGGCATTCACCGTCTGGTGCTCCATGCCCAGATGCGGAGTTTCGACAAAACCGAGTTTTTGGTTACCCCAAGGGTACGGGCCCAGCATCTGCTCATACCATTGCACCTGCTGCAGCAAATCCTGCTGCCACAAGGTTCTGGCTTTGTCGGCATTTTCCGGCAGTGCCCAGAATTCAACCGGCACTTCGCTG
>CAISOD010000184.1 GCA_903887045.1 uncultured Gammaproteobacteria bacterium | reverse complement strand
GCGCCGCTGGCAGGCGGATTTCGACCTGGGGGTAGCTGATGCGCAGCGTGGCGGCACCGGTCTGGGCAACACGAGCGGCAGTGTCTCGCTGGCCGACAATGGCGAGCTCGGCGGCAGCATTGCTGCCAGCTTCACTGATCTCAACTGGCTGGAAACGCTGGTACCGGATTTGAGTCAGCCCAGTGGCCGCCTTGATGCAACGCTGACGATAGGCGGCACGCGCAGCGAGCCGGTGCTGCAGGGGCATGCGCAATTGCAGGAAGGCAATGTCGACTTGCCTGCCTGGGGTGTTGAAGTGCGCGGTGCCGCTTTTTCCCTGGCGCCCTTGGCCGATGGCAGCTGGCAACTGGTAGGCGGTGCCAGCTCTGGCGAGGGCATGGTGTCACTGCTGGCCAGTGTGCGCGAACCGCTTTCTGCCGACCGCAGTGTCGAAGCGCAGCTGCAAGGCGAACGGGTGCAGGCGCTCAACACCAGCTATGCCGCCGTCACCGTGAGTCCCGACCTGCGCTTGCACTACAACACCAGCGCCATCGCGCTCGAAGGCAGTCTGGTGGTTGACAGTGCCGAGGTCGATCTGGAAACGGTATTCGGTGAGGCCGGTGGCAAGGCAGTGCCGCTGTCCAGCGATGTAACCATTGTCAGCGGCAGTAAGGTGCCGCAGTCTGCTACTGCAGGTACGCCAGTGCCGGTGACACTCGATCTTGTGCTGAAGCTCGGCGATGCCGTGCAAGTGCGTGGCTACAAGCTGGACGCCAAGTTGACCGGTGAGTTGCGCCTGCAACAAGTGCCGGGCCGCTCGCTGCTGGTCTATGGTCAACTCGATATTCCATCCGGCAGCTACGAGATCTACAACCAGCGGCTCAGTACGCGCGATGGCAACCTGGCGTTCTTCGGCAATCCTGCCAATCCCTCGCTCGACCTGCGCGCCTTCCGTACCACCAATACCGCAGAGGTGGGCGTACAGCTCAGTGGCAGTCTCAACAGCATCGAGGGCGAGCTGTATTCGACACCGTTATTGCCCGCCGACGAAATCCTCGCACTGCTGGTTACCGGCAAGTCGCTCAGCGCTGTCAATGCGCAGGAAAACACTGCCTTGATCGGGGCAATCGCCAGTCTCGGCCTCGGCGGTGGCAGCGGTTTCGGTCAAGGAATCACCGAACGCGTCACGTCCACGCTGGGGCTCGAATCGCTGAGTCTCGGTGGTGGCGACACGCTGCAGGACAGCGCGCTCGGCCTTGGCAAGTTTCTCACCCCCGACCTGTTGATGCGCTACAAGGTCGGCCTGTTCGATCGACAGTCGGTGCTGGGTATCGAATACACCCTCAACGAGCATCTGAAGCTCAAGGTCGAGAGTGGCATCAGCCAGAGTGTGGAATTCAGCTACACCATTGAAAAAGACTGAGCACGGATGGCTGGTCCACCGCTGCGATATACTGCCGGCGCTGCCTCGACAGCTGGGTGGAAGACAATCACAATGACAAGAAAAAGAGTGATGTCAATTCCTGCTGCCACTAGCCGACTGCTGGCTGTGTTGTTGCTGTTGACTGCTGCTGCCTTGCAGGCCGGGGTCGATGATTTCGCTGCACAGTCGATTGAGCTGCCGGTGGTTGATGTCGACGGTCGTCACTACGACGCGGTGCTGATTCGTTACGGCACCGGCGATGAATTCCTTGTCAGCAAGGTGTTGCCGTTGCCACAAGCCGGCAAGCCGGTGGCGGTGTTCGCCGATAACCTTCTCGATGTTCCCGCAATACAGATCGGTGCTGCTGACTACAGTCTGCAGTTCCAGCTGATCTCCAATAACCCGCTGCGATTCCGCTTGGTACAGGCATTGCAAACGCCAAGGCGCGGAGTGGTTGCGCTGGCAGATGGTCGCGGTGGCATCAACTACGAATCAGTCGCTGTTGCCGATATTGCCGGTTTCGACAAGGCACGCTCGCTGGCCGCTTTCCGCGACACGCTGTATCCCTATCTGCGCAGCAATACCTGTATCGGTTGCCACAACAGCGCGCTGGGTGGTGGCTCCGGTGCGCAGGCGCCGCTGCACGCGGATGGTAATGTGGAGCGCGCACATGACTATGCGCTGACGCGTACCAACTTCGCCGATCCGCCGAATTCCCGCTTCGTCGTGCGGATGGCGCTTGATCGCCACAACTGCCCGCGCAGCGATTGTGCGCAGGCCGGCACCGATATGCTCACTGCGATCAATGCATGGAAGTCGCGCATCAGTGACATGCTGCCAAGCGCGACACGCCTGCTGGATTCAGCGGTGAAAGTCTCTGAGGCCGAAGTGGAGCAGTGGATCGCAGCAGACAAAGCCACGCTGGCGGCAGGCGACCGCGACTACATCATCTATACGTCCATGCATGAATTGCACAACGAAGGTCTCAGTGCTGATGAACTGAATATCGTGCGTGCAGGTTTGTCGAAGGCCCTGAACTCGGTGGCGCGCTGGGCACCGGCTGTCGTCAATCCGGTCGACGTCAACGGCAAAGGCGTGCTGTACAAGTTCGATATGCGGGATTACTGGGGTTGGAACAAGGGTGTTACCCGCTTGCTGTTCGGCGGTTCCGATGACGATCTCGCCTTCGGTCGCAACAAGCGCGATTACCGTGGCGACATTGTCACCAATGCTGTGCAGAACGAGCGTTACAACTACACCAGCACGGCTGCCTATGATCCTGCTTTTGCCAAAGTGGTATGGGAGCGTGTGCTGCATGGCAATGTGGAAGGCGCCGTTACTGTTGGCACTATTCCGCCCTACATCAACGGCTTCCGCGGCACCCGCAGCCGCAATGCCGCCGGCGAATACATCGCGCCGCAGGATTTCCAGTGGGTGGAAACTGCCCAGCTCATCTACACGCTGACGCGGCCCGACGTGTACAACGCCATCATGATGATCCCGATGTATTCAGATCAGCTCGAAACCGAGCTCGGTGTCGACAAGAGCAAGGGTATGGATTCGTATGACTATGTGGTGTCGTACGATGCCATCACCATCGACTCACGCCTGTTGTGGCGGGCACAGCGCAAGGACGGCGGCTGGTACTGGAAAACCTGGGACATCTTCACCGGCCAGCTCGCCAATGGCGATCGCAATATCTTCGAGGTCTATCGTGAAGCCGGCAGCGACATCCGCTTTCCGTGGTGGGCGAATCCGGTGCCGGTATTTGTCGATTGGCGCGTGAATCGCAAGGACACCACTACGTGGAGTTTCGTGGCTTCGCTGGCGCAACCGTTCACTACGTCACCGGCACAGATTCCGGCCGGTTGCGATCCGCAGCCGAACTTCTCCCGCATCGCAGGCTTCTACAACTGCCGTCACTTCACTGGCACTGGTGGTTTGCAGCAATCGGCATCGGAAATCATCTGGGATCTGCCCAACGGCCTGCAGGGCTACATGCTGACCGGTGCCTTCAATCAGCGACGCGTCGATGCCTTCGTCAACATAGTGCGCGATCCGCGCCTGATCCCGAACGCGCGTGACAATATCGCCACCCAGACCGGTTTTACCTTCGGCAAGAACGGTGGCGGTATTGGTGGCTTCAACGATCCGCGTCTCAATGTCGGCAGCTCGTGCATGGGTTGCCATATCGACGGCATGAACCGCATCAACAATGATCTGCGCGACTGGCTTGATGAGCAGTCACCAAAATTGCCGGCCGGCCCTTATGGTATTGATCCGTGGATTAACGACGCGCAGACCGTACAGCGGGTAAAAGAGTTGTATCCGCCTTCGAGCGAAGTGCGGCCACTGATCGAAGCAGCACGCAAGACGTTTCTCGAAGCCATGGCCGACATCAAACACGGCATGATGATCGGTGCCGACAAGAACCTGTACGTCGAACCGGTGATCTGGACGGTGGAATACGTGCAGCGCAAGAAGTATCGCTATCCGCAGACCACTTCCAACTGAGTTATGCTTGGCCCTGATTCGCAGGAGACCCCCGCATGGCCAGAAAGATCGTGTTGCAAGACTTCACCGCCCACAAGCATGACCATGCCAAATGTGTGTTTGATGCAGTGGCGGATGCCGAGAGTATCTGTTCTGCCCGACAGGAGCGGCTGACGCCGATCCGGAAAACCGTGTTGGAGCTGGTGTGGAAAAGCCACAAACCGGTGAAGGCCTACGACCTTCTTACGCAATTGTCCGAGTTCCATGAACGGCCGGCGCCACCGACGGTATACCGGGCGCTCGACTTTCTGCAGGAAGCGGGGCTTGTGCACAAAATCCAGTCGATCAACGCCTATGTGGGATGCGCAGATCCGGGTCGTACCCACCAGGGCCAGTTCCTCATCTGCAGGAAATGCGGTGATATCGCTGAGTTGGATGACGCCTCGTTGACATCGCGTATCAGCGAGAACGCAAAACGGGTCGGCTTCCGGGTAGAGACAGAAACCATTGAAGTCACCGGCCTCTGCAAGGAATGCCAGTGAGACCGGTGATGGACGGCTACTCCTCTCCGGCCGGTGCTTCGTAAGGCAGGATGGAATCCGCTGTGATGCGATAAGCTGCGGTCGCCATGTCGTTCTTGATTGTTCTGGTGAAGAGCGTGCCTTCGATGACGAACGGATCGTACAGGTTCGTCAGTTCAAACCCTTCCGGATACGACACATGGGCAATCTGGTTGGGTGGTGGCGGTGGTGTGTGGATACAGGCGCCGAAGTAGGGCACCAGGAAGAACTCGGTGACCTTTTGCTCATCGTTGTATTCCAACGGCACGATGAACCCCGGTAGTTGCATCGCCAATTCATTCAATTCCCCAACCACTTTGGTTGATACCAGCGCTGCTTCGAATGCGCTGTCACTGGCAGATTGTGCTGTCGCAGTGTTGTTGCGCAGCAAGGCGCCCGGTTCGTCATCCTCACCGATGCTGTGATTAATTTCCGGCGGATCATACAGCGCCTTGTAGTCTTCCAGCGGCAGCAAATCGATCCACAGCAGCCGCTGATATTCGCGGCCCACGGCACCGGCGGACAGTCCAAGCGTCAGCAGGACCAGCATCAGAACTAGCGCTGGTTTCAGTTGCAGGGGGTGGTGTGTGTCGCGTTGCAGCGGCTGGAATACGGTATTGCGCATTTTGGCGGTTCTCCCTTGCGGATACAAAGCGACAATGTGATACATTATAACGTATATGAACTCTGCGGCTGCTGCAATCTGCATCAACGACCTGCGTTTTGCCTGGCCCGGCCAGCGTGAACCGTGGTTATGTATTCCTGCCTTTAGGGTGGAGCGCGGCGAGCGTGTTTTCCTGCAGGG
>CAISOD010000183.1 GCA_903887045.1 uncultured Gammaproteobacteria bacterium | reverse complement strand
TGGCCTGTACCGGTTCGGTGAAGGTGCCGGCGTCTTCATAGGTGACTTGCACTGTGATGTGGCCATAGTCAGTACGCGTGTAGCGTTCGGTGATGTGCAGTTTGTCGGTGTGCGGCAGACCTTCGCGCGTCAGCCAGGTCTTGTCGTTGTAGCCGTTGCTTTCGATTACCAGTACGTCTCCTTCGAAGCGACCGGTGGAGTAACCCATCCAGCTGGGCAGCAGGGGTTCAGCTTCGAGTGGGCGGCCATCCATGAATACCTGGCGATAGGTCATATCAGGATTGAGGATGGCGATG
The DNA here is from genome assembly GCA_903887045.1 of uncultured Gammaproteobacteria bacterium. Taxonomy (GTDB): domain Bacteria; phylum Pseudomonadota; class Gammaproteobacteria; order Pseudomonadales; family Pseudohongiellaceae; genus CAILUG01. The sequence goes on along the minus strand of CAISOD010000183.1, from coordinate 17,970 downwards.
TAATCGGCGTGCTGCACCATGCGGCGTTGCCCGCTGACCGAAGAACCGGCGGGGTACGAACCGGGACCGGAGGGCAGGCAGTGGAAACGCGGATCGTTGGTGTAGAAATTCTGTTCGTGGGCAAGCATGACATCCAGTGCCCAGCCCTGGATCTTGCTGCTGTCGAACAGCGAGCCACTGGCGGCAGTGGGCACCCAGACGCCTGACATGTCGATGCGGCCATCGGCAGTGCGGGGTGCGGCAGCGGTGAGATCAGTGCGGCCCTGGGCAGTGCGCGGGACGGTGGTCGAAACCCAGTCAAACCATTGCGCCTGCGAGGCAGTGCTGGCCAGCAACAATATCAAAGTGGTGAATCGCAAGGTCATGCTTCCCTCTGCTTTTTAAGTGTTTTTATGATGGTAGGCGGTGTAGCTGCAGGTAGCGTACTATAAGGCCCACTGCCTACATAAGAACAATAATACGCCAATCCGGATACCCAATCCCCACGCCCAATTCCCTTTCCCAGTCCCCAACTATGAGGAGAACTCCCATGCGCAAAGGTTTGTCATTCGCTGCCGGACTTTTTTCACTTTCGGCACTTTTTGCCGCACCCCATGCGTTCTCGCATCACTCGTTCTCGGCGGAGTTCGATGTAGGCAAGCCGGTGACCCTGCAAGGCACGGTGAAGGAATTCGAGTGGACCAATCCGCATGCGTGGTTGCATATGGAAGTGACGGACGCGCAGGGCAACAAGGCTGAGTGGGCAGTGGAATTCCTTGGCGTAAACGCCTTGGTGCGTACAGGGTTGTCGCCCAAGAACGTCAAGCCCGGCGACCAGCTCACCGTTACCGGTTATGGCGCCCGCAACGGCACCAATACCGCCAACGGCTCGTCTGTCACCCGTACTGATACCGGTGAAACGCTATGGGCCAGTGCGGGAACCGGCGGGCAATAGTGCTCGCCGTGTACCCGTCAGACTGTTTTTGCAATCGCAGGTGATCAGCCACGTACGTGGGTGTTGAACCAATCCACCATGCGTGTCCACGCTTCGTTGGCTGCCGCTTCGTTGTAGCGTTCCGGCGTGGCGTCGTTGAAGAAACCATGCACGGCTCCTTCGTAGATGCGGCCTTCGTGGGTGACTCCGGCAGCCGTCATTGCAGCGTCATAGGCAGGCCATGCTTCGACCAGTCGGTTGTCGAGCCCGCCATGCTGCACGAGTATCGCGGCCTTGATTTTCGCGACGTCCGCTTCCGGCACTGCACCGCCGTAGAACGGCACCGCTGCCGCCAGATCGGCACCGAGCCGCACCGCCAATTGGTTTGACACTCCACCGCCGTAGCAGAAACCGGTAACACCGATCTTGCCGGTGCAATCGGCGCGGTTTTTCAGCCACAGTGCGCTTGCGACGATGTCTTCAAAGCGCTTGCCAGCGTCGAGGCCGTTGAACAACTGGCCACCCTGATAATCGTCGCCCGGATAACCGCCGACGGATGTGAGCACATCGGGCGCGAACGCCATGAAGTTGGCCAGTGCCAGTCGGCGCGCCACGTCTTCAGTATGCGGGTTGAGGCCGCGGTTCTCGTGTACCACGATGATGCCCGGCAGCTTGGCCTGCTCGGCCGAGCGGCTGTCGGCGCTGAATGGACGTACGAGATAACCTTTGATGAAACCATGGCCCTGCGGCGACGGCAGCGTAACGTACTCGGCGCGGATGCGTTCATCATCACGATCGATCTGCTGGCCCATCGCGTAATCCGGCATCAATGCCTGTACGAGAGTGGTGGCGGTAAAGCCTGCCACGGCAAATTGTTGCGCACGGCTCAGGAATGCGCGGCGGCTGATCTCGCCGTGGACGTATTGGTTGTAGAGTTCAATTGCCTCTGCGGGCACTGTGCGGCGTTCTTTGTGTGACATGGCGTGTTTCCCCTTTGGTGGTGTGGTGCCTGACGATAGCACAGCTACTGCAGTGAGCAGGATCGCGGGACTTACGGAAAGTGGGGGCTTTGCGAGACCGGTCGGTTCGAAAATAGTAAAAACAGTGGAACAGTCAGTCTGGCGTCCCCACTTGCTTTACCCGCAATACTCATGGGACTAGCATTTCGGACAGCTCTGAAAGCCATCACAGGTACAAGGCAGGAACGTTATGGGTCTGACTATCAAATTCAAAGCTTTACCACGCATTTTCGCCCTGCTCGGGGGCGTTGCCGTGTTCACTCCGCATACATTTGCCCAGCATGACGGGGCAAACGTCGACAGCGCTGCTCTCATTGATCAGTACTGTGCCAAATGTCACAACTTCGATGACTTCGCCGGGGGTATCAGCCTGGAGGATTTCAGTGCCGACACTGTCGCTGAAAATCCGGAAGTTGGCGAAAAAGTGATCAAGCGCCTGCGCGCGGGCATGATGCCTCCAGTTGGGGAGGAGCGCCCGGAGGCAGCGGTTGTCGCTAGTCTGGCTGCCAGTCTGGAGCAGGGCATCGATTCCCACGCGGCGTCCAAGGCAATTTATCTGCCGCCTCCAGGCCTGCACCGCCTGAACCGCACCGAATACACCAATACAATCCGTGACATGCTGGCGCTCAATATTGATGCCACCAAGTTCCTGCCGTCGGACGACTCCAGCCACGGATTTGACAACATGGCAGGTACGCTGACGACATCTCCTGCCCTCATGGAAGCTTATCTGTCGGCTGCCGGCGACATCAGCCGCTTGGCAATCGGCACCGAGACAGCCCCTACGCTGGCAGTATTTGATGCGCCGCATGACACTTCACAGAACACCTATGTCGAGGGTCTGCCGTTTGGCACCCGCGGCGGCATGCTGATTGAGCATGAGTTTCCTGCCGATGGTGAATACATTTTTACGGTCAAGGGTATGACCGGCTACTTCACCCGAGTGCTCGGTAACGTGCAGGGCGAGAAGCTGGAAGTCACAATCGACGGCGAACGTGTGTACCTGTACGACTGGGATACCCAGATCGGAAATACCGAAGGCAATGGCGGCAAGACCCCGGCGATTGCGATCAAAGCCGGCTTCCACAAGGTTGGCGTAACCTTCATTGCTACCAGTGACTTGCCCGACACCGGCCTCAACAAGTCGTTCGTGCGTACCATGAACTCGCCCGGCTCCATTTCGGGTTACACCTTCTACCCGCATGTGGGTCAGGTATTCATTGAGGGGCCATTCAAAGGTATCCCTGCATCAACTACCCAGAGCCGCGACAAAGTATTCGAGTGCTATCCGCAAAATGTCGGCGAAGAAACCAATTGCGCACGCCAGATCATTACCACTCTGACCAGCAAGGCCTTCCGTCGTCCGGTGGCCGGTGCCGATCTTGACGTGATGATGAGCTTCTTCCGCGATGGTCGCGAAGAGGGCGGTAATTTCGACGCCGGTATCGAAGCGGCGCTGCAGCGTATCTTGGCCGATCCGGAATTCATTTACCGTTCCGAAATCGAGCCGGCTGAAGTTGCTCCCGGTACTGCCTATCGCATCAGCGATCTCGAACTGGCCTCACGTTTGTCGTTCTTCATCTGGAGCAGCATTCCTGATGAAGAGTTGATCAAGCTAGCTTCCGAGAACCGTCTGCATGAATCCGATGTCTTGCAGCAGCAAGTCGAACGCATGATCGCTGATCCGCGTTCGCAGGCTTTGGTTGAGAACTTCACCGGTCAGTGGTTGAACGTGCGTGGTATCCAGGCCAAGGAGCCGGTGGTTGAAATGTTCCCGGATTTCGACAGCACCCTTCGCGATGCCTTCCAAAAAGAGATTGAATTGTTCTTCGCAAGCATCATCCAGGAAGACCGCAGTGTGCTGGACCTGCTCACAGCAGATTACACATTCGTCAATGAGCGGTTGGCCAAACACTATGGCATTCCAAACATTTATGGCCCGCAGTTCCGACGTGTGGAATTGGGACCAGACCAGGATGTCCGTCATGGCCTGTTGGGCAAAGGTGCCTTGCTGACCATTACATCTGAGGCTGCCCGTACTTCGCCAGTGAAGCGCGGCAAGTGGTTCCTGCAGACGTTCCTGGGTGTCAGTCCGCCTGATCCGCCACCTGGTGTGGAAGTCAACCTGAGCCAAAAAGAAGGTGAAGCGCCGAAGACTCTGCGTGCAAGACTGGAAGCGCATCATACGAACCCGACCTGTTCTACCTGTCACAAAATGTTTGAACCGCTGGGGTTTGCGATGGAAAACTTCGACGCCGTGGGTCAATGGCGTACCCAGGATGCCGGCAATCCGATCGATACCAAGGGTATGATCACTGACGGTACCGAGCTGGAAGGTCTGCAAAGTCTGCGCGATCTCACCGTACGTAAAGGTGACATGTTCGCGGAAGTGGTGATTGAAAACCTGATGACTTACGCAATGGGTCGTGGCGTGGAGTTTGAAGACATGCCGCTGGTTCGTTCTATCACGCATAAAGCAGCTGAAGACAACTACAAATTCTCGTCAGTGATTATGCAAGTCGTGGAAAGTCCGGCCTTCACGATGAACCTGAAAACCGACACCGTGGCAATGAGAGAGGAGTAAACGCATGTTTATTACCAAGAAACACATTTCCCGTCGCAGCATGCTGCGCGGCGCCGGTGTCGCCATCGGCCTGCCACTGCTTGATGCCATGATTCCGGCCGCCACCGCGTTGGCGCAAACGGCTGCAGTTCCGCCGCCGCGTTTCTGGGGTGGATTTGTTCCTCATGGTGCGGCGCCTGGTTACTGGGTGCCGAAAACAGAAGGCGCCTTGGGTGCAGAATTGCCCTTCGTCTGGAAGCACTTGGAGCCGTTTCGCGATCACTTGAACATCCTTACCGGCTTGCACTCCACTTCTGCAGAGCCGCCTCCGGGGGAAACCGGTGCCGACCATTGGGTTGCCGCTGCGTTCCTGTGTGCCGAAAAGCCGAAGAAAACCGCTGGAGCTGACGTGTTTGCCGGCCAGACGATTGATCAGATCATCGCCGCCAAGTACGGGCAGGAAACCCTGCTGCCGTCGATGGAGATTTCGGTAGAAGATCCGGGCTCAGGCTCAAGCAATTGCGGCGAAGGCTACAGTTGCGTGTATACCAATACGATTGCCTGGACTTCGCCTACCACGCCGTTACCGATGGAACTGAATCCACAGGTCGTGTTTGAGCGCATGTTTGGCAGCGGTAGCACGCCAGAACAACGCACAGAACGTCGTGAGCGCAACCAGAGCATCCTTGACTCGATTACCGGCAAAATTTCCGGCATGCGCAAAGAGATCAGCGCAACTGACCGTTCACGTCTGGACGCGTTCACCGAGAACGTCCGGGAGATCGAACGTCGTCTGCAGATCGCTGCAGGAGCAACTTCGGCAGCGCCTGAGAATTTTGATGTGCCACCGGGTATCCCGCAGTCTTTCGACGAACACATCAAGCTGATGTTTGACCTGCAGGCCTTGGCCTACCAGGCCGACATCACTCGTGTTGGCACCATGCTGCTGGCACGCGATCTTACCGGCCGTGTTTATCCTGAGAGCGATGCTCCAACCCTGGGTTTCCACGGCGGATCCCATCACGGGGAAGATCCTGCACGTATTGACGAGTTCTCCAAGATCAACCAGTACCACGTGAAGATGCTGGCCTATTTTGTCGACAAGTTGGCCAAAACCGAAGACGGCGATGGCTCATTGCTTGACCATTCGTTGTTGCTGTTCGGCAGCAACATGGGCAATCCGAACCAGCATCTGCATTACGACGTGCCGCATATTCTGATCGGCGGCAACAACGGCAAACTGAAGGGCGGCCGCCATCTGGCCTATCCCACCAAGACGGTGCCTACCGGCAACTTGTTGCTGAGTATCCTCGACCAGTTCGACATTCCCCGGGAAAGTTTCGGTGACAGTACCGGACGTCTGGATAAATTGGTGTAGCTCGCAGTTGCAGATCGGAATTGGCGCAAGTTCAAGAAGTCGACGACGTATGATCAAGTTTGGAATCAAAGCAGTAGTGCTGGCGTGCCTTGTTGCCTCCGTAAATCCAGTGTTGGCGCAATCTGACTTGGCTGATGCTGCCATGCGGCAAAACACTGTGGAAGTGCAGCGCCTGCTGAAGGGCGGTGTGGATGTGAATGGTGCACAGGCAGACGGTGCTACTGCGTTACAGTGGGCTGCCTACCACGGGAATGCGGAATTGGCGGAGCAGTTGCTCAAAGCAGGTGCCAATCCCGCGGTAGCGAACCGTAATGGTTCGACGCCGATGTGGTTGGCCGCCAACCAGGGTGATGCGGCTGTAATTGAAGCTCTGCTGGCCGGCGGCGCCAACGCCAACGAAGAGTTGCCGCTGGGTCGCAAGCCTCTGATGCTCGCCGCTCGCTCAGGTGTTGTAGACGCAGTACGCGTCTTGCTGGAGCACGGTGCGGATCCCAATGCCAGTGAAACCGAGCGCGGTACCACGGCGTTGATGCAGGCGGCGGATCAGGGGCACGCTGAAGTACTCAAACTCTTGATCGAAAACGGTGCCAACGTTGCAGCGGTCGCCAAAGCAGTGATGCGCGATGGCCGTACGGCGGCCTTGGGTAACTCCGAAGATCCCAGGATCAATGTCAGACGGCAGACCATCGTCTCCCATTGTGAACAGCCGACTCCTGACCTGAACATTCTCCGCAAGCTGGCAGTCGCTGGCAGTGTAGACAAAGCGAGCAGGGACTCGGTACTGGAGGAGCTCGTCAAATCCGGTGTTGAGCTAACCAGCGAAGTGATTTGCAGCAAGTTTGAACGCGGCGGCATAGGTTTCGCTGTTGTGGCTGGCAGTGGGCAAGATGGCTTCAACGGTTCTGGGAGACAGCAACGGGAACCCGATGGTGGTGAGCTGACTGCACTGATCTATGCCGCACGTTCGGGCTCAATCGATGCTGCACTCACGTTGATCGAAGCCGGCGCCGAGGTAAACCAAACATCCCGTTATGGCTGGAGCCCGCTGTTGGCTGCCACCCAGAACCAGAACTATCTGATGGCCAAATTCCTGATCGAACATGGGGCTGATGTGAATTTGGCCAACAAGGGCGGTTGGACCCCGTTGTACCTGGCAACCGACAACCGCAATATCGAAGGCGGTGACTACCCGACCCGCATGGCCGATTTGGACTCTATGGAATTCATCAAACTGCTGCTGGATAGCGGCGCCAATCCGAATGCGCGAATGATCGAAAGCTCGGAAACCCGCACCGTATTCACCAACCAATGGCTGGATGAAAAAGGCGCCACTGCCTTCTTGCGCGCGTCGCAGTCGGGTGACATCGGATTGTTGAAACTGTTGCTGGAATACAAAGCCGATCCGTTCATCAACACCGAGCTGGGCATAACCCCACTCGCAGTAGCTGCCGGAATCGGCTGGGTTGAAGGGGTCACGCGCGAATGGTCGGTCAAGCAGACAGAGGAAACTGTGAAGCTGCTGTTGGAACTTGGGATCGACCCCAACTTTCAGGCTGACACGGGTCGCGTCGCACTGCATGGCGCTGCGCACAAAGGCGCTACTGGTGTAGTCAAACTCCTGGTTGCAGCCGGTGCTCGTTTGGATATCCGCGATTTTGGCAACACCGACAACCGTGGCAGTGCCGAGCTTGCTGCTCATACTTGGCTGCCGATCGACTACGCTGACGGGCTGGTGCGCGTTGGGGTGCAATCTGCCATTCCACATCCGGAAACCTCGCAGTTATTGCGTGAACTGATGCTGCAAGCTGGCGTCGAAGCTCCACCTGAGGGCCGTACGCTGGAATCGATCTGTATCGTAGATGTCTGCTCGGTAGATTACGACCCGCTCGATCTGAACTGATACTGCTCTCCAGTGGTTTGGCACATTAGTCGTATGGCAGCCCAATAGGTGGCCACTTAATAAAAACAACCTGGTCTTTACCGGGTAAAAATTCATATGAGTCAACGACGTATGCGTATGGTTGTAATCAAAACACTCACGCTGGCGCTGATTCTGGCGTCCTCTTCCTGTGCACTTGCCCAGTCTGAAATGGCAGACGCCGCCATGCGACGTGACAGCGGCGAAGTGCAGCGCTTGCTGAAAGCAGGTGCCGCTGTGAACGCTGCCCAGTCTGACGGTGCTACCGCCTTGCATTGGGCCGCCTATCACGGCGATGCCACGTTGGCTGAGCAACTACTCAAAGCAGGTGCCAATCCTGCCGCAGCCAACCGCAATGGCTCCACCCCGATGTGGTTGGCTGCCAACCAGGGTGATGCAGCAGTACTCGAAGCCTTGCTTGATGGAGGCGCCAGTGCCAACGAAGAGCTGCCGCTTGGTCGCAAGCCGCTGATGCTTGCTGCCCGCTCCGGTGTAGTTGAGGCCGTGAATGTGCTGCTTCAACACGATGCCGATCCGAATGCCACTGAAACCCAGCGCGGAACAAACGCTCTGATGCAGGCGGCCGATCAGGGCCACGCCGCAGTACTGAAGAAATTGATTGAACACGGCGCCAATGTGGCCGCTGTCTCCGCGCCGGTTATGCGCGATGGCCGCACGGCTGCACTTGGGCAGTCGGAAGATCCACGCAAGGCTGTGCGTCGACAGGTAATCTCGGTTATGTGCGATCTCAAGACCGAAGATCTCGCCACCCTGAAAGAGCTTGCCACGCTTGGCGAAGAAAATGCCCTGGCGCTGGGTGTTCCCGACGCAGAGCTTACTCTTGCAGAAATCTGCAAGCGCTGGGGCGGTGGCGGTTTCTTCAACGGCGGCGATAACAACCGTGGGCCGAAAGAGCCAGATGGTGGGGAGCTGACGGCACTGATCTACGCGGCACGCGTTGGTGCCATCGATGCCGCTCAGGTATTGCTGGATGCCGGTGCCGATGTGAACCAGACCACCCGCTACGGCTGGAGTCCGCTGTTGGCTGCCACCCAGAACCAGAACTATCAGATGGGCAAGTTCCTTATAGAGCACGGCGCTGATGTGAACTTGGCCAACAAGGGAGGCTGGACGCCGTTGTACCTGGCAACCGACAACCGCAACATTGAAGGCGGCGACTATCCGACTCGAACTGCTGACGTCGATTCCATCGAGTACATCAAGCTGCTGCTCGACAAAGGCGCCAATCCAAACGCGCAAATGATCGAGAGCTCGGAAACCCGCACTGTGTTCACCAACCAATGGCTGGACGAAGAAGGTGCCACTGCCTTCCTGCGCGCTTCCCAGTCCGGCGATATCGAGTTGATGAAGCTGTTGCTTGAGTACAAAGCTGATCCTTCCATCAATACCAAGCTTGGCATCACGCCACTTGCCGTTGCTTCCGGCATCGGCTGGGTTGAAGGTGTGACCAGAGAATGGTCGACCAGGCAGACGGTCGAAGCGGTCAAGCTGTTGCTTGAGCTGGGTATTGATCCCAACTTTCAGGCTGATACTGGCCGCGTAGCGCTGCATGGCGCTGCACACAAAGGTGCCACCGAAGTAGTCAAATTGCTGGCAGCAGCCGGCGCTCGACTGGATATTCGCGACTTCGGCAACACCGACAACCGCGGCAGCCCTGAACTGGCAGCTCACACCTGGATTCCGATTGATTACGCCGATGGTTTGGTACGCGTTGGGGTGCAGTCCGCCATTCCGCATCCAGAAACCGCAGCGGTGTTGCGCGATCTGATGATCAAGGCCGGCCTCGAAACCCCGCCCGCCAACCGGACGCTGGAATCGATTTGCATAGTTGAAGTTTGTTCGGTGGATTATGATCCGCTTGATTTGAACTAAGCCGGTCTGTCGGATTCAGCAGTTCCCAGCGAGCCCGGCATTTGCCGGGCTTTTTTGTTTTGCAAGGAGTCGGTGAAAAGCAGGTCGTCCACATAAGCAGAGAAAATTCCAATTAGGAGCAAACTGCAATGAAGAACACCCTGATAGGCAAGTTGGCTTTGTTGACGTTGGTGCTCAGCGCATTGCCAGCGCAGGCACATCACTCATGGCCGGTGGACATGGATACGCTCGTCACTGTGAAAGGAACTGTCACCGATTTCATGTGGCAAAACCCGCATCCGATGATGACGCTGGATGTAACGACAGCCGCCGGTGCGAAAGAGGAATGGCAGGTCGGTGGCCCGGCGATCAACCGCATGGAAGCAAAGGGCTGGACCAAAGACACTGTGAAGGCGGGCGATGTGATAACCGGCGCTGGTTACCAGTTCCGTGACGGGCAGAAGATCATCCGGCTGGAAAAAATTACCTTTGCCGACGGCAAGGAAATGGCACTGTACGGCCGCTAGGACTCCTTGTTGTTTTCCCTGCTCTTGCGTTGATAGTGCGGGCTGTATTCAAGTCCGTACGGCGTCCTGATCTTGTTGGCTGCCTTTTCGTCGAAAAACTGTTTGCTGGTTTTTTGACGCTCGGTGATTTCCTGCTCCGTGCCGTCACGGAAGCTGGTCTCTTCCCGCGGCACAAAAAACACCTGGCCTACCGGCAGGCTGTGCGACGCCGAGATGGTCTCGCCCGGCGCAAGAATGTAGCGGAATTCGCTGTCATGGACGTACCAATCCGTTTCCACGCGGATCACCAGTGCCGGCGCAATCGGTCGTTCGCTTTGGTTGATGACTGATGAGTAGACGGTGTCCCAGCCCGGTGGTGTCTGGAAGTTGAAGGCCCCCCGCAGAGTGACGGCGCCTGCCGGCGTACCCAGATCATCCACCGCAATGAACATGCGTGCCATGGTCCTGGCGGCATCCTTGAAACCGGGGGTTTCCGGAACCATCAGTTTGACGTCCTCCGTTCGCATGCCGATGGCTCCCATCGCCAGTCGATAGGTGATGGTAAACAGCTGTTCCCACTTGGCGCCGGTTGGGTTGATGGAATAACCAAACTGGTAAATGCCTTCGCCTTCGTAACCAATCTGGAATTGTTCGTTCTTCGCCAGTGAAGGATAGACCAGCGCCCCGAGCGAACTGCCGGCTTCCAGTACCGGACACAGCCGGGCATGCTGCGGCAGCAACGGCCGCTGGGCCTCTTTCTTTGGGCGCATACCAATGCCGGGGCGTCGTGGGTTGGGGAAGAGGATGACTTCCATCAGAGCAATCTCGCAAATCGAATCAGCAGCAAGTTTGCAGAATATCCCCATGCAAGGAAAGCACTGCCGGCAGTGATGGAAGTGATGGATTGTCGGCATCCAACAAGGTAAATAACCCGCTCCGGAACTCGCTATTGGCGGCGATGTCGGTGAGAGGGGAAAACAGCATGAAGAAAAACAAAAGGGTTGCTTGCCTGGGACTCGCAGTTGGTATGTTGCTGCAACCGGCAGCGGCACAAGAGGGTGTGCAGCAAGGTGGACAGCAAGGTAGACAGGACGGCAATGGGCTTTACACCACTCGCTGTGCTGCCTGCCACGAAACACCTGTTGCCGACGCTGCCCATCCACCACCGCCACGCACTGAACTGGCTACCATGTCCCCCAACACCATCTTCAACGCGCTGTCGCAAGGTGTCATGCGCATGCAGGCCGCAGGCTTCAGTGATGCCGATATGCGTGCGGTGTCGGAGTTCGTCACCGGCAGCCCCGTTACTGCAATCGAGTTGGCAATCACTACCAATTTGTGTGCGTCGAATCCGCCTATGCGGGATCCCGCCTTGAGTCCGCGCTGGAATGGCTGGGGCCGTGATTATCGCAACGACCGCGCTGCACTCGATGCCGGTGTGACCGCCGCCAATGTGGGCAAGCTGCGGCTCAAATGGGTCTATGGCTTGCCGGGCGAAGACCAGCCACGCGCACAACCAGCCGTGGCAGATGGCCGGCTGTTCGTTGGCAACAAGGCAGGCGCGTTGTATTCATTGGACGCGAAGAGTGGCTGCACTTACTGGACTTACCTCCCGCGCAACGGTATTCGCAGCGCAATCTCGGTAGGTCCGGTGGTGCTTGCCGATGGCAGCAATGGCTATGCGGTGTACTTCGTCGATTTGCGTGCCAATGTCTACGCTGTGAATGCGCAGACTGGTGAAGAGTTGTGGAACACCCGCGTGGAAACCCATCCGGGTGTGCGCGGCACCGGCTCGGTGACGTTTTTTGATGGCCATCTCTACGTGCCTGCTGCTGGCGTAGTGGAAGAAACCTCATCGTCCGGATCCAATTACGGCTGCTGTACTTTCAGAGGTAGCATCTCCAAGGTCAATGCCAACACCGGCGCTGTAGTGTGGAAGACCTACATGATGGATGAGCCGCAACCACGCGGACTCAGCGCCGAAGGGCTGCAGCTTTATGGTCCGTCGGGCGCCGGCATCTGGAGTGCCCCAACAATTGATCCCGGTCGCGGACTGCTCTATACCGCCACCGGTAATGCCTATGGCGATCCGGCACCGGAAACCTCAGATGCCGTGCTGGCGCTGGATCTGCAGAGTGGTGCCATTGTGTGGGTGAACCAGTTCACCGCCGGCGATGCCTTCATCGGCGGTTGTGACAATGTTGAGAGCCCCAATTGCCCTGAACTTTTGGGCCCTGACTTTGACTTCTCTGCTTCGCCCATACTCACCAGCACCGGGGCTGGCAAAGAGCTGTTGGTGATTCCGCAGAAATCCGGCATGGCCTACGCGCTCGATCCTGCCAATGAAGGCCAGTTGGTGTGGGAGTACCGCGTCAATGAAGGCAGTCGCTCCGGTGGCTTCTGGGGCATGTCAGTCGCTGATGGTCTGGCCTATGTCTCGGCCAGCGGCTACAGCAATCCCGATTCCGGCGGCATCCACGCCATTGATCTGGCAACGGGCAACGGCGTGTGGGTAACAGGACCGCAGGACTTGCTGTGTCGTCCGGGCCCCGGTTGTCGTGCCACTCAATCAGCTGCAGTTACTGCAATTCCCGGGGCTGTGTTTTCTGGTGCCGCCGATGGCGGGATGCGCATTTACAGCGCAAGCGGCGGTGATGTGTTGTGGACCTTTGACAGCAACCCGCAGTTCGAAACCATCAACGGTGTGCCTGCGGCTGGCGGTTCATTCGACGGTTCAGGCCCCGTGGTAGTCGACGGCATGGTGTACCTGCTGTCAGGCAACTGCTGCATTGTTGGCCGGCCGGGCAATGCGCTGTTTGCGTTTGAGATTGCGCCGTAGGACACAGCTGAAGGCTGCGCTTTTCAATTCAGTAGTGAATTCCAGTTTCAGCTAGTCCAAAAGTTGAATCGCTCTCTGCACGCGATCTCGCCGATGAACGGATCGCCCTGCTGCGACAGGAACGACGTGCGGCTGGTGCGGAAATACTTGTCTGGTTCATCGGGGGGTGGTGATCATTGATGCCAGGTTTTTGGTTTCGATGCGCGCCACCAGCGCATCGCATTCTGTTGTCGTCAGGAGATCGTCGAGCAAATAGATGTGGGCCCTGTTGGTGTCCACGCGTCGGGCAAAGGGCAGACTGAAGTCGTCAATGTCGCGGCAGGCTGCGAGCTCTTACGATAGGCTGGCTGCCGGTGATTCGGCCTGGTCGAGTCTGGCGTTCATGGCAGCAGCCAGCGCGGACGACTGGGGCAGATAGCGCATTGCAGCCACGATCTGCACGGGATCGAAACCGTGGTCGAAACCGTGGTCGAACAGGATTTTGGCGATGCCGTCCTTGTCACAGCCATTGGAAAGATTGAGATTTATCCAGTCTTTCCAGCTGCTATCTATGATCTTCATGGGGCGGGAATGATAGTGGGAGCCACGCGGCACTGCCAAGCAACATGACTCGGCAAAAAAGTTGTTGAGGCCGAAGTCGGTGGTGCAGGGTGTATTTGCTCGCTGCAGGACATCAAAAATCCGACCGCCGTTCATCTCGCAGATTGCGGATCACATTGTTTATGGTGATGTTCAGTTCAACGTGATTGACTACCTTGGCGTTATGGATGATCCGGTAGCGCCCGTTCATGATGATGCTGGGCAGTTTGTCGACGCCGTAATCGGCGGTTCGCAGGCGGGCTTGTTGCACGGCTGTCGTTACGGCTTCTGAATTCCACGCGGTGTCAAATGCTTCGGCTGTCACACCGTTGGACGTGAAGAATGCCTTGACCTGTTCTTCAGTGCGCAGAGGGTTCTGTTGTTCGTGGATTGCGCGAAAAGCGGCCTGGTGGATGCGGTCTTCGGCTTTCAGTGCGCGCCCTGCGTAGTAGATCCTGGCGTGCAGCGCCATCAGGTCGTTCCACACTGCAGGCATCCGCGCGAACACGAGATCACCGGTTACGCTATCGCGCCAGTCAGTCAGCATGGGTTCGAGCGTCGAGCATTGCTGGCAGCCGTACCAGAACACTTCGCGTACTTCGATCTTGTCGGCCGCAGTTTCGGTTGGCACTGTTGTGGCCAGTGCCAGATAGTGGATGCCCTCTACTGATTCTCGCGGCTGGGCAGTGGCAGGCAGCGTGAATGCGGCCAATAGCAGAAACAGGAAGCGTTGGGTCAGTTGCATGGCCGGGTCCGAGGTTGCTGGTGTTTGAGGCAAGCGGCGCCAAATGTAACAGAATACATCCGGCATGGGCTTCACGAACCAGTCGGTTTGGATAGCAGAAAAGCAGGGAAAACAGGCAACATTGCTTGCATGGTTGTGGGCTAGCTTGTCACGGCAAAACGTGGCCAAAATACGTCAGCACTGCGCGACATTGCAGAATCCTGATAGGGGGGGGTGGATGTGAAAAAATTGCCGACAAGAGCTCTGCGTCAGTCCGTTGCGTACGCCATGTTGGTGGCTGCCGCCTGTACTGTGCCGCTGATGGCCAGCGCCGATGTTGAGCTCGCCAACCTTGCCGAACACGGGCGGGTGGAGCAGTTGCAGCAATTGCTGCAGTCGGGCACCGACGTGAACGGCCGGCTCAGCGATGGCAGCACTGCGCTGCACCGGGCCGTACTCAATGATCAACCCACTGCGGTCGAAGCCTTGTTGGCCGCCGGTGCCGATCCGGTGCTGCTCAATCGCAACGGTATTTCTCCGCTCTTCCTTGCGGTGCAGAACGGCAGCGCCTCGATCGTGGCCAGCCTGCTCAAGGCCGGCGCTGATCCCAACACATTGTCGGAAACCGGCGAGACCATCCTGATGACCGCGGCCCACACCGGCAAGCCGGAAGTGGTGTCGCTGCTGTTGCAGAGTGGTGCGCTGGTGGATGCGCGCGACCCGGAATTCAAACAAACCGCGCTGATGATCGCTGTGCGCGAAGGTCAGACCGCGGTGGTGGATATGTTGATCCGCCACGGCACCGAAGTGGATGCCAGAACCCGCGTGGGTCCAACCCCGGTTTACCTGCCGCCGTGCAAAGGCACTGGCTGCGGTTCAGAAGGTGCGGGAATCAACCGCAGCGGCGTGCCACATCGCGGCGAACGCCACGATGCCAAAGGCGGTATGACGGCGCTGATGTATGCCGCGCGCGATGGCCGCGTTGAAGAAGCCCGCTTGTTGCTTGATAGCGGCGCCGATGTAGAACTGGAAGAAGCCAACGAAATCACGCCGCTGTTGATGGCCCTGCTGAACAATCAGCTGCCGGTGGCCAACCTGTTGCTGGACTACGGCGCCAACGTCAACGTCGATGATTTCTACGGCCGCAGTCCGCTGTTTGCTGCCGTCGACTACCGCAATATCGACATGAACAGCAAACGCGAGGACGACCCGCAGGACAATGGAGTCGATCGTGACGCCATCATGCCGATGATCGAAGGCCTGCTGGCGGCCGGTGCCGATGTGAATGCCCGTACCAAGGAATGGCAGCCCGAGAAAAAATGGTTGTACGCACTCAACGATGTGTCGTGGGTCGACATGACAGGACAGACACCGTACATCCGCGCCTCGACTGCCGGCGATCTTCCCGTCATGAAACTGTTGCTGGAACACGGAGCTGACCCAACGATTACCACTTACGAAGGCACCACTGCGCTGATGGCGGCTGCTGGCGTCAACTGGACGGTTGCGCAAACCTACACAGTGTCGGATGCAGCCTTGTTGGATGCGGTGAAAATGAATATCGAACTCGGCGCTGATGTGAATGCGAGCAACTCGATGGGACTTACGCCACTGTTGGGCGCTGCCAACCGCGGTTCGAATGACATCATCCGCTATCTGGCATCGCAGGGTGCGAAGCTGGATGTGCAGGATGCCGTGGGTCGCACTGCAATACGCTGGGCAGAAGGGGTTTTCCTTGCTGCTGTCGGCGCCGAGCTGAAACCTGAAACGGTCTCATTGTTGAAAGAGTTGATGGACGAGGCAGGAATCAAACATGAGTAGTCTGCTTTCAAGGGCACCAACAGGTAGTTCGCTGCGCAAGCTGGTTGTTGCTGTCGCATTGGCTGTGCCTCTAGTGGCGCAGGCGCAGTCACCGGCTATCGAAAAGAATCACGTCGAGATGCTCGATCGTTATTGCAGTGAATGCCATAACCAGGAAGATTTTGCCGGTGGTATCTCGTTTGATCTGCTGGATGCCAATAATGTACTGGGCGATGCCGAAACCTGGGAGAAAGTGCTGCTGAAGCTGGAAGCCGGCATGATGCCGCCGCTCGGCAAGGACAGGCCCGACAGCAAGCAAGTGGACAATTTTGTAGAGGGCGTGGCGCAAACGATTGATGCGGCATGGGCCAGCGCTCCCAATAATGGCGCGCCGCAATTGCATCGCATGAACCGCCGTGAATACCAGAATGCAATCCGCGATCTGCTGGATTTGCCGATCAACGCCGCCAGCTTGTTTCCGCCCGACAGTTCCAGTGAAGGCTTCGACAATCTCGCCAGTGTGCTGAGCGTATCGCCAGCCTTGATGCAGGCCTATGTGTCGGTGGCCAACAAAGTCAGCCGGCTGGCGGTGGGTGATGTCACTACCAGTCTTACTGCCACGACGTATCGAGCTGATGGCCAGGACCAGAGTGCGCAATTGGAAGGGGTTACGCTGGGCACACGCGGCGGTGTCACCTTCGAGCACGTGTTTCCGCTGGATGCCGAGTACCGGTTCCAGATTGCGCGTACTGCTGCCAACTCGGCTTTCTCACTCGACCCTGTGGGCATTGAAGATCCTGTGGAGCTGGTGATTGATGGTGAACGCGTGGCTTTGTTGCCGGCAGGGGCTCCCAACCAGGTCACGCTCAGCATTACGGCCGGCCCTCACAAGATCGAAGCCGCCTTTGTCAAAACCCAGGCCCCGCGCGGAGTAGATGACCTGCACAACGTCTGGGCCGACAGCACTTCAGTTGGCAGCGTAGCCATCACCGGGCCTATCAATGCCACCGGTGCCGGCGACACACCAAGCCGTCGCAAGATTTTCAGCTGCACGCCGGCCAGCCTTGCTGAAGAAGAGACTTGCGCCCGCCAGATTCTGGAGAAGCTGGCCTACCGCGCCTATCGGCGCCCGGTTACCGCCAAGGCGATGGACACCGTAATGTCCTTCTACCGCGATGGCCGTGAACTACGTGATTTCGATACCGGCATTCAGTATGGCTTGGGCCGTATTCTGGTCGACCCGATGTTCGTGTTCCGTTTCGAGGAAGAGCCTGACAACCTGCAGGCTGGTGAGAATTACGCCGTTGCGCCCTATGAGCTGGCCTCGCGCTTGTCATTCTTCATCTGGGGCAGTATCCCCGATGATGAACTGTTGGCCGCTGCTGCGGCCGGCACCTTGAGTGATGCCGCCGAACAGGAAAAGCAGATTGCCCGGATGGTGCAGGATCCGAAAGCTGCGGCTCTGGTCCAAAACTTTGCTGCCTCCTGGCTAGGGCTCAGCCAGTTGAACAACGTCAATCCGGTGTCAGCCGATTTCGACGGCAGCCTGCGAGTGGCAATGAAACGCGAAACCGAGCTGCTACTGCAGTCAGTGATCATGGAAGACAAGCCCATCATGGAATTGCTGACGGCCGACTACACCTTTGTCAATGAACGCCTGGCGAAGCACTACGGCATTCCCAATATCCGCGGCAGTCATTTCCGCAAGGTCAGTCTCGCCGGCACTGGTCGCCACGGTTTGTTGGGGCAGGGCAGTATCCTGACTGTGACGTCGGCACCGAACCGTACCTCGCCGGTAATTCGCGGCGCGTGGGTAATGGACCATTTGCTCGGCACGCCGCCACCGCCACCGCCACCGG
>CAISOD010000182.1 GCA_903887045.1 uncultured Gammaproteobacteria bacterium | reverse complement strand
CACCACCTATTGGCGTGATGGCGCCGAGGATGCGCACACCGCTGAGTGCGAGCAGATAGAGACTGCCGCAGAACAACACCAGGCCGGCAGCGAACAGGCGGCCGCTCCAGCGTAACGAAATTGATGTTGCGTGTTCACGCGCCAGCCATGCTACGGCGAGCAAGCCGGTGGTGTGGAACATCTGGTATTGCACGGCGGTTTGCCATGTGTGCAGCATGTCGGCGCTCAGGCGCGCTTCGAGGGCGTGGGCACCGAAGGCGCCGAACATCACCACCACGAAGGCATTGATGGCGGTGAGTAACAGATAGTGGCGCGACATGCTGTAAGTCCTTCTGAAGGTTTATCGAATTTTAACCGCGTGCGGGGCAGAGCTTCACCACGAGTTAATCTGCCGCGATTAAGGTGCGCTCCGGTAACTACCCTGGAGAAAACGCATGCTTACCAAGATCCGCAATGTCTGGAGCGGAGCAGGTTTCAGCTCTTCGCTGCCCACCGCGCTCGCTTCCACGCTGGTGCTCACCTCATTCTCGGCCTTTGCCGCCGAACCCGCAGCCAATATTGAAGAAGTGCAGGTGTTTGGCAAAGGCCAGACCCGTCAGGTGCAGAGCCTCACTGCTGCCCAGCTGGCACAGTTCCCTGCCGGCACCAGCCCATTGAAAGCCATCGAGAAATTGCCGGGCGTGAACTTCCAGTCGGCCGATCCTTACGGCGCCTACGAATGGTCTACCCGCATCGTGGTACGTGGTTTCAACCAGAACCAGATGGGTTTCACGCTCGACGGCGTTCCGCTCGGCGACATGAGCTACGGCAATCACAACGGCTTGCACATCAGCCGCGCGGTGATGTCGGAGAACATGGGCAATGTATCGCTGGCGCAGGGCGCCGGTGCGCTGTCGACTGCTTCCACCAGCAACCTTGGTGGCACCTTGGCGTTCAGTTCGTCTGATCCATCACAGGAATTCGGCGTACAGACCAACGGCACCTTCGGCAGTGACGAAGCCCGCCGTGGCTTCATCCGCGTAGACAGCGGTGAAATCGGCTCCTCCGGTCTGCGTCTGTTCGCCAGCTACGGCGATCAACAGACTGCCAAATGGAAAGGCGCCGGCGATCAGGCGCAGCAGTATTTCAACGGCAAATTCGTGGTACCCACTGGCGAAGGCCAGCTGAGCGGTTACTACGCCTATTCCGACCGCGCTGAAATCGATTACCAGGATATGTCGAAAGAGATGATCCGCCGCCTCGGGCGCGATTCCGACAACTTCTACCCTGATTACGCTCGTGCCATTGCAGCTGCACGCGGTCAGTTCACCGGCGGCATGAACAGCCTTGACGACGCTTACTGGGCCGGCTCGGGCCTGCGCGAAGACAACCTCGCCTACCTGAAACTGGAACAACCACTGAGTGATTCCATCAAGTTCGATGGCACCGTGTACCAGCACACCAACGAAGGCCAGGGCCTGTGGGGCACGCCTTACACACCAACTCCGGGCGGCGCACCGTTGTCGATCCGCACCACTGAATACGATATCGACCGCTTTGGCTTCACCTCCGGCCTCACCTTCGAATTCGGCTCGCACTCGTTGAACGCCGGCCTCTGGTATGAAGACAACGATTTCAACCAGGCTCGCCGTTTCTACGGTGAAGCGTCGTCAACTACTCCATCGCGTTCGTTCGAAGACTTCCAGACCAATCCGTTCTTCACGCAGTGGGACTATGGCTTCAACACCGAAACGCTGCAGCTGCACGTGCAGGACACCTGGCAGGCGACCGATGCACTGCGCATCCAGTTCGGCTTCAAGAGCGTGAATGTTGATGTGAGCGCCAACACCCTGGTGGGCGCCAACAAAACCGGCTCTATCGAAACTGACGAAGGTTTCCTGCCGCAGGCGAGCTTTGTTTACACCGTAAACGACAGCAACGAAGTGTTCGGCGCCATCACCCGCAACGTGCGCGCGATGATTGCCTCTGCCACTTCGGGTCCATTCTCGGCATCGCAGGCCGGTTTTGATGCAATCAGGAATTCACTGAAACCGGAAATGGCAACGACAATGGAACTCGGCTGGCGCCTCGACAGCGACGAGTTGCAGGGCGTGCTGTCGGTGTACTACGTCGACTTCGAAGACCGCCTGCTGGCGATTCAACAGGGTTCGGCCATCATCGGTAACTTCAACGCGCTGGCCAACGTGGGCAGCGTGAGCAGCAAAGGCATTGAGACCGGCTTCAACGTGGAGTTCAGCGAGTGGATGAACTGGTTCAACTCGGCCAGCTACAACCGCAGCACCTACGAAGACGATTTCCGCGATGGCACCAACCTGATCGCCGTAGGTGGCAAGACGGTAGTAGACGCTCCTGAGTGGATGTTCAACACCGAACTCAACATCGAGAACGACAACGCCTTTGCCAAGTTCAGCTACAAATACACCGGCGAGCGCTATTACACCTACCTCAACCAGGGTTCGGTGGACAGCTTCGGCATGTTCAACATCAGCGCTGGTTATCACTTCCCGCAGATGGGTGGCCTCAAGCAACTCACTGCACAAGTGGATCTGGCCAACGTGTTCGACGAAGACTACATCTCCACTGTGGGCAGCGGCGGCTTCTCCAATTCGGACCCGAATGGCACTGGACAAACCCTGTTGCCGGGCGCACCGCGCCAGGTGTTCTTCACACTGAAGGCGGCGTTCTGATTGCATCCCCCGGCCGCTCAAATAGTGATGGCTTTTCCCCTTTGCTGTTAGCGCGTTTGAGCGGCCTTGCTTGTGGCAACACATCCCTTGGGGTGTGTTGCCTTTTTTTTCCCGCCGGCGCCCGGTGGGCTATGGCGGGCAAGCCGCCGTTGTAAGTGCTTCATGTCTTACAATGAGAGGCATGTCGCTGCATTCACTTCCTCAAAATCCCCGCCGTATCGTGTTGGTCAATCCAACGCGTTATCTCGGCAACCTGCTGATTGCAGGTGGTTTGATCCAGCAGTTCGCGGCGCACTGCGCAGCGCGCAATATCGCGTTCACGTTGGTGGTGGATGAGAATTTCAGGGAATTGCTGGATGGTGCGCTGCCGGCAGATTCGCTGTTGTTTTATCCGCGCCGTCGCATCAAGCAGGCGCGTGGGCTCGGGAAGTTGGTCGCTTATTGGCAGTGCCTCAAGCAAATCCGCGCACTGCGTGCCGACATCGCTTTCAATATTGAAGAAGACTCGGTGTCACATCGGTTGACGCAACTCTCCGGCGCGCGCTTCCGCATGGGTTGCAGCACGCTGCGGCATGGCCTTGGCTATCAGCATGTTGTGCCGGTGGATTTCACCAAGCGGGCTGCGGGTGAGCAGCATCGTTGGCACAGCTTTCTGCAGGTGTTTGCCGTGTTGGGTTTGTCGCCATCACAACCTGGATACCTGCAATTGCCGGCACATTCACTCGCTGCCGCTACCCAGCAGAAGCTGACTGCAGCGGGCATTGATCTCAACAAGCAGCAAGTGGTGCTGCATGCCGGTGCTACCAAGGATTACAAGAAATGGCCGCTGCAATACTTTGCTGAACTGTGCCAGCTGTTGCGCAATCCACAACGGCAAGTGGTGTTCATTGGTGCCGGCAGTGATGCGGCCGAGATCGCCGGTGTGTTGCAGCAGGTGCCCACGCCGCACGATGGCATCGTCAATTTGTGCAATAGTTTGTCGCTGGCGGAGCTGGCGACTTACTTCCGCCATGTGAGTGCGATGGTGGGTAATGACAGCGGGCCGTTTCACCTGGCAGCAGCTCAGGGTGTGAAGGGACTGGTGATTTTCGGGCCTACCAGTGTTGCACTGTGGGGACCGTTGTCAGCAAAGACTGCAGTGTTGAAAGGGACTGAACCCTGCAGCGCGGAATGTACGCGCCGGCAATGCCTGCACCAGCATCGCTGTCTTACATCGATTACACCGCCACAGGTGCTGTCACAACTGCTTGCCCTGTTGTAACTGCAATCGCATCTTCGGTCTGCATCGCATTCTTCTGCTGCAACTCCCACAATTTCGCGTACTTCATGAAGTTGTAGTAAGCGTGATTCATGCTGGTGAGGATGCCGGCGGCGCCATCGAGAACGTAGCCCTTGCCGATATAGCAGCAGATAAATGCCAACGGCAGCACCAGCAACAGATGGGCCAGCGTGCAGCGGGCACCGCGCGCGAATTTGTCTTCGGCCTTCAGCTGGCTGTACTGGTTGGATTTCTGGACGCGTTCGCCGAAGCCGAGGTTTTCGTAGTGCAGCAGGCAGGCTGTGGTCGTCACTGTGTTGCCGTTGATGACCAGCCGCTCATGTACTCTTGCCGGCGGATAGTGGCCGGCACCCCGCCGGAAACAGCGTACCAGCATGTCGTCTTTGGCAAAGCTGCGTGAGCGTTTGCCCCAGCGCAGCAGAATGCGCGGACCCAGCAAGGCATCAGCATTGTCGGCAACCATCAACTGCTGCATTGCAGCCAGATAGTCATGCGTCAGGGCTTCGTCAGCATCGAGATTGAGCACCCATGGCTGGGTGCAGAGTGACAGCGCGTGGTTCTTCTGGTCGCTGAAGCCGGTCCAGGCGCGGAAGGCAATTTTTGTATTGGTGAATTGGCGCGCTACTTCCAGTGTGGCGTCGGTACTGCCGCAATCGACGATAATCACTTCGGCAAATTGCGCCAGTGTCGGCAGCAAGCGCTTCAGGTTGCCTGCCTCATTACGGGTGATCAGATAGACACTGACAGGTAACGCTGTGGATGGTCCCCTGGCAGGTACTGCTGCTTCAGCGGCTGCAATCCATGAGGCATCCAGGCCATTTCTACCTTCCTGATACGCTGCCAACGACTTCATATACTCTGCCAGGGATGCTTTGCTCGCAGGGTGCAGCTGCTTTGCCGAACACCTGTTGCGAGATGGGCGGCACTATAGGCAGCGTAGTTAAAGGAGAGTGAAAGGTTTGGAAAATCCTGACCACAGAAATGATGAAGCCGTCACAAGGACGGCTTCATCGGTGGTACTTGTTGGCGGTGCCTTCGCTGAAGCTCAGGCTTCTATCCATGCCTTCGCTGAAGCTCAGGCTTCCAACAATGCCTTCACTTTATCCATCGCGTTCTTTTCCAGCTGACGGATGCGCTCAGCGGAGACGTTGTACTTGGCGGCGAGGTCGTGCAGCGTGGCCTTGTTGTCGCTCAACCAGCGCTGGTTGAGGATGTCGCGGCTGCGGTCATCGAGTGACTTCATCGCTACATACAAACCATCCACACTGGTTTTCTCGTAGTCGTCACTTTCCACACTCTTGGCAGGATCGTAGCGGGCATCTTCCAGGTAGTAGGCAGGTGACTGGCTGGCTTCTTCGTCGTCAGCATCGGCGGCGCCATCAAAAGACGCGTCGTAGGCACCCATGCGGCCTTCCATCTGGATGACGGTTTGCGCATCCACGCCAAGGTCTTTCGCTACTGCATCCACTTCATTCTGGCTCAGCCAACCAAGACGTTTCTTGGAGCTGCGCAGATTGAAGAACAGTTTGCGTTGGGCCTTGGTAGTGGCCACTTTGACAATGCGCCAGTTGCGCAGGATGAATTCGTGGATTTCGGCTTTGATCCAGTGCACGGCGAACGACACCAACCGCACACCCACTTCCGGGTTGAAGCGTTTGACGGCCTTCATCAAGCCGACGTTGCCTTCCTGGATCAGGTCGGCTTCGCTCAGACCGTAGCCGCTGTAGCTGCGGGCGACATGCACCACGAAACGCAGGTGGGCAAGCACCAGTTTGCGGGCGGCATCGAGGTCTTCCTGGTAGTAGTAACGGTGGGCCAGCTCGCGCTCTTCGTCGGCGCTGAGGATGGCAATGCGATTGACAGCCGTGACGTAGGCGCCCAGATCGTGGCCGGGCACCATGGAATCGAGCACAGCGATACCTTTGCCGCCGGATTTGCGGGTGACGCCAGCGTCTTTGCCACGGCCATTGCCATGGTCCTTTTCCTGTTCTTTCTCAAACGCCAGCCCCAGCTCAGCCTCTTCGGCTTCCAGCAGGTCCAGCTCGTCGTCTATGTAAAGGTCTTTCATGTGTTTACTCCTCTTGGCTTCCCATACTGGCAGTCCTTGCCAGTGTATCCAGCGTCGCTTCGGCTGCTCGCCGATGGGGACGCGATGATAACACTCACCATTTTACCCGCATGTTCGCTAACCCACCCACCAACTGAGCTGCCAACGCGGGCGGCTTCTTGATTGCAATCAACGCATCGCTTGCTAATACGTTGACACCCCAAAGCCCGGTTCAGTTCCATCCATATGGGCCTGAAGCACTGCATTTCAAGATTGACCCCGGACGGCTGGCCTGGCGACTGCGGGCCCCGGTAGAATCCTGTTATTCCATGCTAGTCCCGCCTGATCCAACCGGGCGTAAAAAGCGCATACAAATCAATAGCCTGAACCCTCAACCCCAGCCGAGACCCCTGCATGATCAAGAAGCCTATCGAAAGCTCGTCCCCCCTACTGCCAGCGATTGCCGAACGTTATAGCGGAGTCAGCTTTGATGCCGCCCGCCCGGTAGGGGTGGACACCCTGCGGACACTGGCAGAGGCTGCCCGTTGGGCACCCTCCTGCTTTGGCGACGAGCCATGGCGGTTCCTGATCCTCAGCAAGCAGCACGATGCATCCGCCTGGCAAAAGGGCTGGGACTGCCTGATGCCAGGCAACCAGGCCTGGTGCGAACACGCACCGGTGCTGGTATTGATCACTACCGACACCCTGTTCAAGCATAACGACAAACCCAATGGCTTCGGCCCCTACGACAGCGGCGCTGCGGCCATGAGCTTTGCGCTACAGGCAACGGCACTGGGGCTGATGACCCATCAGATGGGCGGTTTCAGTGGTGACAAGGCACGCGAGCTGTTCGGTATTCCTGAGCGCTTCAAGACACTGGCGATGATGGCGCTGGGTTACCAGTTACCGGAAGACCAGATACCCGAGCAGTTCAAGGCGAAAGAACTGGCGCCCCGCAAGCGCAAGCCGCTGGGCGAACAGTTCTTCCTGGGTGGTTGGGGCGCCGGGATCTAGGCCGCGGCGCCGGAGTGCCGGGTCTAGTAGTAGTACTCGGTATAACCCGGCAGCAGGCTATAGCGCGAGTTCAGGAAGGCGACGATGTCTATGAGCTGGGTCACCTTCATGTCGGGGTTCATGTACATCGGCGACGTATTGGTACGGTTGCGCTGGTTGGCCGGCAACCGATCCAGATAGGTGTCAGAGATGATGTGATTCGGATTGATGATCGAGGTCACGATGTCGGCATAGGTCTTGGCGAACATAATCTCGCCGCCAAGTGGCATCGTGATGAAGCGGGTGCCGTTCCACTCGGGCAGCTCGACGCCACTTACCGCGTGGCACTGCGGGCAACCGAGTTCGACAAAGGCCTCGCGGCCCTGGGCCACGTCTCCGGTCTGGATCGGAAACCGGAACTCGCTGGAATAGTCGGGATAGGTGCGGCAGGCAGACAGCAGCGTCAGAGCGGCAACCGAAAGAACTGCAAGGGGCAAAGTGAATTTCATGCGACAGACTCCGTGGATTCGACAACCCCAAGCTAACGCTTCGCTACGGTAGCAGGTTTGATCTGCATCAGACGGGGGCAACGCTGGACAAAAATTGCATCGTCATCTCCCGCGAAGGGGTGTTCATCATCCCCGCGAAAGGGGGCGTCATCCCCGCGAAGGCGGGGATCCAGTGAAACCTGTTGGGTTCCCGCTTTCGCGGGAATGACGGCTTACGCGGGAATGACGGCTTACGCAGGAAAGACGGCCTACGCAGGAAAGACGACCAGTGCAGCGACTATAGCGTCGCCGCCGTCCCAAACACTGCGGTTACCTGGCTCGACAAATAGCCGCCGTTGCCGTTGCAGGCGGCCAATTTGGCATCCTTGATCTGGCGCGCACCGCATTCCCCCCGCAACTGCTGCACAGCTTCGATCATCAGGAACAGGCCATACATGCCCGGATGCACACAGCTGAGGCCGCCACCGTTGGTGTTAACCGGCAGTTTGCCGCCAGGGGCGATATTGCCGTTCGCCACAAATGCACCGCCCTCGCCTTTCTGGCAGAAGCCCATGTCTTCCAGGAACAGGATGGTGTTGATGGTGAAGGCGTCGTACAACTCGACCACGTCGATGTCGGCCGGCTTCACACCGGCCATTGCGAACGCTTCCGGTGCGCTCTGGGCAGCAGCGGTCACCGTCAGGTCGGGCATCGACGAGATGATGTTGTGGGTGGTGCGCGAGCTGACGCCGAGCATGTACACCGGCGCTTTCGGGAAGTCTTTGGCACGATCGGCCCGCACAAGAATCATGGCGGCGCCGCCGTCACTGACGAGGCAGCAATCACGCACACCGAACGGATCGAGTACCCGGCGCGCGTTCAAGACATCGGCAATGCTGAGCGGATCGCGCATTTCGGCGGCCGGGTTCAGCTGCGCCCATTTACGCGCTGCAACTGCCACTTCGGCCAATTGCTCGGGCGTGGTGCCGTACTGGTACATGTGACGTGCCGCCGCCAAGGCATAGGCCTGGATCGGATAGCGCGGCTTGTAAATGCTTTCGACTGTCTTCGCTTGCGCCGGCGCCACGAAACCACCGCTGCGGTTGTTGCTGCCGTAGCAGATCAGCGCCACGTTGCAGAGGCCGTATTTCAGCGCCATCGATGCCGACAGCAGCGAATTGACGAATACCGAACCACCCAGGTTGGAACCGTCCATGAAATCCGGCTTGATGCCAAAATATTCGGCCACTGCCAGCGGCGCCAGTTGATCAACAAAGTTGGTCGCAAAAATGCCGTCGACATCGCGGATCGTCAGCCCGGCATCAGCCAGCGCGTGATGCACAGCCTCGCCCATGATCTCCATGTGGCTGTTACCACTGAGATCGCCGAAACGGCTGAGGCCCACGCCAACAACTGCGGCAGCACCGCGCAGCGATTGCTCGCCCTTTAGTATCTTCACCATTCCTTGCTCCCCTGCTCCTTGTTGTAGAACACCACGGCGTGCTGGCCATCAAGCAAGCCGATGTGGGCGCTTACCTTCATGCCGATCTTCACCTTGTCGGGATCAACATCCATCACGCGGCTCATCATGCGCGGACCTTCATCGAGTTCAATCAAGGCCACATTGTAGTCGCCGCCCTTTTCCGGCTTCTGGCGCACCACCGAGGTGGAATACACCACCCCGCGACCAGTGGGTTCGACCCACTTGAGCTCGCTGGCGCCACAGTGCGGACACATCACACGCGGGTAGAACACGTGCTTGCCGCAGCCTTTGCATTGCTGGATGAGGAAAAGGCCCTGGGTCAGAGCGTCCTGGTATCGCTGTACCGGACCCGGCCCCTCGAAGAGAGAAGTGTCGTTCACTAGATTTCCTGCTTTTATTGGGTAGGACGTTGGGGAATCAAACGAGGCAAAGCGGCCGGATTATATGACCACTTGGAGTTTTCTGGCATGCTCCCGCCAAATTGAAAAGGCAGAACAACAATGATCAACAAGATCCTGCCATCGGCTGCAGATGCTGTGTGCAGCGTCCACGACGGCGCAGTCATCCTGTGCGGAGGTTTCGCCAGTTGCGGCTTTGCCGATGAACTGTTGGAAGCCCTGCATGCCCATGGCGCACGCAATCTCACCCTTGTTGCCAACAACCCCGAAGTGTCCGAGCGCGGCATGGTGCTGCTGTTGCGCGACCAGCGCATCAGCAAGCTGGTATGTTCCTATTCACGCCTGGAAGGCACTGCGTTGATCGAAGATCTCATCGACGATGGCATGGAGTTGGAAATCATCCCGCAAGGCACACTGGCCGAGCGCGTACGCTGCGCCGGCGCCGGCATTCCCGGTTTCTACACCCGCACCGGCGTGGGCACGCCACTGGCGCTCGGCAAGGAACATCGCGACTTCGATGGCGACACCTATATCTTCGAGCCGGCGCTGCGGGCCGATTTCGCTTTTGTGCGCGCACGCCGCGGTGATCGCTGGGGAAATCTGGTGTACGACAAATCGGCGCGCAACTTCAATCCGGTAATGGCGATGGGCGGTGCGCGCACAATCGCGCAGGTT
>CAISOD010000181.1 GCA_903887045.1 uncultured Gammaproteobacteria bacterium | reverse complement strand
TCCTGGTACTCCGGATGCACCCGATGACTCTGCAGCTCGCGCTCCTGCAGCGTGTGCACCGCCTGCAAATGACTCAGGAATACTTCGCCGTTGAGATGCTGCAGGAAATCGGTGCGCTGCAGTGCATCCATCACCGGGCCTTTCACTTCCGACAGATGGAAGCCTATCCGCAAGGCTTTCAACCGGTTGTTCACCGTTTCCAGTACATGCAAAGCACTCAAATCAATCTCGTTGACAGCAGTACACAGCAGGATCACGTGGTGCACACCACTGCGGTTCTGCAGCGAGCGGAATATCTCGTCTTCGATGTAGGACGCATTGGCGAAGTACAGGCTTTCGTCGATGCGCAGCGACAGCAGTGCCGGATTGATTGCCACCTTGTGGCGCTGCACGTTGCGGAAATGGCCGGTGCCAGCCACTTCGCCCACTTCGGCAATGTGCGGGCGCGAGGTCTTGTACAGATGCAGTAACAACGAGGCTGTCACGCCACAGATGACACCGGTCTCGACACCGAGCAGCAAGGTCGCGGCCATGGTGGCGGCCACTGCGATGAAGTCGGAGCGTGAGTAATCCCAGGTCAGCTTGAGTATGGAGAAGTCGATCATTGCTGCTACAGCAACGATGATGGTGGCTGCCAATGTGGCCTGTGGCAGCCATGCCAGCAGTGGTGTGAGCAGCATCGCCGCCAACAGGATGCCGAAGGCGGTGAAGAAGCCGGCGGCAGGAGTTTCAGCGCCGGCATCGTAGTTGACTACCGAGCGCGAGAAGCCGCCGGTCACGGGGAAGCCGCCGCTGACAGCCGAGGCCAGGTTGGCGGCACCTAGACCGAACAGCTCCTGATCGGGGTCAATCTTCTGTTGTCGGCGCGCGCCCAGTGTTTTACCGACCGATACTGTTTCGACATAACCAATGATGGTCAGCAGCAGCGCCGGCCCCAGCAACTGTCGCAGCAGAGCAATGTCGAGGTCTGGCACAGCCAGCGTCGGCAATGACGCTGGAATCAAACCCACCAGCGCAATGCCGTAACTGTCGAGCGCCAACACGAAAGCCAGCAGTGTTGTCAGTACCACCGCGCCGACCGGTGCAGCTTTCACGATCTGGCCGCTGGCAAAGGCAGAAAGGCCGAGTCGCTGCAGCACTGGTTTCAGCCCGCGTCGCGCCCACAGCAGATACACGATTGTGGCTGCACCAAGCAGCAGGGTTGGTACATGCACAGCGCCGCTGTTGGCCCACAGGGTTTCCACCAGTTCTGGTACGTTGTCGCCCGAGGCCTTGATGCCGAGCACTGTCTTCAACTGGCTCAACACGATGATGACACCAGACGATGCAATGAAGCCGGCCACTACCGGATGCGACAAGAAGTTGGCGAGGAAGCCGAGCCGCAGTACGCCACCAATAAGCAGCAAGAATCCCGACAGCAACGCCAGCATCACCGCGATTTGTTGCGGTGCCAATCCGCTTTGGTCACCGATCCTGCCGATGGCTACTGCTGTCATCAGCGAAATCACTGCCACCGGTCCTACCGACAGTGTGTGGCTGGAACCGAACAGCGCATAGGCGATCAGCGGCAGCATACTGGCGTAGAGACCGGTCTCGGCCGGTAATCCGGCCAGCAATGCATACGCCAACGACTGCGGAATCAGCATCATGGTGACGATGCAGGCAGCGATAAGATCGCTGGTCAATTGGCGGCGATCGTACACTCGCAGCCAATGCAGGCAGGGCAACAAACGGTCAAGGCGATTCATGCGGGCATCAGCTCCGTTTCGAACCTGCCAGCCATTCGCGGCCTTTCAGCATCAGGTGCCAGTAAATCCACGGCATCAGATTCTTCTTCAGCACCCAGCCAAACCAGGTCGGCTTGCGGCCGTCGATCAATGCAAGGGGCAGAGTGGGTTGCAACACGCCGTCGTAACCGAACTCGGCCAACACCACGCGGCCACGTTCAACGGTCAGCGGGCAGGCGCCATAACCGGCGTAAGTGTTTTGCTGTGGCTGCCGGTGCAAGTCGTGCAGCAGGTTGTCGGCCACTACCACGACCTGCTTGCGGGCAGCCGCCATGGTCTTGGCATTGGGTGCGTTCATGCAGTCGCCAAGGCCCCACACATTGGCGAACAGTTTGTGTCGCAGTGTGTGTTTGTCGACATCGACCCAGCCGGCGCGATCGGCCAGTGGGCTGTTGCGGATAAAGTCGGGCGCGCATTGCGGTGGCACTACATGCAACATGTCGAATGTCACTTCAACCGTTGTCGCTTTGCCGTCTTTGTCGGTAGTAACAAAGGTAGCGAGCTGTGCAGGTCCATCCACTTTCACCAGCGTGTGGCCGAAATTCAGTTTGGCGCGATAGCGTTCTACGTAACGCAGCAAAGCCGGTACGTATTCCTTCACGCCGAACAGCACGGCACCAGTATTGTAGAACTCGACGCTGATGTCCTTCAGCGTGCCGTTGCGTTCCCAATGATTGGCCGACAGGTACAGCGCTTTCTGGGGTGCTCCAGCGCACTTGATCGACATTGGCGGTTGCGTGAACAGCGCGCGGCCCTTGCGCAAGCCTTGCACCAACTGCCAGGTATATGCCGCCAGATCGTGGCGATAGTTGGAGGTAACGCCGTTCTTGCCAAGCGTATCCACAAGGCCGGGAATTGCTGCCCAGTCAAGCTTCAGGCCGGGGCACACACACAATCTGTCATAACCAAGACGGGTGCCGTTGGCGAGCACCACCTGCGAATGCTCAGGCAGGAAATGGGTGACGGCACTTTGTATCCATGTCACACCCGGTGGAATCAATGTACGCGTTGGTCGCTGTACTTCTTCTGAACTGAATTCGCCGGCACCGATCAGTGTGAAACCAGGCTGGTAGTAATGGGTGTCAGCGGGGTCCACCAGTGTGATCCTGAACGAGCCATCACGCCGCAACAAACTGGCAGCCAGTGCAATGCCGGCCGCACCGGCCCCCACGATCAGTACCGGACATTGACTGGCAAGCGGCAGTTGCAGCAGGCTGTCGTTCAGCTCGCTGATCACACCGGCGAATTTCTGTTTGAAGCTGGTGAAGTCGAAACCCTGCGCGGTGGCTTGCGCTACCAACGCATCGGCGTCGCCGTGCTGTTGCAACTGCGCCAGCGACCACAGCGTGACCGAGCGCAAACCACTGCGACACCAGGCATGCACCGGAGCACCGTTCTGTAGTTCAGCGGCAAACTGGCGCACGTTGTGGCTGTTGATGGTGTCGTGCACCACTGGCTGGTAGCGCATCGCAATGCCGTGCTGCGCTGCCCGCTCACTGATGTCGGCGAAGCTTGGCTGGCCGGCAGCTTCGCCATCGGGGCGGTTGCAGATCAGCGTACGCACTCCTTTGGCAGCGAGTACGTCAACGTCATCGGGCGTCATCTGGTCTGAAACGGAAAAGCTGCTGCTGATTTGCTTGATGATCATGGCGGGCCTCTATGGCTCTTGATGTGGTTTCACTTGGCTTTCTGGGAAAACGCGTTGACCGGCAATTTCAGATACACCATGCCATTGTCGTCAGCCGGTGGCATACGGCCGGCGCGCATGTTGACCTGCAACGAGGGCAGGATCAGCCGCGGCATCGCCAGCGTGGCGTCACGGGTTTCGCGGCGGGTTACAAACGTATCTTCGCTGATACCGGTTTTTACATGGATGTTGCCGGCTTTCTCCGCTGCAACCGTGGTTTCATATTCGACTTCGCGCTTGTCCGGATAATCGTGGCACATGAACAGCCGCGTTGTATCCGGCAGACTCAGTACCTGCATGATCGAGTGATACAGCGTTCGCGCATTGCCGCCCGGAAAATCGGCGCGGGCAGTACCCTGGTCCGGCATGAACAACGTGTCGCCAACGAAGGCAGCGTCACCAATCACATGCGTCATACAGGCTGGTGTGTGGCCCGGTGTGTGGATGGCCTGCGCCTCGAGAGTACCAACCTTGTAATGTTCGCCGTCCTTGAACAGGTGATCGAATTGCGAACCGTCACGTTTGAATTCGGTGCCGGCATTGAAGACCTTGCCGAAGACTTCCTGTACCACAGTGATCTGTTCGCCGATCGCCAGCTTGCCGCCGGTTTGCTGCTGGATGTACGGCGCGGCCGACAGATGATCGGCGTGTACATGGGTTTCGATCAGCCACTCCACTGTGAGGCCGTTGCGTTTGATGAAGTCGATGATCTTGTCGGCGCCGCGAGAGCTGACGGTGCCGGACGGGTAGTCGATATCCATTACGGCGTCGATAACGGCGCAGGCGGTCGAGTTCGGGTCCTTCACCACGTAGGAGAAGGTGGCGGTGTCTTTGTCGAAAAACGGGAATACTGCGGGCTTAAGTGCTTGCGTGGTCATGACGTGCCTCCGGGCAGCTGTACTGCTGAGTGACTTTGCAGGGACTGTGCCAGTCAATCACCTGCTGGTGCGAAGCCTTGTAACATATTGAAAGTAATCAATATTAATTAGAGTCTGGTCAAGATCGCCTGCGGCTGACTGCAAGCTGTGGCCACTGGGACTTGTCGTTTCTGTCATGTTTGGCAAATAATCTCGCCAAATTTGTCAAAGCTGGAACCAGTATGGACCTAATCGCCTCCGACGCCCACACCGCCTTGGTCGCCATGCTGGAAGGCTACGACTGGCCTGCCATCCTGGTGACGGCTGACTACCGCATCCTCGCCGCCAACCACCGCTACCGCGACAAGTTCGGTGACATCGCAGCCCTTGGCAATTCACGCTGTTACCAGGTATCCCACGGCTACTCGATGCCGTGTGACCAGGCTGGTGAAAACTGTCCGCTGCAGGGTGCGTTGGCTTCCGGCAGCCGCGAGCGGGTGCTGCACATCCACCAGACGCCGCGCGGACGTGAGCATGTAGACGTTGAACTGCTGCCACTGCATGACGCCAACGGCAACTTGAAGTACTTCGTCGAGTTGCTGAAACCGGTGACCTTGGCCAGCCCTGAAGTGGATCGCAGCGCGCTGGTGGGCAACAGCGCTGCCTTCAATGCGATGGTGGAAAAACTGACACGCGTTGCACCGACTGATGCCGCGGTATTGCTGCTCGGTGAATCCGGCACCGGCAAAGAGCTAGCAGCGCAGGCGATCCATCATGCCAGTCGCCGCCAGCACAAGGCACTGGTCACGCTCGAATGTGCCGGTCTCACCGAAACACTGTTCGAGAGTGAATTGTTCGGCCACGTGAAGGGCGCCTTCACCGGTGCCAACACCAACAAGATCGGGCTGGCAGAGGCTGCCGATGGCGGTACCTTGTTTCTCGATGAAATCGGCGACGTGCCGAGCGAGCTGCAGGTGAAACTGCTGCGCTTGCTGGAGACCGGCAGCTATCGTCCGGTGGGCAGCAGTGAAACCCGCCGCACTGATTTCCGTCTCGTGTGTGCCACCCATCGCGACATCGTCGCCATGGTGGAAGCCGGCCTTTTCCGCCGCGATCTGTATTACCGCATCAACGTGTTTCCGGTACAGCTGCCGGCGCTGCGCGATCGCCTCGACGACGTACCACTGTTGGCGCGCTCCATCCTGCGCCGGCTCGATCACGAACAGCAGTACCAGCTGACCGAATCCGCTCTCGACGCACTGCGCCAGCATCACTACAAAGGCAATATACGGGAGCTGCGCAACATCCTGATGCGCGCCCTGGTGCTGGCAAACACCAACGTGATCGACCAGCACGTGATACGCCAGTGTTTGCAGATTGATGCAACAGCGGCGGCGTTACCTGCGCCGGTGTCTGCCGTGGAGCAGGAAACTTTCACTGATCTTGATACACACGAACGCCACTACCTGCAGCGTTTGTTGCAGCATTGCGACGGTGACAAGCCGAAAGCTGCAGCGATAGCAGGCATCAGCCTGCGGTCGTTGTACCGTAAGCTGTACCGCAAGTTGTCTGGCCCTGATTAACGGGTTACCCCAGCTGCTTTTCCAGCATCCGGCAAACCGTTTTGAGAATTTCAATGCGGGCGAATTTCTTGTCGTTGGCGGCGATAAGGTTCCACGGAGCTGCGGCGGTGCTGGTGTGTTCCACCATGTCGTTTACGGCCAGCTTGTAGTCCTGCCATTTGTCGCGGTTGCGCCAGT
>CAISOD010000180.1 GCA_903887045.1 uncultured Gammaproteobacteria bacterium | reverse complement strand
GGCCACTGACAAGGCGCAGGCGCTGGCGCAATCCTATGGCTTGCAGCACACAGCGCTGGATTCCGACGAACTCGCCGCCGCCGAGCCCGCCCTGCGCATGCGGCTCGCCGGTGCCATCCACTGGCACGACACCTGGGCAGTCAGCGATCCGGGCGCGCTGGTGGCGCGCTATGCCGATCTTTTCGTGCAGGCTGGGGGCCAGCTGGCAAGAGGCGATGCCGGCAGTCTGAACCCCACCGCCACCGGCTGGCAGGTTCGCACCGACAACGGCACGCTGAGCGCCGAAAACGCGGTGGTGGCGTTGGGACCATGGTCCGATGCACTGCTGCGCCAGCTCGGCTACCGCTACCCTTTGTTCGTCAAGCGCGGCTACCACTGCCATTACCTGGGTGGTGAGGCTCCGCGGCTGGCACTGCGCGACGCCGATTGCGGGATGATGCTGGTGCCCATGAAGCAAGGCGTGCGCATCACCACCGGTGCCGAATTCGCCCGGCTCGACGCCGCGCCCACACCGGTGCAGCTCGACCGTGCCTTGGCCCTGGCCCGCGAGCTGGTGGATCTACCCACAGCGGTAGAGGCAGAACCCTGGCTTGGCTCGCGGCCTTGTACCGCCGACATGCTGCCGGTCATCGGCCCGGCGCCCCGCCATCGCGGCCTGTGGTTCAACCTCGGTCATGCGCATCAAGGCTTCACACTCGGACCGGTGAGCGGGCGCTTGCTGGCAGAAATGCTCGAAGGGCAGACACCCTTGGTCGACCCCCGGCCTTATGCACCGTCGCGTTTCGGCTGAGCCAGGCGGGCATCACGGATTGCACATGCACTACAATCCGGATTGCCAGCAGTTCCCCAATCGGCCAACCTTTCCAACGGAGAATGACGATGAAAACATCCGGCTTGATTGTCGCCGTCCCTGCATTTCTGTTGCTTGCCGCCTGCGCCACCACAGCTGGCATGAACAGCGAATGGACTCATCAGGGGCTCAACGCTACCCAGAGCCAGCAGGAACACGACAAGTGCACTGCCCGTGCTGCCGAAACAGAAAAGGCCTATGTTGCTGCCAACAGCAAATATACCGGCAATTCAAACAGTCCTTTCTTTGGCAACATGAAAGCCCGCCAGCGCGGATTGCAAGCACGCGACGAAGATTTTGCTGCCTGCATGACAGCGGCTGGTTTTGTCACGCAGTAACAGCCGGGGCTGACAGTCCGCCAACTCCAACCGCCTCGCCCGCGGATGGATTGCTTATTTCGCCACTGGCGCTGAGAGCTGACTACGCACCACCGAAAGCAAAGAACAAAACCAAGGTGAGCGCGAGTGCATCAGTCATGGCAACTGCCAGCGCCGCATCCGAAAACACCGAGAATCCCAGCAACAAAAGGGTGGAAACAACAAACCCGGCAAATGGGCCAAACGCATCTTCGACATAGGCATAGCTACCGCCACTGCGCGTCACCCTACTGCCGACTTCGGCGCAACAAAGGAAAACCAACCCGACCAACACCGCGCAGACCAGGTAGGCCATCAGTGCAGCCGGGCCGATCTGCGCCGCCACCACTCCCGGCAGCACGAAAATACCGGCGCCAACAACCATGTTGATGATGCTGGCTCCCAGTGCCCAGATGCCGATGCCTCGCACCAGGCCTTCGTCGGTGTTCTGGCTGGAATCATTCATTGGTGTTTATCCTTGGTGAATCCGTTCTGTTGGTCTGCCACAATTTGGTGTGGCTGCCTGCAAGTGCTGCCATTATTACGGCTTCCTGGCTGGCAGGCCGATTACCGCACAAACAAGTTTGCGCGGGCTTGAAAGAAAAATACAAAAAAAATACAAGAGAGGAACGACCGTATGCAGATCACCCGGCTGGCTGTGCCGCAATGTTCGGTAGGCGAAGGTCCCGTGTGGGACGTGCAGAGCCAGCAGCTGTACTGGATCGACATTCTTGAAAAGGCCGTCTATTGCCTGAACCCCGCCACCGGCGCGACGCAGCGCTGGTCGGTACCCAACATCATCGGCTCGATGGCGATTCGTAAAGACGGCGGCGCCATCGTCGCGCTCGCCAATGGCGTGCATACACTGGATTTCGCTACCGGCGAATGCCGCATGCTCGCCACCAGTGCCGATCTGAACGAGCAGGTGCAACTCGCCGATGGCAAGGTTGATCGCCGTGGCCGTTTCATCGTGGGCTCAAGTGATCGTGGTATGAAGGAAGCGCGCGGCAAACTTTACGCACTGGACCCCGGCGCTACCCGACTGCGCGAAATCGACAATGACATCTTTCTCGCCAATGGCCCCTGCTGGTCACCGGACGACAAACTGTTCTACCACGCCGACAGCATTCGCAAACTCATCTATGTGTACGACTACGACATAGAACGCGGCACCGTCAGCAACCGGCGCGCCTTTGCCAGTACGGCAGAGCTTGGCGGCATTCCCGATGGCGCCACGGTTGATACCGAAGGCTGCGTGTGGAGCGCCATCTGCGAAGGCGGCAAGCTGGTGCGTTTCAGCCCCGATGGCAGCATCGACCGCATTGTTGCGATGCCGCTGAAGTTACCGGGCAGCGTGATGTTCGGCGGGCCGCAACTTGATCGCCTCTATGTACCAACGCTGAGCCCTGCCTTCCTCGGGCGACCGGCCGATCCGCTCGATGGTTCCACCTTTGTGATAGACGGACTCGGTGTGCAAGGACTGCCGGAACCGAGGTTTGGCGCATGAACCGGGCGATGCCGCTGCTGCTGACCACGGTGTTCCTCAACATCGCGGGATTCAGTCTGATCCTGCCCTTGCTGCCGTTTTACGGCACGCTGTTCGGTGCGTCGTCGTTCCAGGTGGCCTGCCTGTTCGCGGCTTATTCGCTCGGCAGTGTGTTCGGCGAAATCTTTTGGGGCCGCCGCTCAGATGCCATCGGCCGTAGACCGGTGCTGGTGCTCACCACCGCCTGCGCGGCCCTCACTTACGTCGCCTTCGCTTTCGCGCCGAATCTCGCGACTGCCATCGTCATCCGCATCATCAGCGGTTTCTTCAGCGGTACCTTTGGCGTCGCCACCGGCGCGATTGCCGATATCACGCCGCCGCAACTACGCGCGAAAAACATGGGCTACTTCGGCGCTGCCTTCAACCTCGGCCTTGCACTGGGGCCAGCGTTGGGCGGCTTGCTGGCCGATCCTGCCGCTGGTCTGGCGGGATTCCATTTGCCGATATTCACTGCTGCCGCTCTCACTGCTGCGGCATCACTGTGGGCCTTCGTGCTGTTGCCTGAGACGCGGTCGCAAGGCGCCGCCGTGCGCGCGCCGCCGAGCTACCGCGCCGCCTTCGACTTCGTAAGCAGCTCGCCGATGTTGTGGAGGCTGTTCCTGATTGCGTTCTGCGGCATTGGCGCCTTCGCGTCGATGGAAGCAGTGTTCGGCTTGTGGACAGCAGAGCATTTCGGTTGGACCACCCACGAAGTCGCGCTCGCGTTTGTTGCGGTGGGCACCGCAGGGCTGTGTGTACAAATCTTCCTGATCGGGCCATTGGTTGCGCGCTTCGGCGAAGCGCGGGTGATTGCCGGCGGCTTGCTGGTGTTGATTGCTGCGATGCTATTGCAGCCACTGATCCGGCTGCCGGCTGCGTCAGTGGCACTGATGGCACTGCTGATGGTCGGCCACAGTCTCACCTTTCCCAATGCAGGTGCGCTGGTGTCGCGTTCAACCCCGCCTGATCGCCAAGGCAGCGTGATGGGACTCAACATGGCATCCAATGCCTTGTCACGCATCGTAGCGCCGCCGCTGTTTGGTTGGGTCTACGCGCAACAGGTGGATCTGCCCTATTACCTGTGTGCGTTGTTGATCATGGCCCTGCTGCCGGTGGCAGTGGGCGTAATCCGGCTGCAGCGGTAAGCAGTCCTGGTCAGCCAGCCTATGCAGTGAAAAGAATGTGAATTTGGTTGCTAAGGGATTTGCATCAACCACTGCTCACCTATGATGTCTGGAACAGCTGACCTGCGTTGTTTGTCACCTCACCTGTCCACTTCGATCAATACACAACCAAAACAATAGGAGGTGCCAATGTTGCGCATCCGTTCAGGCAATTTCGCAAAACCCTTGCTGTTCTTCGTTGCGCTGTTGTTTGCGCGACTGGTAGCGGCCCATCACTCCACTGCCATTTATGACTCCGAACATCCTGTCGAGCTGGCAGGCAAAGTGGTCGAATGGAAGTTCACCAATCCACACTGCATCATCGTGATGGACATTGTGGCAGCCGATGGCTCTGTTCAACGCTGGAACGTAGAAGGCGGCAATACCAGCGGTTTGTTCCGCAATGGCTGGACTCCGCAGACGCTGCAACCAGGCGACGAAATCATTGTTACCGTGCGCCCCCTGCGCAGCGGCGCCTTCGGTGGCAATTACAGCAATCCCCGCCGCAGCAATGGTGAGCCGGTGATTGCCCAAACAGCCGCGCGCGGAAGGTAATGCCCATGCTTTCTACTCGCCACTACCGCAAGCCCTTACCGTTGTTATCGCTGTTGTCAGTATTGGCAACAGGATGCAGCATCGCGTCTGCAGCAAACGCCGCATCCGACCAGACCGCGACCTATCCAGACTGGAGCGGTCAGTGGGAGCGCATTGGCAG
>CAISOD010000179.1 GCA_903887045.1 uncultured Gammaproteobacteria bacterium | reverse complement strand
TCGGTATCGCGCTGCCAGGCACTCGCCAGCGCAAACAGGCTGGCTTCATCCAGCCGCGCACTGCTGATCTGCAGGCCGATCGGCAAACCGGACGCACTGAAGCCGCAGGGAATCGACACCGTGGGTATGCCGTACAGATTGAATGGCGCGGTATTGCGGGTGGAGTCTTCGGCGCTGTTGGCTTCCGCCAGTTGGGCGCCGTTGATGGGTTCCGGCAAACCCGGCGCTGTCGGTGTGATCAGCACGTCTACCTGCGTGAACACTTCGGCAATGCGATGCCGCGCAACCTGCATCGCCTGCAGTGCGCGGATGTAGTCTTCCACCGGTGTCTTGCCTGCAGCGACGATGCGATCGAGCGTGGAGGCGTGGTAGTACGCATGATTGGCGGGATCGTTCAGATATTGCTGATGCCAGGCGTAACTCTCGGCAAGGATAGGCACGAAGTCGCCCGGCTCCGGCAGCGTGACACTCTGGCGCTTGCTGCCGGTCAGTGCTTCCAGTATCTGCAGCGCTTCAGTCATGGCTGCAGCAATTTCCGGCTGCAAACGTTCGAAGTACAGCGCATTGGGTACGCCGATGCGCAGGCCCTGCACCGGGCGCGCCAGAGCTGCCGTGTGATCTGCCAGCGCAACGTCGATGCTGACAGGATCGAGCGGGTCGTGGCCCTGCATTGCATTCAACACCAGTGCGCAGTCGCCGATCTCACGGCCAAAGGGCCCGACATGATCGAGTGATTCCGATACCGGAATGATGCCGCGAATGCTGCTGAGTCCGTGCGTGGGTTTGAGTCCGTTGACGCCGCAGTAGGCAGCAGGCAAACGAATGGAGGCCAGCGTATCGGTGCCGAGCGCCACACAGCAGAGCTGCGCCGCCACTGCTGCCGCTGAGCCGCCCGACGAGCCGCCGGGAATGCGTTCAAGGTTCCAGGGATTGTGCACTGGCCCCACCGATGAGATCGACGAGGTGCCGCCATAGGCGAACTCGTGCATGTTGATTTTGCCGAGCAGCACCATGCCGGCCTCACGCAGGCGCGTCCACACCGGTGCATCGGCAGTCGGTATCCGCTTGGCCAGCATGGCGTTGGCAGCGGTGGTGGCGATGCCGGCGGTGTCGATGTTGTCTTTCAATCCGAGCGGAATGCCATGCAGCGGACCGCGTGATTGTCCGCGCGCCAACTCTTCGGTGAGTGTGCGTGCCTGCGCCAGCGCTTGTTCCGCGGTTACGGTCACATAGGCATTGATGCGATCTTCGAAGCGCTCGATGCGACGCAGATAGGCTTCAGTCAATTCCAGTGGCGACAGCTCTCCGCCTTGCAGCAGCGCAGCAGTGGCTGTGACACCCAGCGAGGTGACTTCGATGCCCGGCTGCGCCAGTGCGCGGCGTGCGTGCAGTAGCGGCAGCGTGGTGGCAGTGAACGCAAGCAAATGTCGACGTGTAAGCATGGAGCCTGCCTCGCAGCGGTTGATTGTCAGAGCGCACCACTGCCCAGTTCGCCGGCCAGATAATCGGCCTGGCGCAACATCAGCGAAATGATGGTGAGCGTGGGGTTGGCACTGCCGGAGGTGGTGAACAGGCTGCCGTCGGATACGAACAGGTTGGGAATGTCATGCGTCTGGCCGTAACTGTTGCAGACGCTGGTGGCCGGGTCTGCTCCCATGCGGCAAACGCCCATGTTGTGGGTGGCACCGAAACCTTCGTGCGTGAAGGTGCGGGTGGCACCGAGCGCTTCGTACATCGAGCGCGCGCGGCCATAGGCGTATTGCAGCATCGCTTCGGTGTTGGGATGTTTGTTGTAGCTGACGATCGGCACCGGCAATCCGTGCTGGTCTTTCTCGGTGGCATGCAAGGTGATGCGGTTGCTCTGTTGTGGCGGGTCTTCGCCGGTGATGATAACGCCGCTGAGTTTGTCGTAATCCAGCAGCAGGTTGGCGTAGTCCTTGCCCCAGCCGTTGGGCACCAGATTGGTGGCGATGTATTCGGGCCCGAGTGCGAGCAGGTGATATTGAAAACCACCGCTGAAGCCACGCGAGGTATCGTGTTTGATCTCGTCGCGGATAACACCGGCGCAAGTTGTGCCTTTGTACCAGTTGACCTCGCCGGGCATCACACCGAACACCATGCCCATCACATGCCGCATGTAGTTGCGTCCCACTTGATCACTGCTGTTGGCCAGTCCGTTGGGAAACCGTTCGGTGGCGGAGTTCAGCAACAAGCGCGTGGTTTCCACCACGTTGGCAGCTACGCACACCACGCGGGCTTTCTGTTCATGCTCAACACCGTCCTTGTCGCGATAACGCACAGCGCTGGCGCGGCCGTTCTCATCGGTAACGATGCGGGTGACCATGCTGTCGGGGCGCAGGTCGTAGTAGTCAGTCGCTTCCGCCTGCGGGATGTGATTGAACAAGGTGGTCCACTTGGCATTTATGGCGCAGCCGCTGTTGCAGAAGCCCATCTGCAGACAAGCAGGGCGGCCGTTGCGCGGCGCCGAGTTGATCGCCATGTTGTAGGTGTCGATGTCGCTGTAGCCCACCTTGCGCGCAGCGGCTTCCATCACCTTGAAGTTGGCACTCGGCGGCAAGCGTTCGATGCCGTGGGTGCCGGTAACACCCAGCATGTCTTCGGCGATGTCGTACCAGGGCGCCATGTCGTCGAGGCTGAGTGGCCAGTCAGCGAGGTTGCAGTCGGCAATTTCGCCGTAGGTGGAGAGTGATTTGAACTCGAAGTCGTGCAGGCGCGGGCAGCAGGCAGTCCAGTGGGTGGTGGTGCCGCCAACGCCTTTCACCGACCACACCGGCATGCCGTCGGGCGCATAGCCTTCGCCGATGCGGCGATCAAGCCAGCTGAGTTTGACGAACATTTCCGGCTCGTTGTTGACGATATCGCCAAGGCCGCGCCGCGGCCCGGCTTCAAGACACACGACCTTGATGCCGCGCGCAGTGAGTTGTTGGCTGACAGTGCCGCCGCCGGCACCGGAACCGATGATGACGACTACCGAGTCGTCGTCGAGAGCAAAATTGGCTGGCATCGTTATTCCCCTTGGTTTTGGTTTTTGTCAGGGTTGGGTTGTAAGGGTTGGGCAGTCAGGTTTGGATAGTCAGGGCTGTGCCGGCAGCCAGCTTATGTCGGCGAAGCCGCGCTCGATGTAACCGCCGTGTTCGATCGCGGAGCCGCCGTAACCGAGCAGGGCAAAGGTTTCCGGTGCGCGGAACAACACTTCCAGTGCAGTGGCGCGCGCGGCGGCAAAAAACGGCGTGGCTTGCAGCGCAGTGAGTGCGGCAAGCCGACTTGATTCCTCAAGCTCCAGCCATGGCGTCTCGCCCGCAGCGGCGCGCAACTGAACCAAACCTTCTGCGACAGCCGGCGAACCGGCGGCGGCAAGACGCTCACCAACTTGCGCATAGAGCGCCGCAGGCAACTCGGCAAACGGAAACAGATCGAAGGCCACCGCCGCCAGCAACGCCGCGTCGGTTTCCGCCACTGGTGCAGCGGCGTTGCCGGCGGAATCGCCATCACTACAGGCAGCCAACGAAGAAGCGAGCGCGATGTGCGAGATGGCCAGCAGCATGCGCCGGCGCTGCAGCGAGGTGATATTCATGGAGTCTCCTTGTGTTGTTGTTATTGTTTTACCCAAGCCGGAATCGCTCAGGGCGCTGCGCAACTGAAACTGGCTGCCACTGCTTTGTCACCGCTGCCGTTGTACTGCGCTACCTGTGGATACGGGCACAGCGGCCGGCTCATCGGCGGCAACTGCGGTGCGTTCGGATTTGGCGAGTTCATGCGGTTTGCCACGATCAGCTCCGGTGCTTTGCCGCTGGCAGTCCAGGCGTCCAGCGTGCCGAGTGTGTCGAAGCTGTTGGGGCCTTCACCGCCCGAGCAGTGTTCCATGCCGGGTGCCATGAACAAGCGCAGTTGTTGTTCCAGCGCTTTGGCATCCAGCGTTTTGCTGAGCGCGCCATGGAACTTCAAGGTGTTGTTGGCCGGGATGAGGCCGTCGTTCCAGCCGTGGCTCAACAGCAGTTTGCCGCCACGCGCGAAAAAGGCTTTGAGTCCATCGGCAGGCACATCGAGGATGTCGGCGCCGTAACTGCGGGCAGTGGTGCTTTCGGCGCTGTAGTCCATCCTGGTCCAGTCCCAGGCAGCGTCATTGCCGTGAACCAGTTTCTGGAAATAGTCCATCGCCACCGGGAAGGGCGTGGGGCCCATTACCAGGGCGGTCAACTGCATCTCGGCGCCACGCGGCCAACCGGGCAGCAGCTGGGTGCCGTCGTTGCCGCGTACTCCGTCATACAAGCCTTGCATGGCCTCTGCCTGCGGTGCCGACAGACAGTTCTCGCTGCTGCCAGCCGGGCATACCAGCGACTTCGGTTCAAAACTGCAGGCATCCGGGCGGCCGACAAGACCATCTTCCAGGCCATCCAGGGCATCACACTGTTTCAGCACGGCTTGATGCACCAGTGCCAGTTTGCCGGGGTCGAGCTGGGCACCGGCGGTGCGTTTGTTGACCCAGTTGGCCCACATGCTTTGTGTCATCAGATCCGTCATCGGGTTGGCGGGCGCCATGGAGGAAATGGCGTCGTAGTCGTCGGGATAACGATAAGCCGACATCAGGCCCTGACGGCCACCGGTAGAGCAGGAATCCCAGAACGACAGCGTCTGCGGCTTT
>CAISOD010000178.1 GCA_903887045.1 uncultured Gammaproteobacteria bacterium | reverse complement strand
GCCATCGCAGCGAGTGCCAGCGTGTGGCCAAGGAATTCAGGATAGCGGTCATCGTATTCGGCGGCGCCGGCCTGGATGACCCATACGATGAGCTGACCAACCGGCAGCACGAAGGCGATACCAAGTACGCAAGATGCGAATGCTGTTGCCATGCCAGCACGCAGGCCCCGCAAGCGGTAACGCTGCACATCGCGGCTGCGTTCGTCGCGCACATAGCGGGCGCCCCGGCGGCTGTAGTGTTCGAGCACCAGCGTTACCAATACAAACATCAACAGCAGCGTGGCCAGCTGCGCCGCAACCGCCAGATTGAACAGGCCATACCACGCGCGGTAGATCGCGGTGGTGAAGGTGTCGTAGTTGAAGACGCTGACGGCGCCGAAGTCGGCCAGTGTTTCCATCAATACCAGCGCTACGCCGCCACCCACCGCCGGCCGTGCCACCGGCAGCACCACTTTGAAGAAAGCCGACCACGGCGACAGCCCAAGCGTGCGGGCTGCATCTATCAGGTTGCGGCCCTGGGTGAGGAAGGCGGTACGCGCCAGCAGGTAAACGTAGGGATACAGCACCAGCGACAACACCACGATGACAAAGCCGGGGCTCTGCACATCGGGAAACCAGGCGCTGCTGCCGAACCACTGGCGCGCCAGCGTCTGCGCCGGGCCGG
The DNA here is from genome assembly GCA_903887045.1 of uncultured Gammaproteobacteria bacterium. GTDB lineage: Bacteria > Pseudomonadota > Gammaproteobacteria > Pseudomonadales > Pseudohongiellaceae > CAILUG01. The sequence goes on along the minus strand of CAISOD010000178.1, from coordinate 7,182 downwards.
CAAAACTGAACAGACCGAGAAAGACGAACGCCATCACGTAGCCGGGGATGGCCAGCGGCAGCAGCAAGGCCCACTCGAGCAGGCGGCGACCAGGGAAATCGCACAGGCTCAACAAGGCAGCGAGACTGACCCCCAGCACGGTGACACCCACTGCCACGCCGGCCAACAGCACGAGGGTATTGAGCGCAAGTCGGTCGAGCTGGGTATCGAACAGGTGCTGCCAGATTTCCTGCTCACCGTTGCCAAGCGTGCCCCATTGCAGGAACAGCATGACGATGGGCAGCGCCACCGCCAGCGCCACTGCTGCCGCCAGCAGACGCCACAACCATGGAGATACCCTTGGTGAGAATCGCTGCGGCAACGGTAGCGCTGCAGCAGGCATCAGCGGTAATCAGCCCGGTCCATCAGCATCACCGCCTGTGCCTGCAGGCGGCCGGCGGTTTCAACATTGATGGGGTCAGGTTTGAACGGTCCCCAGCCCTGTACCAGTGCCACCGGCTGGATCGCCGCATTGGCCGGGTATTCAAGATTCAACTCAGAAAACAGCTGCTGCGGCTCCGCCGACGACAACCATTCGATCAGCTTGATGGCAGCATCCTTGTGTTTGGCGTGGGCAGTAATGCCGGCACCCGATACGTTTACATGGACTCCACTCTCGGCCTGGTTGGCCCAGAACAGCGCCACCGGAATCGCAGGGTCTTTCTGCTGCTCTTGCCCCAAGTAGTAAGTGTTGACTACCCCGACATCACATTGCCCGGCAGCAATGGCTTGGATAATGAGGTTGTCGCTGCTCATCGGGCCCGTGGCCAGGTTGGCTACCCAGCCTTTGACGACTTCCTCGGTTTTGGCTTCGCCGAGGCGGTCGATCAGCGTGGCCACCAACGACATGTTGTAGACCTTCTTCGAGGTGCGCAGACACAAGCGGCCTTTCCACTTCGGATCGGCCAGCGCTTCATAACTGCTGAGTTCTGCCGGCTGCACCCGGGCGGTGGAATAGACGATGGTGCGGGCACGCACCGACAAACCGAACCACTGGTTTTGCGGATCGCGCAGGTTGGCGGGGATGGCAGCTTCCAGAGTGGGCGAACTGATCGACTGCAGCAGGCCCTTGTTGGCGGCCGACCACAGATTGCCGGCATCAACGGTATAGAGGATGTCGGCAAAGGTGGCATTGCCCTCAGCCTGCAAGCGGGCAATCAGTGGACCTTCCTCGCCGGTCTGCAGCTGCACTTCGATGCCGGTCTCTTCGGTAAAGCGGTCGAAGATCGGTTTGATCAGGTATTCCTGCCGGGAGGAGTAGACCACTACCGGACCTGCGGGCATGGCTGGTGCTGCCTCCGATTGCGGGAGTGAGGCGGCTTGTCCCGCCAAAGCGTCGTCGGTAACCGACGGCGCGACGGCGGACGCAGGCTGTTCAGAACATCCCACCAACAGGGCCAGCACTGCACTTGCAAACAGAGGGATGGTCTTCATACGGTCACGCTCCGGCACTTGATGCTCTGGCCGGGATTGCAGCAACCAGCTCAGGCAGGGAGCGGGATGATAATCATTCTCAACTAGAGCGACAAGCCCATTGCCTGTCTTATCAGGGTCCGTTTGAGAGCAGGTTGACTGTCGGCAAGGCGCAGGCCGGCATTACGCAGCCAGCGCAGGGCAAGGTTGTCGCTGCCAAAGCTGCGCTTGAAACCCTCCATCGCCAGCATCGTCGCCAGGTTAGGGCCTTTGCGTTGGCGCTGGTAGCGGCTGAGGGTTTGCAGCGTGGCGAGGTCTTCGCCGCGCCGTTTGGCTTGCACCAGGACGCTGGCCAGACAGCGGGCATCGCTGAAACCCAGATTGACCCCTTGCCCGGCCAGCGGGTGGATGGTGTGGGCCGCATCGCCGACCAGGGCAACGCCGGTACGCACATAGTCAGCGGCGTGTTGCTGGTGCAGCGGGAACACAAGGCGCGGGCCGACGATTTCCATGGTGCCCAGCCGTAATTCGAACGCCTGCTGCAAGCGCTGGTTGAAGGTGGTGTCCGACAACGCCATCAACTTACTGGCCAGCGCGCTGTCGCAGCTCCAGACGATCGAGCTGTGGTGCTGTTCGCTGGCTTCCGGCAGTTGCAGCGGCAACACCGCGAGTGGGCCGGTAGCCATAAAGCGCTGCCAGGCGGTGTGTTGGTGCGGGCGCTCACTGCGCACGGTGGCTACGATGGCCTGCTGCTCATAACTCCATTCGCGGGTGGAGAAACCGCACAGTGTGCGCACGCGCGAATTGCCGCCATCGGCGCCTATCAGCAAGCGGCAGCGCCAGCGCGTGCCGTCGTTGCAGGTGATTTCGCTGTAATCGCCGGCAGTTTTGGCCAGCGTGGCCGTTTCCAGCGCGCAGCCATTACGCAGTTGTACCGTGGGCTGTTGTTGCAACGCGGCGTACAACACGGCGCACACCAGGCGATTCTCGACTATGTGGCCCAGCACAGAGGCACGCACTTCTTCGGCAGCAAAGTGAATGGCGCCGGTGCCATCGGCATCCCACACCTGCATGTCGCGGTAGGCACACACGCGCAGCGCCGCGAGGGCGTCCCACACACCGAGCTGCTGCAGCCATTGCCGGCTCGCTTGCGTCAGTGCACTGACGCGACTGTCGAACAGCGGCTGTGTCATGGACGCCTGCAAAGCCGCCGGCGCCGCAGGTGCCGCCTGCGCATCCAGCACCACCACGCTGAAGCCTTCGCCGGCCAGCGCCAGTGCAAGACCAAGCCCGACCATGCCGCCGCCGTTGACGAGGATGTCGCAGCTGTTTGTCGCACAACTATCGATTGCGCAACCCTGGATGTCGGTGGTGGTTGTCAAAAACTTCTCCCGTGGCAGTATCGGCACCATCATAACAAACCCTGTTTGCAGCCCCGATGCGCATTTCCCGTCTTTACACCACTGTGGCGCTCACCGCCGGCCACAGCGTGGAACTCACCGATACCGCCGCCCACTATCTGGCCAACGTGTTGCGACTCGGGCCGGGTGCCCTGTTGCGGCTTTTCAATGGGGATGGTGGCGAATACGAGGCGGTGATCGAAGCCGTTGGCAAACGGGGGGTCAGCGTCAAACTCGGCGCGGTGTCACAGCCGGCCACCGAATCCGCTCTCACTACCGTGCTGGGCATCGGCATCTCGCGCGGCGAGCGCATGGACTATGCTATCCAGAAGAGTACCGAACTCGGTGTGTCTGCCATCGTGCCGCTGTTTACCGAGCACTGCGAAGTGAAGCTGCAAGGCGAACGCCTGGATAAACGGCAGAGCCACTGGCAACAGGTGGCGATCAGCGCGTGCGAGCAGAGTGGGCGGGTGAAGGTACCGCTGGTACTGGCACCGGTGGCGCTGACGGAATGGCTGCCAACGGTGGCGACCTCATTGCGACTGGTGCTTGATCACGAAGAAAGCGGTGTGCTGAGCGGGCCGCGGCCGGACGCTGGAGTCACGCTGTTGATTGGCCCGGAAGGGGGCTTGGCGCCGGCGGAAATCACCCAGGCCAAGACTTGCGGCTTCACCGGCATCGCGCTGGGAAACCGGGTACTCAGAACCGAAACAGCGCCGGTGGCGGCGCTGTCGGTGTTGCAGTATCTGTGGGGCAACTCGCCTTAGATGGCGTCGGGGCCGGATTCGCCGGTTCTAATACGAATAACCTGCTCAAGGTTGTGTACAAAGATTTTGCCATCGCCAATCTTGCCGGTGGAGGCAGCCTTGATGAGTGCCTCGATGATGATTTCGACACGTTCGTCTTCAACCGCAATTTCCAGGCGTATTTTCGGCAGGAAATCGACAACGTATTCGGCGCCGCGATAAAGCTCGGTGTGGCCTTTCTGGCGACCGAAGCCTTTTACTTCCGTTACTGTGATGCCTTGCACCCCGATAGAGGACAACGCTTCACGTACATCGTCCAGTTTGAAAGGCTTGATGACCGCTGTAATCATTTTCATGTGCGTATCCTTGGGGTTTCGGGGCAAGTTGCCCGGAGTATACTAAGCTGACCGTAAACAAAGCCACATCCGCAACTCCAGCAGGGCCTCGACATGCTCAACCACGATTTTCTCCAGACCCTGAGCCGCAAGGCCGCCGACCTGTTCCCCGCCGCCGAGGCCGCCCGCGCCAGGCTGGAAAGCGAGATGTACTCTCTGCTGCAGGCCAGCCTGGGCAAGCTGCATCTGGTGACACGCGAAGAGTTCGATGTGCAACGCGAATTGCTGGCGCGTGCTGGTGAGCGTATTGCCGATCTCGAACAGCGTATTGAAAAACTGGAAGCTGCGCGGTCCTGACAAACCGGCTGCTTTGCGACCTGGTTGGATCAAAGGGTTCTGATCTTCATCCGCTTTGCCAGTGACAGCAGCTGCTTGTCCAGCGAATAAAGAAGGCTGCCGTTCGCCTTGGCATTCTGCGCAATGATCAAGTCAGGGATGCCAACACCATTGTTGCCATGGCGCAGGCAAGACAACTGCAGTTCCATGATGTGATCCCAGTCAATGCCCAGCGGCAGTCGGCGGATTTTCTGCAACAAACCAACAAGAGCCTTCTGCTTTTTCAACAAGAGAAACGGGATCAGCTCCGCCAGAATCAAATCGTTGGTAACAACCAGATTTTCATCAATCAGCATGTCAAGGGCGGTGCTGCGCGCGGCGCCTTTGAAATAATCAATCCACACTGAGCTGTCGACCAGCACGTCCATCAACGGCGCTTCCGCAGATGGTCAAGATCAATGTCCAACTCGACGCGCCCTTTGTACTTCTTGATACCTGCCACCTGCGACTTTCTGACCAGCTCCTGCAGGGCCAGCACAATGACGGCGGTTTTCGTATCACTGTGGCTTGCCTTCATGGCCTCTGCCAACAGATCTTCCGGCAAATCAAGCGTAGTACGCATGTGAATTCTCCTGTTCGTATGCATATAACTCTAATGTTGTATGCATAGGCATGCAAGCATGATTGACGATTCCTGCGGCAACCATAGACTGCGACTGCTTCAATTCCGCCGGTAGTTGATCGCCTCCAGCAGGTGCGGCGTGGCAATGCGCGGTGACTCCGCCAAATCGGCAATCGTGCGGGCAATCTTCAGAATGCGGAAGAACGCGCGGGTCGACAACTGCAGGCGGGTTGTCGCGTCATTCAACAAGCGCACATCCTGTTGCGACAAGGCGCAGTGTTCGCCAATCTCATGTTGATGCAGATGCGCATTGAGTTTGTTGCTGCGCGCCTGTTGTCGCGCACGACACGCCACTACCAGCTCGCGCAGTCTTTCGCTGCTGCCGCTTTCATCATCACAGCGTTGCAACAAGGCTGGCTTGTCGGCTTCCGCCAGTTTCGGCACCGTGACATGCAGGTCAATGCGATCGAGCAGCGGGCCTGACACGCGCTGCTGATAACGCTGCAGTTTTTCCGGTGTGCATGAACACGGCTTGGCGGGATCGCCGTGATGGCCGCAGAAGCAATCATGCGTTGCCTTTTTGCCATACGTGCGTGTGGTACGTAACGTATTGATTCCAAAGCCTTGGGAGTTTGAACCAACAACACTCGGTGAGCATATATATAGGAGGAGAACTGAGCTGGGTTTGTATCAGAAGGATTTGGCCAAGCTACTTGGTGTGGTAATCCCCCCATTTGTAACCGCACTCAAAAGTAGGTTCAGGCCACAAGGGCCAACTTCTGTTTGGGGGTGATGCCTCCAAGTCCCATGTTCGGACGTTCGTGATTGTAGTGCCATAGCCAGCGGGTCGCGAACTCTTGCACTTCATCCAGCGTGTCGAACAGGTACTGTCCCAGCCAGTCATAGCGCACCGTGCGGTTGTACCGTTCAACATAAGCATTCTGTTGCGGCTTGCCTGGCTGAATGTAGAGCAGCTTGATGCCGCGATTCTCGGCCCAGATTGTCAGCGCGCTGCTCACATACTCTGGCCCGTTGTCACAACGGATCATCGCCGGTTTGCCTCGCCACTCGATCACCTGATCCAGCGCCCTGATCACCCGTAAAGCCGGCAGTGAGAAATCCACGTCGATGCACAACCCTTCCCGGTTGAAATCGTCGATCACATTGAACAGACGGTACGATCTGCCATCAGCAAGACTGTCGTGCATGAAGTCCATCGACCAGCAGTGGTTGATCATGGACGGAATTTCCAGGGCGTCCGGCTTTTCTCGTATTAGCCGCTTCCTGGGTTTGATCCGTAGGTTCAGCTCCAATTCCCGGTAAATCCGGTACACACGCTTGTGATTCCAGCCAAAGCCTTTCACGTTGCGCAAGAACAAGTAACACAGACCAAAGCCCCAGCTGCGCTGGTTGTGCGTCAGACGGACAAGCCAATCAGCTATCTCGACATTCTCGTCCGACAGCTTGCGTTTGTAGCGGTAGCAGCTCTCGCTCACCTGAAAGAACTCACATGCCTGCCGAATGCTGATTGCGTGTTGCGCTACTGCCTGCACCGCCATCTCTTTACGCTGAGATGGCGCTACCACTTTTTTGACATGGCCTCCTGGATGATCTCGGACTTCAGACGCTCCTCGGCGTACATCTTCTTGAGCCGACGGTTCTCTTCCTCCAGCTCCTTCATGCGAGCCATCAGGGATGCATCCATGCCGCCGAACTTGGCGCGCCACTTGTAGAACGTAGCGGAGCTGATGCCGTGCTCACGGCACAGATCGGGCACTGGCGTCCCAGCTTCAGCCTGATTCAGGATGGCGATGATCTGGCTGTCGGTGAACTTTGACTTCTTCATGTAGAAACTCCTCGGGTAAATGTTACGAGAATTTTCTACTTTTGAGTGCGGGGGTTTTTAGGGGGGATTACCACTTCCCCAGCATCCGCTGCTCTTTACTAACCTTGGTTCGACAGCGTTCGACATCAATGCTGCTGATCGTTCGCTCAATCTCTTCCCAGAACCCTACACGCCGCACCTTCAGCCATTCATAGCCGTTCAAATGTGTGTAGAATTTTTCGATCCGCACCGGAAGTCCTTGGAAGGCACTTATTGATTGAATTTCTTTGTGGCAAGAAGTTTATTCGCCATCGCGGAAACAACAAATCCAGCTGCCACCGCAGTAGCGTGTCTTAGCACCTTTTCAACGCCAAGAGTAAACCGCTGACTCTGTAGTACAAGGCGTACCATCTCTTCACACAACTCCGTTTTGGAAGAGAGGGGATCTATCAAGGTCTGTGTATCT
>CAISOD010000177.1 GCA_903887045.1 uncultured Gammaproteobacteria bacterium | reverse complement strand
GGCCACTGCAGTAATGGCGCAAAGCGCTAGTACGGTAATGGACGAAGGCGACGAAGCTTTTGCGGTGGGTAGTGTCGGCCAGGCGGGGAAAGTGTCAGCCCCGGCATCCGAACAGGATTTGGCAGATGATTTTATCGAGTAGTCCGCAGTGAGTAGTCCGCAGTGAGTAGTCCGTAGTAAGTAGTTCGCTTGAACCAGGGTTCTTAGGGTAGTTCGTAAGTTGTGTAAGGCAGTACTGTAGTTGGTCTCGTATCAAGCTCGGCCGTCGCGAGATGGTCATTTCAAAGGGTATCCGCAAGGATGCCCTTTTTTTATGCGGCAAGGCAAAGTGTCAGCCAGTGCTGCATGGCCGTGCTGCGGTACTTCTGCCGGTGCATGATGAGATACGGATGACGGCGGAAAGTCCGACCCTTGCATTTCAGGCACACCAGTTCGTTTCGCAGCAGATGCTCCTGCAGCGATAGCCTCGACAAGCAGCTGATTCCCATGCCTGCGCGCACCGCCTGGATGATGGCCTCTGGTTGCTGCACTTCCAGCACCACCTTCAACTGCGGCAGCAGATCGTGCAGAACCCGATTGAAGGTTTGGCGGGTGCCGGAGCCGTTTTCCCGCAAGATCCATGACGCTGCCAGCAGATCGGTCTTGCTGAGAATGGCTTTGGTTGCCAGTTCATGGTCGGGTGAAGCAAACAGTTCGAGGTCATCCTCTCGCCACGGAATCATTTCGAGCAAGGGGTCGTTGATTTCCCCCTCGATGAGGCCAATGTCGAGTTCGAAGCCCGCTACCCGATTGGCGATGCTCTCGGTGTTGCTGATGTCGAGGCTGACCTGGCTGTCGGGGTACTGGCGGCGGTAACGGTCGATCAGCGGAATGCACAGGTGGTTGCCGATGCTCAGTGTAGCGCCCAGCTTGAGCGTGCCCGGCGCCCGCTGCAGCAGACCTTGCTCCAACTCAGTGGCGCGGCTCAATAACTCTTCGGCGCGCGGCAACAGCAGGCGGCCGGCATCATTCAGCTGCAACCTTTTGCCTATACGGTCAAACAGACGGAGGTTGAACTGCTGTTCCAATTCGCGCAATGCGTCACTGGCAGCCGACTGCGACATCGCCAGGCTTTGGGCAGCCCGGCTGAGGTTCTGTGCGCGGGCAGTGGCGAGGAATACTTCCAATTGGCGCAGCGTGAACTTCATATCGGCAAAACCGAATAAACATTAAGTTATAAACGATTATACCTATAAAGCGAGTTGGCCTAGAATGCGCGCCTTCTTGTTTACGGGGCCAGCCCATGAGCAGCAAATACCAGCATGAAACTGTTACCAGCGTTCGCCACTGGAACGACACCCTGTTCAGTTTTACCACCACCCGTGATCCGGGCTTCCGTTACAAGAACGGCTTCTTCACGATGATCGGCCTTGAAGTGGATGGCCGCCCGCTGGTGCGCGCCTACAGCATGGTGAGCGCCAATTACGAAGAGCAGCTCGAGTTCTTCAGCATCAAAGTGCAGGACGGCGCACTCACCTCGCGTCTGCAACATCTGAAAGTCGGCGACAAGATTCTGGTTGGCACCAAGCCCACCGGTACCTTGGTGGCCGAGAATCTGTTGGCAGCCAAACACCTGTACCTGTTCGGAACAGGCACCGGGCTGGCGCCGTTCATGAGCATCATCAAGGATCCGGAAGTGTATGAAATGTACGAGAAGATCATTCTTGTACACGGTGTCCGCTTCATCAGCGAACTGGCGTACCAGGATTTCATTAGCAAGGAACTGCCCGAGCACGAATTCCTCGGCGAGATCGTCAGCGAGAAATTACTGTACTACCCAACGGTGACACGCGAAGCGTTTCGCAACACGGGCCGCCTGACCGATTTGATCGTCACCGGCAAGATGCAGAGGGATCTGGGCCTGCCACCACTCAACGTCAATGATGATCGTTTCATGCTGTGTGGCAGTCCGTCGATGTTGAAGGATACCTGTCGCATTCTCAACGACATGGGCTACAGTGAAGCGCGCCATGGCAACCAGGGCCATTACGTGGTCGAGCGTGCGTTTGTGGAGTAACATCCGGCCGGTTTTCAACCCGCTACAACTCAATCAAAAGGGGTCGTTATGTCGCTAAGCATGTATTCGTCATCAGTGCCGGTATTCCTGCACTATCTCAAAAATCTTTCCATCATCCTCAAGAAGGGCGCGGATTACGCGGCCGAGAAAAAAATCGACGAGAAGGTGCTGACCGGCGGCCGTCTCTACCCCGACATGTTTCCGCTGACGCGCCAAGTGCTGATTGCCTGCGATGTTGCGAAAGGTTGTGGAGCCCGCCTTGCCGGCATCGAGGTGCCCAAGTACGAAGACAACGAAGTAACTTTTGCCGACCTGCAGGCGCGCATAGAGAAAACCATTGATTTCCTCAAATCGATTCCGGAAGCCAGCATAAACGGAAGTGAGCAGAAGCAGATCAAACTGCAGGCTGGCCAGCGCGAACTCGAATTCGTGGGCGACTACTTCCTGCGCAACTGGGCACTGCCCAACGTCTATTTTCACATCACCACGGCCTACAACATCCTGCGCCACAATGGCGTAGCAGTCGGCAAGATGGATTTCCTCGGCGGTCAGTAAAATCCGCTGCAAGAAAAAAGGCTGCCCGAAGGCAGCCTTTTTTGTTTGGGGAACTTCCATGTTCCCCGTGTCCTTCCCTACAACTCAGAAGCTGTAGTTCAGGCTCACCTGGTAACGACGACCGAACACGTCGAACACGTTGCTCACACCCTGTTGGCCGCCACGAAGGTTCTGGCTGGCAACGATCGGTGGGTTGCGATCAAATATGTTGTTGACGTTGAAGCTAGCCACCCAGTTGGCACCGCTAGCGGTTTCGCCGCGGTAGCTGACAGACATGTTGTTGACCGTCTGCGATGCAATGGTGGCGTCATCGACTTCGAACCCGCTTCTCCAATGCACACCAAAGCCCAGAGTGTAATTGGTGCTGTCGTAGTAGCGTGTTACCCAGTTGATACCCCAGTTACCGATGTCATAACCCATCGTTGCCGTGGCATTCCACTCGGGGCTGGTCAAGCTGCCGACGTCATCACGATAGGTTGTGGTGGTGACGGAGTTTTCCAGCATGTGGTTGGCGAACATACGCAGGCGGAAGTTTTCGTTATACGAAGCCAAAAAGTCCACTTCAAAGTCGTAACGCAACTCGAAGTCGATACCGGTGGTCACACCGGCCGCTGCGTTCACCTGACGATCGTCAACGCGCTCAATCAAACCGGTACCGGCGTTGCGCACGATCTGGTTACAGAACAGCGGGCTGGTACCACTGACGCACTCGTCGACCAAACGCTGGGCGCCAAGCGGGGTGATACGTTTTTTGACATCGATGTCGTAGTAGTCGGCGGAAAACTGCAGTCCATCAAGGAAGCTGAAGGAAGGTGTCCATACGAAGCCGGCAGTCAGAGTATCGGCTTCTTCCGGACTCAGGTTGGCGTTGCCAAGTGTCAGAATGGTGATCGTGTAATTGGCATTCGCTCTGGCGCGGTCGACAATGTTGGCACCGCCACCACCGGACTCAAACTGCTCCTGGAAGGTCGGTTCGCGCACGTCCCGTGACTGGGTAACGCGGAAACGCAGATCTTCCAGTGCCTGCAGCTCGAAGCCGTATTTCCAGCTGTCGATCTTGCCGGTTTCCGAGTAATCGGACTGGCGGAAAGCGAAGTTGGTATCGAGGCGCTGATTGCCGCCGGCGGATTGCCAGATCGGCACGTTCAACTCGCCGAACATTTCCCACACATCGTTTTCACCGGTCGCCCACGATGTAGCGGAAAACTGGTGAATCGAACGGTTGCCGCCGGTGATACCAGGCGAAATACCGCGGATTCCTACCTGTGGCGCAACAACGGTCGTACGCTCGAAGTCGATTGGGGTTGTTATCTGGTTGAACCATTCCTTGCGGTAAGTCAGACCTGCGGCAAAGTTGATAGATCCCGCGCCCCAGCCTTCGTGCAAGTCGCCGGTCAGCAACAATTCAGCGAAATGCTGATCGAGGTCGCGGATGCCTTTTTTGTCGCTGGTCATGTATTCATCGGCTTCTTTCGACGCATTGCCGAGACCGAAGAAGTTGGTTGGCACACAGTTCCTGATCGATTCTTCCGGGGTAACCAGCACGTTGGTGATCGGCATCAGTGCGGTCGGGAATTCGCCGATGCGCGTGGTCAACACTGACCTGCCGGCGGCGGCAGCTTCCAACTGCGCCATGCTCGGGTTCACCTGTTGGATGTTGCACTTGATGGCGCCGGTAGCAGGATCACGCACGGCGTCGAGCGACAGGTACCAGTGATCCACGCGGATCATGTTTTCGCCTTCTGAGGTCAACTTTGATTCACCGTACTGGTAGTTACCGCGCAGACTCCAGTCATTGGCAAACATGTGGTCGAAACCGGCCGTGGCCGACCACATCTGGCTGATGTTGGCGTCGTTGCGGTTATCGTAGAAGTTGAAGTTCTTGCCATTACGCACCTGGCCGATCTTGTCGAAACGCAGCGAGGTCAGACCCAGGCGGTCCATCTCGGCAGCGAGATCGGATGGCAGGTAAGGGTTTTCACGGTAGATGGTGGCGAAATACTGCTGACCCATTTCAGGGTTGCCGCGACGGCCGTAAGAGTTCGACTCGGTGCGGCCCAGCATCAACTGGGCAAAGAACTGGGTGGTGTCGCTGAGATCGTATTTGGCACCAGCAAAACCGGAATGCTGGATTACTTCGGAGCCGAAGGCGTTACCGTTGAAAGCTGCTTCGTGATACGCCGCTTCGACCGGATCGCCGGTCGACATGCCGTTGCCAAGGTTGCGCAGAGTGGCACCGGTGTTGAACGGGCGCAGACTCTTGCCGTCGTCGGTAAAGGTGAAGCCCT
>CAISOD010000176.1 GCA_903887045.1 uncultured Gammaproteobacteria bacterium | reverse complement strand
TAGCGTGGTTCGATCTGTTTCGGGTGGCCAACGGCCGTTTGATCGAACACTGGGATGCTGCCGCCAAAGGCGAGCTGCCGGCGGCGATGCAACAGGCTCGATGATCTTTCTGATCAACTGAGGGGCAGCCGGCCCGAGGGGCTCCGCCTCCTGTTGCGCGCTCCTGCTTGTCAAAAACCGGCGCTGCGGAACTCGGCCAAAAATCGCATGCGATTTTCGTCCTCAGACAGTCCTCGCGCTTATTCGGCTTTTTCCGGCGCAGGGAAAGCCGCGCGAGGGAGGCTACTCCCCTCGGACCGGCTGCCCTTCCGCCACTGGTTCTGCGTTGCTGTAAAAGCCTGCTGCCTAACCAAACCTGAGAGACTGGGTCAGTGCCATGCACCGGAACCTGTCTGAGGCAGGGATGCCGAAGACAGAGCCTACAGGGACGTATTTACGGCGTGTCCCGGGGTAGGGCACTGACCCAGGCTGTCGAGATACCCCCAGCAGCAGGTTTCACGACAGCACAAACTTCAAACCGATGATCATCAAGATCACCGCCAGAAACGGCCGCAGCCATTGCTCGGGGATTTTGGCACTCAAGTGACTTCCTACCCAGATACCCGGCAGCGAACCGATCAAGAGACTGCCCAACAGTACGAAATTCACGTTGCCGAGCAGCCAGTGTCCGACGCCGGCCACGGCGGTGAGCGGGATAGCGTGGGCAAGGTCGGTGCCGACGATTTTCAGCGTGCTGGCACGCGGGTAGAGGAACAGCAGCGCCACGGTGCCGAGTGCGCCGGCACCTACTGACGACAGTGTGACCAGTACACCGAGAACGGCTCCGGTCAGGATCGTGGAGGGAATTTCCATACCATTGAAGCGGGCAGACGACAGCATGCTGGCGTCGTGGTCGACTTCACGTGAGCGGCCGCGCAGCAAGGCTGCACGCAGCAGCAGTGCGCTTGAGGTAAGGATCAGTGCGATGCCGAGCGAGTATGAAATGGCGCCGGTGACTTCAGTGCCGATCGACATCAGGTAGCGGATCACCAGCAGGGTGGCGATTGCCAGCGGCAAACTGCCCGCGGATAGCAAACCCACGACACGCCAGTCGACTGACTGGTGCTTGCCATGATGCACGAACACGCCGCCGGTCTTGGTTATTGCGGCATAGAGCAGGTCGGTGCCCACGGCAACGGCTGGCTGGAAGCCGAACAGGAATACCAGCAGTGGCGTCATCAGCGAACCGCCACCAACACCGGTGATGCCTACCAACAGGCCCACTGCAAAACCCGAGGCCGAATACAACAAATCCATAACACGCTCCTGCGGAGAGGTGCGCACTATAGCAGCGGAGCTAATGCAGAATTAGTGATATATTCACATATCAATATGTGATTCCAAGATATGGAAAAAGCGGAGGCGGACGTCTGAAACTGCTGCAACTGCAATACCTCGGTGAAATCGTGCGGCAAGGCCTGAGTATTTCGCAGGCAGCTGCGGTACTGCACACCTCGCAGTCCGGCGTTAGCCGGCAGGTATCACTGCTCGAGCAGGAGCTGGGGCTGCAGATATTCGAGCGCAACGGCAAGCGGCTGGTTGCACTGACGGCGCCTGGCCAACTGATTGTGCAGCAGGCCGGCAAGGTGCTGCGCGAACTCGACAACCTGAAAAAGACCGGGGAAGAGCTGCGCCAGCAGGACCGCGGCATGCTGACGATTGCCACTACCCATACCCAGGCGCGCTACTTTCTGCCGGAAATTGTCAGGGCTTTCAGCGCTGACTGGCCCAATGTGCAGCTCACGATCCACCAGGGCAATCCCACCCAGGTTGCAGAGCAAGTGGCGAATGGCACTGCCGATCTCGGTATAGCCACTGAGGCCATACGCACAATGCCGGGGTTGTTGAGTCTGTCGTGCTATCAATGGAACCGTTGCGTGGTAATCCCGAAACGACACCCGTTATTGAAGGAAAAGACCCTGACGCTGGACATGCTCGCGCGTTATCCGCTGATCACCTACGACTTCGCGTTTGCCGGCGGTTCGCAGGTGCTGCGTGAATTCGATGCGGCCGGGCTGAGCCCGAACATCGTGCTGACTGCAATCGACGCCGATGTCATCAAGACCTATGTCAAGCTCGGGCTTGGTGTTGGCCTGGTGGCGTCGATGGCCTATGACCGCAAGCGGGACGAGGGTCTGGCAATGCGTGATGCCAGTCACATTTTCCCGCCGAACACTACCTACGTGGGTTTGCGCCGGCAGGTATTCCTGCGAGACTACATGAAGGATTTTCTGCAGCGGTTGGTACCAAAGCTGACGCGCAAGGCCCTCGACGGCCTGCTGGCAGGACAGGACCACTTGCCAGCTGCAATGCGATAGGCCGTGCCAGATATCAATGATTCCTTCATGTCATTGCCTCCTTCATTGTCGCGCTTGCTGCCGCCATTGCTGCTGGTGTACGAGACGGTACGAACGCTGCACAACGAGAGAAGGGCATTGCTGGCCACGCTGGTACTTGCTCTGGCGCCGGCGCACGTGATCATGGCGCAACAGATGCGTGCTGATGAAATCAGTGCTGTGCGTTACACATTGCTACTGGTGCCCATGTTGGCAGTTGTTGTCGCCGATACAACCTGGGAGGCTGCACGGCGGGTACCTGCCAGGCTTGTACAAGGAGTCACGTTGGTGGCCTGCGGGTTGACGTTGTTGGCTGTGTTGGCATTCCTGCGAATGGGCGTTACGCCCAAGGTGCGCGATCTCACCCGGCAGTGGGTGGATTCCAATGTGCCGCCGGCACGCTGCCTGGTGATGGCAAAGGCCTACAATGCCGAAGAAATGTACAACCCCGCTTTCACATCAGCCCGCTGCCTCGGCACCACCCGGCTTGATGATGACGCCAAGGACTACACAAAAGTATTTGCAGAACAACCGATTGATTACCTGCTGATCCATCAGCACCTGTACGCCAGCAGGGAGCGGCTGGGAGCAGCGCATCCAGTAGCGCGATATGCACACTTCTATTCGGCATTGCTAGGTGCCGGGTTTACCGTGGTGCATGAGCAACAGGTACGGCCGGTGCTGTTCGGAGTGGATTTTTCCTCGTGGTTATCGTCGCTGGATATGACGTATACCAACCCATCTTTGCGCATCTATCAGCGTACTGGCACTCCCACTCCGCCACGCTGAATCACTGCCCCCTCCATTGCGGTACCGTCATTCACGGCGCTTTCAATTTGCGCCACGCGTATACGGTCATACGCAGCAGCAGGATGCCGTGGCGGAAACGGCTGATCTGGGGTTTCGCCATAGGTGCGGGCGCGATAGCGGATCGGGATTTCCAGCAGTTTCAGGTTTAGCTTCTCGCAATCCTTGCGCCACATCACCTTGGTGCCACACAGCGTGTCTTTCAGCCGCTGGCCCAACAGCCATGAAAACGCCAGCGCGAAGAACTTGTTGGCAATCAGGTTCAGTACCCGCATGGCTTCATCCTCCATCGGGTATACCAGACGCGAGCCATTCAGGAATTCGGCCTTGTTCTGCACCAGTGCCCGATAGAAGCGCGGCAGGTCCTCCGGCGGCACCGTGAGGTCGGCGTCGAGAATCATCAGGATGTCGCCGGTGGCAGCGGCATAACCCATGCGCACGGCGTCACCCTTGCCCTTTCCGGTCTGGATCATCAACTGTGTCGTCCTTTGAGTTGCCTTCAACGAAGATGATTTCGAGATGACTGGCGGATACCGGCAGGCGGGTGATGGCATCAGCGATCTTGCCACTCTCGTTGCGGCACGGGATTACGACAGTAACTGACGCTGATTTTTCCACCGGAGCAGGCAGCGGCCGCGCCACCATGTAATTGGACGGACACAGTGCATTCACCACCGGCGTTCGGTCTTCACCCACTGGAAGTCGGCCAGGGTCAGCAGGTTAGGCAGATCGCCTGGCGACAACCAACTCTGCATCGGGTTCGGCATTTTCAGTCCAAACTTCTCCGCCAGCACCAGAACCGGCTCGCATACAAAGCTGTAGTTGTTGATCAACAGCCGTGTCTCTCCGTGGCAGAACCTGTGCACTTGTTGCATGCAGCTTTGCACATCGTCGAGATAACCGACGAGATCCGACAGGATGATGATGTCGAACAGTTCGTCCGGCTGAGCCGACAGATCGTGTGCATCTCCAACGCGGAACTACAGGTGCGGATACTTGTGTTGCGCGTGCTCCACCATGCCATGGCTGATGTCGATGCCGACACCATAGGATGGCTTCAGCGCATCCAGCAATTCACCGGTGCCTGAGCCAAGCTCCAGCACACGCAAACCAGCGCCGCACAGATACTGCATATAGCGGCTTAAGTCTCTGTGGTAGTAGCGGTTGCGCTCGCGCCAACGCGGCACGTCGGCCGCAAGCGCATCGAAATGCGCAGCAACCCGCGCGCTGTGCAGAGTTGATGTCACCAGCCGGCACCACCGCGCGCCGGGCCGTAGTCCGCTTCCCATACCGGCGCTTGTGAATCCGGCGTGTTGAACAAGACTGCGTGTACTTCACGGATCAACCCTTGTTGCACTGCGAAGAATTCACC
This sequence comes from uncultured Gammaproteobacteria bacterium, assembly GCA_903887045.1. GTDB lineage: Bacteria > Pseudomonadota > Gammaproteobacteria > Pseudomonadales > Pseudohongiellaceae > CAILUG01. Next base: position 15,151 of record CAISOD010000176.1, on the reverse strand, counting down.
AACGACACGATTGTTGGAAGTTGCAACACTCTGGCTCTCCATGCCTTCCTTCAGGCCGAAGCGCACCATCGACAACACGATGCCGCGCTCTTCATCAACCACCGGGTAGCGACGGTTCCACAGGTTGCGGCCGAGAAAGCGGCCGGCATGGAAGCCACTGATTGCGGTGACGAACATGCCATCGCGCACCATCCCGGTGGTCTGCAGACCGTTCTCAAACCGCTGGGTATCCGAGGCCAGATCTGCGGGGTGATAAGCAGGGGTGCCATTGGTCTGAAAGGCACGCCAATAGCTTTCACCAGCCGCAATCAGGCGGTAGTAGGAATCCCGCTCGGGTTCCGGAATGGAGAGCGTCAGCGCCGGCGATATGCCTTTGGCCAGCAAGGTCTCCGGCCCCCACAGACGATCGGATTCCCCCTGGTTGGTTTTTACCGTTTCGATTTCGGTGATGGCGCCGTTCTCGACTTTCAGACGCACGATCAACATGGTCAGCGTGCCATCGCTATTGCGGATTACGGCTTCTGTACCGGTGTCGCCCAGACGCGTATTGGCGATGTCCCAACGGTACGGCACTGCGTCGGCAGTTTCCCAGAAGGTGCCTTTGAGATCGGTCAGGCGATCGTTCTGCGAAATCTTCACGTTGGCGGCCAGCGGCACACCGGTGGTGGTGTTACTGGTAAGGCCGTTGAACCAGGCATCGACATAGCCGGTAAGGCAGGCACGGTCGCAGCCGATCTGGGCGTGGGCGGAGTTGAATGCAAGCATGCCGAAAAGGCTGACAGCGGAAAGCAGTTCTGCTTTTTTCATAAGGTCGTCTCTGCGGTTTGATGATTCGTGGCGAGTATAGCAGCAGCGATCGACCGATCAGCCTCTGCGGATGAAGGACGTGTTGATGTCCGCCAGCATCGGCGTACCGGCCTGCCGCATGGCAATGTCGAGTTCAGCATCGAGGATTTTCATCACGCGATCGACGCCATATCTGCCGAAGGCGCCGAGGCCCCACACGTAGGGACGGCCGACCAGCACGGCATCAGCACCAAGTGCCAGCGCCTTGAACACATCAGTACCCCGGCGGATGCCGCCATCAACCAGCACAGGACAGCGGCCGTTCACAGCGGCAACCACCTCCGGCAGCGAGTCGATGGTGGCGTAGCCGCTTTCATCAGCGCGGCCACCGTGGTTCGACACCAACACGCCATCAACGCCACTGTCGATTGCCAGCAGGGCATCTTCCGGCTGTGTCAGTCCTTTGATGACAAGTTTCATTTTGGTGAAATCCTTCAGCCGTTTGACAAAGTCCCAGTCCATCGCCGGATTGCCGGCGCCAATGTTGCGTGGCGCATCCAAGCCACGCAGCATCGCTTTGTCGGCGAAGGTGGAGTCGGGATCGTGGCAGTCAACGCACTCGCCTTGCGTGCGATCGAAGCGGCGCATGCGGTCCTGGTTGCGGGCCGGGATGTCGACCGTGAGAAACATCACGGTTGAACCGTTGGCTTCGGCCTTGCGCACGAGACCCTGCGTGATGCGCCAGTCGTTGGTGGTGTAAAGCTGATACCACACCGGGCCACCGCGGGCGGCAACCACTTCTTCGATACCGAAGGTGGCTGCGGTGGACATCACCATCTTGTGGCCGCTGAGTGCAGCACCGGCGGCCGCTTCTTTGTCACCGTCGGCGTGTGCCATGCCGAGACCGCCCACCGGCGCCATCAGAATGGGGGAGGGGAGGGATTCGCCGAACAAGGTGGTGGCGATGGATGTTTTGCTGACATCAATCAGCCGGCGTGCTTTCAGATGCAGGCGTTGATAGGCCTCGTGATTGGCGCGCAATGTGAGCTCGTCATCCACGCCCTGGGATATGTAGGTCCAGTGGGCACGGCTGATGTTCTGGCGTGCCAGGTTTTCCATGTCGAATACATTGGCGGCGAGTTCCGGCGATGGTGCCAGGTAGTCGCGGTCTTCGGCGATCTGTGCCAGCGCATCGAGCGAAAAGGTGCCGAGTGCCGCGCTGCGCAGCAAAGGGCTGCCGGCAAGAAAAGCAAGCAAACGACGGCGGCAAGCGAAAATGTCTGACATGGAATGCTCCTGGTAGAAAAAAAAGGGCGACTGCATCGTCGCCCTTCTTGTACAACAAAAGACTACCCGATCAGAAGCTGTAGTCGAAGCCCAGTGCGTAGCGGCGACCTACGTCATCGCCAACACGGGTGGTGCCGGCCAATACCGGATCACGGTTGAACAGGTTGGTGACGTTGAACGATGCGCGCCAGCTGCTGCCCGAGCTGAGGTCGCGGCTCCAGAACAAGCCGAGGTTGGTCAGGTTGACGGAACCGATCCTGTTGCTGTCCACATCAACGCCTTCGACCCACAGCGCGTTGCGCTTCAGTTCACCCTGGTGGGTTTGTTGCAGGCTGACGCCAAGATCGCCAATGTTGTAGGTGATGTTGGCGGTAAGGGTTTCCTGCGGCAGGTAGCCGCCGCCCTGGGTGGCGAGTGCATCAGCGCCGGCGCGATCCACCTTGGCTGAGTTCAACGGCGTAGTGGAGTTTTCACTCATATAGCCGGCAATCAGGCGGAAATTCATCGATTCGGAGAAGTTGCCGAAGAAATCGGGCTCCATGCGATAGCTGATTTCGCCGTCGTAACCGCTGACTTTGGCCTGGTTGATGTTGATGAACTGCACACGGATGGTCTGGATGAAACCATCGGAGCCACGGATGATGTACTCGCACAAGGCGCCAGTGCGATTGCACTCATCGACCGTCTGCTGCTCGGTGAAACTGGCAATGGCGGAACTCAGTTCGACATCGTAACGATCAAGCGAGAGCGACAGGCCTTCCAGCCACGAAGGCTGATAGACAAAGCCAAGTACGGTGGTGTCGGCCTCCTCGGCTTCCAGATCAGGGTTGCCACCAGTCAGGTTGAAGGTGGTGTAGGTCTGGCCGGTCACAGGATCGTTGATGTTGGCGCCGCGGCCCTGTTGTACGAATAGTTCTTCAAAGGAGCCTTCGCGGATATCGTGCGAGTAGGTGCCGCGAAGTCTGAGATCCTTGACTACCTGCAGGCTCAAACCGGCTTTCCACGAGGTAAATTCGCCGGCGCGGGAGTAGTCGGAATAACGGGCAGCAAGGTTGAATTCCGCATTCTGGGTGCCATTGTCATACAGCGGCACGATGGTTTCGGCGAAGAATTCCTTCACGTCAAATCCGCCCATGAATTCGGGCTGGCCGGAAAAGCGGTGCAGGTTGTCCGCGGTGGCCGAGCAGTTGATGGAGGGTGCAACACCGCGCACGGCAACAGTGCCGTCCGGCAAAGTGACGTTGCAAGGGGCGCCAAGCGCATCAATTTCATCGTCGACGATGATCTGCTTGATCGACGAGTCGCGCCAGGTAAGACCGACTGCGCCGCTGATCGGGCCGGCCCAGCCCTCCATGATGGTGCCGCTGGACAGCAGTTCGGCAAAATCCATTTCCTGCGTCGAGATGCCGGTCTTGGTACGGCTGGAGAAGATGTAATCCATCGCGGCGTCAGATTGTTTGCCACGGCCGAACATGTTTACCGGCACACAATCACTGATGGTGTTGTCAATGCTGTCGACCGAAATCGGGAACGGTACCGGCTCCAGTTTGCCTGGTGTCTTGGCATTGAGGTCGCCACGGAAGAAGTAACGCGAGGGTGTGGTGTTCACTTGCGACCAGGCTCCAAGTTCGCGCTCAAGGTTGCGCCCCTGTGCAGCCAATTGTTGTTGGACCTGCTTGATACGGCAGATCGGTTGGCCGGTTGCCGGATCAGTGACAGCGTCCAGCGCCAGATAGAAGCGGTCGAGGCGTTCCCAGTTGTTGTTCATGTTCTTCTTTTTGGCATTACCGGTCTGGTAGGCGCCACGCAGATTCCAGTCGCCGATCAGATTCTCGGTGGTGAAGCCGAGCGTAATGGAGTCCATCTGGTTGGTTACCTGGGGCTTTTCGCGGATGCCCCATTCGGTACCGAGAAAGCCGTGCTGGTCGATGCGGATGGACTGACGGTTTTCTGTCAGCATCGTCTGGCGTACGGATGCAGGCAGGAAGGGGTTGTCGCGGAAAGCAGTCAGGTAGGCGAGGCCAGCGTGACCGAGACCGGTACCGGAGGCGCCTGACGACGACGGCTCAATGTCATTGTGGATGCGGCCGTACAAGGCGTGGCCCCAAAGGGTGGTGTTTTCAGTCAGGTTGTAATCGCCGCCAACAAACAAAGTCTGTTGCTTGACGCCTACCCGTTCGATGCTTTGCGGGTGCCCATTCACGAACTCGTCGTATTGATACTGTCCGGGTGCGCCTTGTGCACTGTTCAAGGTGCTGGCCTGCCCCGCGATTGAGGCGAACTGTCCCTCCTGGAACGGAATCACGCCAGTGCCGTCGTTGGTGAACTGTTGCCGGTTCAGTGCGGATCCGGGCTGGATGATCAGGCCGGTGTTGGTGAAAGAATTGTTGTAGACATGGCCGCGGGTAAGGCGCAGCGGAACTGGTGCGGCGGAATTGGGTACTGCACCGGGGCCTGTGGCCGGCGTGCGGGCGCGCCATGCCGCCCACTCGGGGTTCATTACGTAGCCCTGGCGGACATCCCAGTCGGCATTGTTGCGACGGAAGGCGTCGTTTACACGGACTTCCGCTGCCCCGAATACGTGCAAGGTATCGTCGAGAAAATCATCGCCAAAGGTGACAGAGGCACGGTTGAACTCGCCATCACCCTCTTCGTTGATGCCAGTGCTGGTGCGGATGTCGAGGCCTGTGAAGTTGCGATTGAGCACGAAGTTGGTAACCCCGGCGAGTGCATCGGAGCCGTAGGCGGCGGAAGCGCCGCCGGTGACAACGTCGACGCGCTGCATAAGCGTGCTTGGCAGGTAATCCACACTCACCGAGCTGCGGCGGTCGGACGGTACGACGCGCAACCCGTCCAGCAGCACCAGCGTACGGTTGCCGCCCATGCCGCGCATGTTGAGTTGGCTCTGGCCGACATCGGCCGTAACGCGGTTGGCAATGTTGTCGGAGCTGACGTTGTTGAAGAACTGTGGCAGGTTTTCCAGCTGTTGCGAAACACCAAGACCCGGATCAAACATCCGCAGCTCTTCGGTGTTGATGGCCGTAACGGGTACTGGAGATGAGAAGCCAACGTCCCGCGAGATACGCGAGCCGGTTACCATGATCTCTTCGGTGGGTTGCTGGGCCTGCAGCGGTGTGCTGGCAAAGGCCAATAGCGTGGTGATGGATGCCACGGCAAAAGCCAACCGCGTTGGCTGCGGCTGCCGGTACTTGTTGATTGACATGCTGTCCCCTCTTTCTTTGTTGTTGGTATTTGGAAGTTGTTGGTATTTGCAAACTGTTGGAATTTGAGCCGCCGGAGTTTAGAAGCGTTTGGATGTTGCAGTCACCCGGAATAGACAGATGAGAATAAAAAAAGACACTTGGCTGTTTACGAACCGTCCCGTTCGTTTCTATTGCTGGTTGCTACTCGCTTTGCTGGTAGTGCCGGCTCATGCCCAGGTAGGTGATTCCACTGCAATAAGACGCGTGGAATTGCTGGAAACCACCGAGGCTGCGCTGCCTGCATCCACGGCCGATTGGCGCCCCTTCGTATTGCCGTACCAGAAGCCGCTCGACCGTATCGATGCCGGCTATGCCTGGTTCCGCTTCACCCTGCCGTCACCAGACAGCGACGAAATGCAGAGTCTATATATCAACAATCACCTGTATGGCATCAAGGTATGGCTGAACGGTGAGGAGGTGGGGGGCAGCGATGCTCCGCCCGGTCGTCAGGCCACCGGCTGGAATCTCCCACTGCTGCTGCGCTTGCCTGCCAGTGCCTGGCGTTAAGACAACAACAACGAAATGGTGATCCGGCTCGAATTGCACCGCTTCACCAACGTGCTGGCCTCGGTATTCGTTGGTGCACGTGACGAACTCTGGCCGTTGTGGCAACAGCGGCATTTCAGCCAGGGCCAGCTCAGCCAGTTCTCGTTCTACCTGTGCGCGGTGCTGGGATTTTTCATGCTGGGACTGTGGGCGTGCCGCCGGCACGATACCCAGTATTTGTGGTTCGGTGCGTCGTCCCTGTGCTGGTCGGTACCGATGCTGTACATGGCAGTGAGCTATGCACCGATACGACACGACTGGTTCCTGGTGCTGACGCTTATCGGCATCAATTTCTATGCAGTAACAGCTATCCGCTTCCTGCACAGGTTGCTGAAGATCGAGCTGCCGAATGTCGAGGGTTGGCATTTGTCGCTCATCACTGCCGTCAGTTTCATTGAGTTGTTTGCCAGCGCCAAACTGATCATGCCGTTGTCGCTGCTGGCCGATATGATTTCGTTGATAGTGCTGTTGAATGTGTTGCGCTTATGTTGTTCGGCCGCGATGTGTACGAATTCTTCAGTGCCGCCCGCAGCAATACCAGGATCGGGTCTGGCACCTACATGCAGTTTGCATTTCCGCTGATCCTGGTGGTGTTCTTCCTGATCCTGATTCGCCGCTTTGTTGGTGCCTTGCAGGAATCGGAACAGCTGAACCGCGAGTTGGAGCAGCGCGTTGCTGCAATCGATACGCAACTGCAGGCCAGCTACGCCGCCAATCGCACGTGGGAACTGAAGGAGGCCACCGAACAGCAGAAGCAGAAAATCTACCGTGACCTGCATGACGACGTTGGTGCGCGACTGGTGTCCATCATGCATACAAGCGAAAGCGGCGAGCAGTCGAAGCTGGCGCAGTCCGCACTGGCCTCGTTGCGCGAGACGGTATCGAGTGGCAATTTCCAGGACGAAAAACTGGTGGACATGCTGACCGATTCCGGTCACAACATCGAGGCGCGTTGCCATAACAGCGATCTGAGTTTCACGGCCCCGTCGCTCGATCAAGTGAAGGACATCGTTTTCAGCGGCAATCGCTGCTACCACATCAAGCGCATCCTGCAGGAGGTGGTATCCAACATCATCAAGCATGCTGATGCCGCCGAGGTGGTGATGGAAGTGGCAGTGGCGGGCGACACGCTGCAACTGAATCTTGCCGATGATGGCCACGGGCTGCCGCCCGCAGTCGAGGCCGGCAATGGCATGACCAATATCCGCTTCCGCGCCCGGGAAATCCGTGGCGAGGCAGCCTGGCTTGCCAATCCGGCAGGGTGGGGATGCCGCTTCCAGCTGAGGCTGGCGCTGACCTCTACCTGACCCGCCTTGGTGGCGGTTTTGCGACTTTACCGTGACCTGCAAAATAAGGGATGATCCGCTGCCTTTTGCAAGACCATTACCAACAACAAACCACCAACTACCACCCAACTTCCAACTACCCAACAAATAACAGGGGAATACGTACAATGTGGGAACAGAATTACCTTCCGATTGCTGATAGCCCATTGCTCTCGGCCCTTGTGGCTGCCATTCCCATTTTTGTCCTGCTGACCTTGATCGGCATCATGCGCAAACCTGCCTGGGTGGCGGCTGTTTCCGGCTTGGCATCCGCTTTGGTGGTGGTGCTGCTGGTATACAAGATGCCGTTGGGACTGGCCATCGGTGCCGTCACCAGAGGGGCAGCAGAAGGCCTGTTTCCGATTGGCTGGATCGTGTTCTGGGCCATTGTGATGTACCGCGTCACGCTCGACACCGGCAAGTTTGAAATCATCAAGGACTCAATCGGCAGTCTGACCGCTGATCGTCGTTTGCAGGCGATGTTGATTGCCTTTGCCTTCGGCGCATTCATCGAAGGTGCTTCGGGTTTCGGTACACCGGTAGCGGTAGCCGCTGCCATGCTGGCAGGACTCGGGTTCAACCCTTTCTACGCTGCCGGCATCTGCTTGCTGGCAAACACTGCACCAGTGGCTTTCGGCTCTATCGGCACACCGGTCGCCGCTCTCGTTACCGCCACCGGCCTGCCGGCGCTGGAACTCAGTTCCTGGATCGGCCGCATATGCGCCCCCATTTCGGTGTTCATACCAGCGTACCTCATGATGGTAATGGGCGGCGTGAACGCTCTCAAAGGCGTCGTGCCTGCCGCGGTTGTGTGTGGTGTGAGCTTTGCGTCCGTACAGTTCCTGGTCTCCAATTTCGTCGGACCGGAACTCACTGACATTCTCGCCGCAATCGCCGCCATCATCAGCCTGATCGCACTGTTCCGATTCTGGCAGCCAAAAGATACTTTCGTGATGGTCGGGGATTCCAACGCCGTGCTGGTGATGCAGAAGCACAGCGTACGGGAAACGTTGATTGCGTGGTCTCCGTACATCCTGCTGGTGATTTTCGTACTTATCTGGGGCAGCCCGCAGGGCAAGGCCTTGATGAATCAGCTGAGTCTGGTTATCGAATGGCCTGGCATCCACAACCAGATTATTCGAGGTGCACCGCTGGTGGTTGAGCCTTCGCCTTACAACACTACGTTCACGTTCAACTGGCTGTCGGCAGCGGGCACTGCCTGCGCATTGGCCGGCTTTGTTGCTTCGCGCATTCTTGGTGTGGGCTCGAGGCAGTACGTCGGTATCCTGGGCAAAGTACTGAAGCAGTTGAGCTTCTCACTGTTGACCATCGCTTCAGTTGTCGGACTTGCCTTCCTGCTGAACTACTCCGGTGCGATCGTGACTCTGGGGATGGCCTTCGCCCTTACCGGGCCGCTTTTCCCATTCTTTGCCGCAATGCTTGGCTGGTTGGGTGTGTTCCTCACCGGCAGCGACACGTCGGCCAACCTGCTGTTCGGCAATCTGGCGGTGATTACTGCCAATCAGTTGGGTCTGGATCCCGCCATGATGGCCGGTGCTACCTCAGCTGGCGGCGTAATGGGCAAGATGATCAGCCTGCAGAGCCTCGCCGTTGCCGTTGCCGCTACCGGCATGTCGCGCTCACAGGAAGGCGAGCTGATGCGCTTTACCTTCAAGCACAGCATTTTCCTGGCCTCGGTTCTGGGTGCATTGACGATGCTGTACGCCTATCTCTGGTAACAGCTCGCTGCAGTAGTCTCACAAACGGCGTGTCGCGAAGGTGGCACGCCGTTTTTTTTGCTTGTTGTTTTCACCTGCTGTTATCTGGTTTCAACGATAAGCCCAGCGCCACTTCCTGCCTCTGAAACACGCCGTAAACCCGTCCCTGGGGGCTCCCCTCTTCGGCATCCATGCCTCAGATGGGTTTCAGAGGCAGGAAGTGGCGCCGGGCTCTCAGGTTTTGTGAGGGCAGCAGGCTGGTACTGGGACGCATCAGGAAATGGTGGAAGGCAGTCGGGGTAAGGGGTGTAGCCTCCCTCGCGCGGCTTTCCCTGCGCCGGAAAAAACCGGAATAGCGCGAGGGTGAAACCAAGCGCTTACAAAGCGCAGCTTTGTGCTTGGTTGAACGACACGAGGCTATGCCGAGTGGCCGGGCATGTCTAAGGACGAAAATCGCATGCGATTTTTGGCCGAGTTCCGCAGCGCCGGTTTTTGACTAGCAGGAGCGCGCAACAGGAGGCGGAAGCCCTTGCCCCGACTGCCTTGCTCGATACCCACGCCGGCCTTCAGAGATGCCAAACCGCAGCACGCTAGCAACTACACCTTCAGAGAGAACGGCGTGAAGTTGGTCGCCTGATCGTAGAAGTCCTCGCCTTCGGCCTTCTTGAGCCAGTTCACCACTGCGTACGTCACCGGCGTCATCACGATCTCCACCGTGACTTTGAATGCCCAGTTGAACACGATCACCGCCAGCAGCGTGTCGAAGGTCCAGATGCCGGCGAAGGCAATCGGGTAGAAAAGGATGCTGTCGATGCCCTGACCGAGCACCGTCGAGCCTATTGTCCGCATCCACAGCTTCTTGCCCTGCGTCAGTACTTTCAGTTTCGCCATCACGTAAGAGTTCACGAAATCGCCAACCCAGAATGCCACGATGGAACCCACCACGATGCGCCAGGTGTTGCCAAACAGGATTTCGATCGCGGGTTGCAGCTGGGTGTTGAAGGGTTCATCGGGAGACGGGGGCAGGTGCACGATTACCCACGCCATAACAGTCGCGAATACCATGGCGCCAAAACCGGCCCAGATTACTTTGCGGGCGCGGGCGTAGCCGTACACTTCGGTCAGTACGTCGCCAAAAATGTAGCCAAGCGGGAAAAACAGGTTGCCGGCGCCGAAGCTCAGATTGTCGCCGAGCAGCGGCAACGTAAACGGAAAGCTGATATAGCCCACCTTTGCTGTGCCGATCAGATTCGAGCACAGCAACACGGTGACGAATGCCGTCATCAGCAAGTCGTAGTAGCGGTACTGGCGTGGGGGCTGTTGCATGGAAGCCTCGTTGATTGTCATGGGGCAGGCGCCTGTTGCTTGTCGGCAAACAGGCCGGTGATGCGGGCATCGAGCCCGGGTAAACCACTGGTACGCAGGCCAAAGGTCTGTTGGAGCACTGTCTGCAGTTCGGCAGCAGTTTGCAGCTCGCGCTGCTCTGAACTTTGGCCATGCCGATGGTAACTGTAACGGTTGTTGATCAGTGCATGGCGGCCGCCCTGATCGACGCGGGCTGCTATCAGGTCATTGCGGAAGCGTGACTCGGGGTGGGTGGCGACATACCAGTTGCCCATCTCGGAATCCTTGCGGGTCTGCCTTTCAAGACTGAATCGGTACTTGGGCGACCATTGTTGTTGCACGCAGGCGCTGAGCAGGTAGTGGGTGCCATCCGCTTGCAGGCGCCACGGTTCATGCGGTGTTGTTTGTACGCTTGCATCGGCCAGCCGCAGAGGTGCCGTCATCGTCATGCCGCCGAAGCCGACGTCGACCAGCCATTCGTCGCCATTGACGAGTGCGAGGAGCACCTTGTGCGTGCGTGGTAATGGAGTTTCGTCTGGCGTTACCACGCGTGCGGACAATGTATGCACATTGAAGCCGATCGTTTGCAGCACGCGCAAGAACAGCTGGTTGTGTTCGAAGCAATAGCCGCCGCGTTGCTGCATTACCAGCTTGTTGAATACGGCTTCTTCGTCTAACAAGGGTGTAATTCCGCACCAACTGTCGAGGTTCTCGAACGTGATTGCGCATGGATGCAGCAAATGCAGAGACTGAAGGGTCGCGAGATCAGGCTGTGCCTTGCCGGTAAAGCCAATGCGCTCCAGATAGCGCAAAAGCGGGGTGGCAGCGAGAGAGGTGTAGCTCATTGGCAAGGATCCGCAGCGGAGGCTTCGAGGGGGATTATGGTACAGTCAGGCTCATGTTGTTGACCAAACTTGCCATCAAACCACGCTCAATCCTGCAGCTGACAGTGACAGGCTTCCTGACCGTGGCCGGCATCCTGATCGTGGCGCTGTTCATCACGGCACGCCAGATCAATGAGCTCGGCGCCAGCAGTCAGCGCGTGCTCAGTCAGTCGGTTGAAAGCATAGAGGCGGTGCGCGTCATCATCGAACAAACCACGGCGATGGAACGCAATGCGCGCCAGTACCAGGTCGTAAAGGACGTCAACTATCTGCAGGTGTACCGTGAGCGCCAGCGCAGTTTCAGCAACGCGGTAGACCGTTTGGCTGCGTTGCAGTTGGATGGTGTTATCAAGCAGGAACTGCAACAACTGCTGGATGATGAGAGCAGTTATCTGCAGCAGGTCATTGCCGGCTCTTCTGATGCCGCTGTGCAGACCAGTTACCAATCGTTGCGCGAGAAGGCCTATCGGTTGTCAGACCTGCTTGGCAATTGGACCACGGACCAACTGGCTGCTATCCAGCGTGAAACCACCACTACCCAGCGTTTGTTGCGCGTACAGGCCGCTGTAATGACCATCGTTGCACTCGGGTTGGCAGCAGTATTCACCACCCTGATCACGCGGCCGCTTGGCCAGTTGGAAAAGGCAATCAACACACTCGGCAGTGGTAGTTTCGATGAAGGCATTGCAGTGGAAGGACCTGCCGACTTGCGCAAACTCGGCACCAGTCTCGACTGGCTGCGCAGTCGGCTGCAGAAACTGCAGCAGCAGCGTACAGCCTTCTTCCGCCATGTGTCACACGAATTGAAAACGCCGTTGGCATCAATACAGGAAAGTGTTGCCCTGCTGCGCGATGGGGTAGCAGGGCCGGTGAATCCGGAACAGCTGAAACTGCTTGGCATCCACAACAACAATTGCCAGCGGCTGCAGAGCCTTATCGACGAACTGCTGCGCTACCAGAAGGAAATCCAGTCAATACTGAACGTAGTGCCGCAGCCGGTGAGGCTGGACCAGGTGATTACCCACGTGCTGGACAGCCATGACTTTGCACTGCAGACGGCAAAGCTCCAAACCGTTGTGAAAACAGAGAAGCTGTCTGTGCTCGGCGATACAGAACAATTGCGGGTGATCGTGGACAATCTGCTGACAAACGCCATCAAGTTCTCGCCGGAAGCTGGTACCGTATTCGTTCGCTGGCAGCAGCATGGTGATCGCGCAGTGCTGGAAGTGGAAGACCAGGGCCCCGGCATTGCGCCGGCTGAGCGCGAACTGGTGTTCCAGGCGTTCTACCAGGGATCGGCCCCTGTACGCGGCAGTCTGAAGAGCAGTGGACTCGGGCTTGCCATCGTGCAGGAATATGTTGGCGCCAACCGGGGTCTCATTGAAGTGGCGCCCTGTAGCAGTGGAGCCTTGTTCCGCGTGATATTTCCTTTGCCAATGGTTTGATGATGCGAATTGATCGTTATCCCGACAGTGTCGTTGCTGCACCCGCCATGCGGGCAGCATTGCTTTGCTTGTTGCTCACTGCACTGGTGGCCTGCAGCAATCCCGTCGGGCTGTCGTCGAGTACGCTGGTGCCTGAGCAGTCGGTACTGGCGTATTACCAGTGGATGCAATCGGCCAATCCGGATGCAGTCGCGGCAGAGTTGCGCAGCGTAAGCGGGCAGGTTGGCAGGGGGGGGCTGCAGGAAATCAAACGCGCGTTGTTGTTGAGTGTGCCGCCGGATTCCGGTGCGGCAGCCGAGGCCGAAGCAGTGCGTCTGCTGGCCGGTGTCATCGACGATGCTCCCTCTCTACGGCAGTGCCGGAAGATTACCGCCTGTTTGCCGCGCATTGGCATGACCTTTTGCTGCTTCGCCGGCAGTTGGGGGAATCCGGTTCAGCCCAGACCAGCACGCAGTCGTCGCTCGACGAACTGCGCCGGACCTACGACGAACTGGAACATCGCTACGAAGTCATGGCAGCGGTGATGGATTCGCTGGAAAAGCAGAATGGTTTGCTTGAACAGCAGAACCGCCTGATGCAACAGCAGATTGATGCGCTCACCGTGATCGAACAGCAGCTGGTGGAGCGGGATACAGCGGTAGCCATACCATGAAGCAGAAACTGCCGAGCGGTCAGCGGCGCATACTGTTGGTCGACGACGACGCAGACTTGTTGCTGTTGATCAGCATGCGGCTGAAGTCGAAAGGTTACGAAGTGGCATCGGTGAACAGCGGCGCCAAGGCACTGGCGCAATTGCCGGTGATACGCCCGCATGTCGTGGTCACCGACCAACGCATGCCTGGCATGGATGGACTTGCCTTGTTTGAAGCGATCCAGAAGCGCCAGCCGCAACTGCCGGTCATCGTCCTTACTGCGCATGGCACCATACCCGATGCAGTTGAAGCCACCCGGCGCGGCATTTTCAGTTACCTCGTTAAACCGTTTGACGCCAATATCCTGCTCGACAATATCGACAAGGCGATGCAGCAGGGCATGTATCACCAGTCAGCGGATACGCCATCGCAAGTGGACGAGAGCTGGCGCGAGGAAATCCTCAGCAAGAGTGCGGCGATGGAGTCGTTGCTGCAGCAGGCGCATGCAACGGCAGTGACCGATGTCAGTATCCTGATCCAGAGCCAGACCGGCACCGGCAAGGAACTGCTGGCACGCGCCATCCACAAGGCCAGCCCACGCGCTGCCGAACCTTTCGTGGCATTCAACTGTGCGGCCATTCCGGAATCGCTGATTGAATCGGAATTGTTCGGTCATGCGGCCGGCGCATTCACCGGGGCCACCCGCGCGCATGCAGGCCTGTTCATGGCAGCCAACAAAGGCACGGTATTTCTCGATGAGATCGGCGATATGCCAATGGCTGCGCAGGCCAAGCTGTTGCGCGTACTGGAGCGACAGGAGGTGCGCCCGGTAGGAACCACCGACAATCTGCCGATCAACGTGCGCATCATTGCTGCTACCCACCACGATCTGGCGGAGAAAGTGCAGCAGGGCAGCTTCCGCGAAGATCTGTACTACCGTCTAAACGTGATCACGCTGGAGTTGCCGCCGTTGGCGGAGCGCCGCGAGGACATCTTGCTGATGGCTTACCACTTCTGCCAGAAGTTGTCAGAGAAGAATCACAAACCGTCCTGCCATTTCGCGCCGGAGGCAACAGAACTGCTGATTTCTGCCCCATGGCCCGGCAACGTACGCCAGTTGTACAACACGGTGGAGCAGTGCGTGGTGTTGACACCGACCCCGGTGATCAGCCGCAGCCTGGTGGCGCGCGCATTGCGCCACAAGTCCGAGAAGCTGTTGAGCCTTAACGATGCCCGCGAGCAGTTTGAGCGCGACTACCTGATCCGGCTGTTGAACCTGACCGAAGGCAATATCGCGCTGTCGGCCCGCTTGGCCGAGCGCAACCGTACCGAGTTCTACAATCTGCTGAGTCGCCATGGTCTCGACCCTGAGCAGTTCCGCAAGCTGCCCGATACTCCCTGAGCAGTCCCCCATCCGCTTGCAGACGCTGTCCCGCCGCTATGGACCCCTGTCGGGCAGGCCCGACAACCAACTCCTTGTAAATCAATAGCTTGCAAAGCTGGTCGTAAATGTGCCGTGCCTGCCCGACACACGCTTTCGATTGGCGTTTGCTAACCTATTGATTTAAAAGAAATAAATATATGGCACGAGTCCTGCTAGTAACCAAGCAGAGCAACCCGGCAGTTAACCGGTTGTATCAGGAGCAGTAACGCGCGCGATCTGGGGAGGTCACATGCAATACCTGATTGTTTTGTCCGCATTGTTGTCACTGGCCACTGCAGTAATGGCGCAAAGCGCTAGTACGGTAATGGACGAAGGCGACGAAGCTTTTGCGGTGGGTAGTGTCGGCCAGGCGGGGAAAGTGTCAGCCCCGGTATCCGAACAGGATCTGGCAGATGATTTTATTGAGTAGTCCGCCGTGAGTAGTCCGTAGTAAGTAGTTCGCTTGAACCAGGGTTCTTAGGGTAGTTCGTAAGTTGT
>CAISOD010000175.1 GCA_903887045.1 uncultured Gammaproteobacteria bacterium | reverse complement strand
GGCCACAGCATCAGCCGACCGGGAATTTTGTCGCGTTCCATTACTTCTTTCACGGCGAGGGCAGCGGCCACCATCATCGGCATACCGGAGTTGTGGCCTTCACCGTGACCGGGTGCGCCGGGCACCATGGGTTTGATGTCGGCAGTGCCGGGAAATTGCGAGAGGCCCAGCAGGCCGTCGATGTCACTGCCGAGCGCGATCAGCGGGCCGCCGCTGCCCCAGGTGGCGGTCCATGCAGTGGGAATGCCGGCAATGCCGCGCTCAATCACAAAACCGTTGGCTTCAAGAATGCCGGTGATGTACTTGGAGGTTTCCACTTCCTGGAAGCCGGGTTCGGCGAAACTGAATACCGAATCCACCATTTCCTGCACGAGCTTGGCGCGCAGGTTGACGCCAATGGCGACGGTTTGTTTGAGCTCGACACTTGCCTGGGCGAATACCGTGGTTGGCAGGGCTTGGCTCAGCGCTGCGGCAATCATGGTGGTCAACAAACGGGTTTTGGCGTGAAACATCAACTTTGTGGCACAACGCATCGGCATCTCCTGGACTTTGTGAGTGGTAATGGCCATGCCCGCGCAAATCGAGGGAGCAGTGGTCACCTTGTTGCTTACCTTCTTGCAGGGTGGAGTAATGCGAAATGCACTTAATGTGCCAAACGCCGCTGGCCATACAGTGCAGCCAAAATCGGGGCTTAACGCGCATTTACCGGCAGACAGGCACCAAGGCGGGGCAGAGCCTGCGGAAAATGCAAAACTGCGGGGCACCGTTGCCTAGGCGCCAAGGCGCAGCTTGCCGGCAAGAGAACTGCGATAAGCGGTGACAGCAGGAATGCCCGCCAACACGACAGCGCCCACCAGGATCACTGCCAGATAGGTCGCAATGGTGCCATTCAGCGGGAATGTATTGATGACCAGCCCATAATGCTCGCTGAGCCAGTCCTGCCCCGCCAGCAAACCGGCCCATACCAGCAGAAACCCGGCTGCCATTCCCATGCAGGTTATCAACAGACATTCGAGTTCAATCAGCAACAGAATAGTGGACGCATGGGCACCCACTGCGCGGTACAGCGCAATCTCGCGGGTGCGTTCCTTCATCGAGGACAGCAGCAGCGTTGCCATGCCGAGCAGGGAGGCCAACAGTACCAGTGCGGAAATTGCACTCAGCACGGCTTCGGCAGCCGCCATGGTGGACCAGAGTTCGGCCAGCGCTACGCCTGGCAGAATGGCAGTGAGTGGTTCAGCAGCGAGATCGTTGATTTCGCGTTGCAGACCAAACACCGCTGCGCGTGATTTGAGCCCGACCAGAAAAGCGGTGATGCTTTCCGGTTCAGTGTGGGCCGGTTCAGTGTGGGCGGACGCAGCTGCGGTAGCGTTCTGCAAGCTGGCGTGGATGGCTTCCATGCTGTGCAGGCTGATGTGCAGCGTCTGGTCCACCGGGGTGCCGGTAGCAGCCAGAATGCCAGTGACGGTGAACGGGGCATCGTCGTGATTGCTGAAACTCACTTCTCCGAGTCCATGGGCCAGCACCAGTTCATCTCCAAGTTGGTAACCCAACCTGGCGGCAACAGTGGCACCCAGTACGACTTCGTTGTCTTCACCAAACACCTGCCCCTCCCGCAATTCGAGCGGCGTTTGTGCTCCATAGCGAAAGTGGGTGAAGTAATCGGAGGTAGTACCGAGTACCCGGTAGCCGCGGTGCGAATCACCCAGCGACAGCGGAATGCTCCATGCCACGCGTTTGTCGGCCGCGAGAGCTGCATAAGTCGGCCAACTCACGCCATTGCTGGCGTTGCCTATGCGAAACACCGAATACAGCAACAAATTGAGCTGACTGGTACGCGCACCCACCACAAGATCCACCCCGGAAATGGTGCGGGAGAAACTTTCCCGGGCCTGGCTGCGGATATGCTCCACCCCGATTACCGTGAACACACTCAAGGTGATGGAGAGCAGCGTCAGCAGAACACTGCCGCGCCGGTTCCACAAACTGCGCCACGCCAGTTCAAGCAGCATGGGTTGTGCCCAGAGGTTGCAGCGGCTGACAGGCAACGAGTTGCCGCATGTCGACCACCCGGTCAAAACCTGAGGCGAGACTGCGGTCGTGACTGACAAAGACAATAGTGGTGCCCGAGTTTGCCTGCAGCCCCAACAGCAATTGCATGAAGCTGTCGCGGGCATCGGTATCCAGTGCTGAGGTTGGTTCATCAGCAATCAGCAACGCCGGTTGGTTGATCATGGCGCGGGCTATTGCCACGCGCTGCTGCTGGCCCACACTGAGACTGTCGGCCCGCCGTTTCAGCAGGGCAGGGTCAAGCTGTAGCCCTTCCAGCAAAGCGCGCATGCGTTGTGGCGCAGCGTTTGCATCGCTTTTCGAAGTGGAAGTGGAAGTGGATACTGGGCCAGGCGAGCCGACAAAGCTGCTTGCAAGCCTGATGTTGGTTTCAACATCAAGATAGGGAATCAGGTTGAACTGCTGGAACACCAGGCCAATGTGCCGGGCACGAAAGCGGTCCTTCTGGCGGGCACTCAGTTGCGAGAAGTCGGTGTCGAGTATGCGGATGCTGCCCTGTTGCGGAGTGAGCACGCCGGCAATCAGGTTGAGCAGGGTAGATTTGCCCGAACCTGAAGCGCCGAGCAGAAACACCTTTTCACCGCAGGCTATTTGCAGCTCGGGAACCGCCAGGCTGAACGCATCGGCCCCCGGCCATTTGAAAAGCAGATCATGGATGGCAATTGCGAGCATGGTTCCTGCATGGATTGCGGTAATGAAGTTCGGAAATGAAGTTCAGTGTGGCACCCCGAAATTGCATGCAAGCGGTATGCCGCCAACAGAATTCAACAGTGCAACAGGAGATACACCAATGAAATGCATCGCCACCCTTAGCCAGCGCAGCCTGCTGTTGACTGTTTGCCTCATGGGAAGCAGCGCCTATGCCGATTTCAAGGCCCTCGACTGGGTTGCGCTGTTGCCGGCTGCCGATTACCAGGCGCTGCTGTCGGCGCCCCCGATCCAGCACACCGGTGGTGACGGTGCCGGTGCCCCGGCCCCCTTGCTCAATAGTGCTGCTGCGCTGGATACCACGCTTGACGAGGCCATGTACTCCACCAAAGTGCGCACCGAATTCAACGGACAGGACATCAGCCTGCCCGGTTTTGTGGTGCCGCTGGAATATGACGAGAACCAGAATGTGACAGAATTTTTCCTGGTGCCCTATTTTGGCGCATGTATTCACGTGCCGCCCCCGCCCCCCAACCAGATTGTTTACGTGTCCTATCCGGAAGGTCTGGCAGTCGAATCAATCCAGGAACCCTTTGTCGTCGAAGGGCGGCTCAACACTGCCATCACCAGCAACGACACGGCGCTGTCGGCGTACAGCATCGAGGCGGCCAATGTGAAGTTGTATGAGGAGTAAGCCGGCAATCGCCGCTTGAGACAGCGGGGTTGGAGGTCGCGCCTACAAAGCAGTCTCAATTGCGGCCAGCAGTTCGTCGTCGAGCGGTTCGGTGTTGCTGCCGAAGTGTTCGATGATGGCCCCGTCTTTGCCTATCAGGTACTTGTTGAAGTTCCAGCTCGGGCTGTCTGCCTGTTTGAGATGTTCGAATATCGGATGCGCATCTCTGCCACGCACATTGATTTCGCTGGTCATCGGAAACGTCACGCCGTAGTTGACGTAGCAGACTTCGGCGGTCTCCGCACTTTCGTCTGACTCCTGGAAAAAATCATCGGAAGGAAAGCCGATGATGACGAGCCCTTGGTCTTTGTAGCGCTGATACAGCGCTTCCAGTCCTTCGAACTGCGGGGTGTAGCCGCAAAAGCTGGCAGTGTTGACCAGCAGCACCGGCCGGTTGGCGGTCAGCTGACACAGATCCCAGCTGTCTTGCCGATGCAGCTTGCCCATGCTGTGGTCAAGCCAGGAGGCGCAGCCGCCAGTGCCAACTGCCGGGGAAGCCTGCGGCTCGGCAGCACTGGTGTTGAGGCTTGCAAGAGCTGGCAAGGTTAGCGCTATAAGTACTGAAACAAATTTCATGAGGCTGACTCCGGAGCTTCTACCTTCGATTGTACGCACAGCCTGCAGGCCCGGTTCTGTGGTTTTGCCCAGAGTGGATGCCGGCCCACCAGCAACGCACTGAGTACGCAGCCGGCGAATGTACCCGGCCTGACGTAGCGATCGCAGCAGCCTATTTGCCCGCCGCCTGTTCGCGTTCAAAACGCGACGTCTCAATGTAGTAGCGTACGGCAGTATTGCCTTCATGACAGGCGTACTCGTACATCTTGTAGTTGTTGTCGAGCAACATGGGGTACTGCAGTTTGAAGGAGCCGGTACTCAACACTTCGGGATCTTCCACTACCATTTCGTAGGCGATTGATTCAGCAGAAGTGCGAGTGAATTTTTCGACGATGCGCATGTTGTCAGACGTTGGCTGTGGTGCGCCCGCACCCGGTACGCCGCCACTGGTGAGGCCGGTGTGGACGCCGTGGGCGAAGTTGGTGGTTTCCACTACCAGCGTGTCGCCTTCCCAGTGGCCGCGTGATTCACCCAGCCACTGGCGCACCTGGCCGGGCAGTGCTGCTTTGCCATTGGTCGGAATGATGCGGGTTTCATGCGCCATTTCCAGCACGATCGCCACGTAGCCGGGCGATTGGAAAATGCGCAGACCATTGTTGTAGTTGCGCTGCATCATCGATACCGGCATGCCGCGGGTGATGCAGCGGTCCCATGCACTGAAGTCGGCAACCGAGTCGAACACGGTTTGCGCCGGGTCGTATGAACTGCGCATTTGTTTACGCAGGCTCTCGCCGTATTCGGTGAGCGGCGGCAGCCGCCCATTGGCGGGTTCAATGATCAGAGAGGTTTGTTTCATCGCCATGCCGGCAGCATCGGCAGCGGGGATGGCGCCGGACTGGAAGCGTTCGTCGCGCGCTTCGACGCGGGTTTGCGCTTCGGCATATTCCTCGGCGGTCATCTCGAAACGCTCGCCGTACTTCGGATCGCGTTGCAGCGGTACACCGATCAGGTGATTGAGTGGCCACATGCCTTGCAGGTCGGGTTCACCCCATGAAGTTTTTGGCACACTGTAGCCGGATGCTTCAGCAGCGAGTGCTGCGTGTTGAGTCAGCGCAAGTGCCAGCCCCATGGCCAGCAAACTGTGTCCAACAACCAGCATTTTTATTTTTTTCATTGTGAGTCCCCTTTGCGGTATTTACCGGTTCGAGTCGGATCATATTACAGTTCACGCAAATACGGCTGCAAACCCGGCGTGCGCTGACACTAATCCGAGCTGCGTGCTAAGCTCTGGGCATTACATAAAAACAAGAGGGGACTTCCGGATGCAACTCCGTCTGATCAGCGCGATTGTTTTGGCAGCATTGCTGTTGCCGGCCTGCAGTCAGCAACCAGCACCGGTCGCGCCACCACAATCCACCCAAAGCGCAACTGCCATGATTGGCGGTCATCCCGATTTCAACGGTATCTGGCAGGCGATCAATACAGCCCACTGGAATGTGGAAGCGCATTCAGCGGTAGCGATTGATCAGGCCTGGCAGCTGGGCGCCATTGCGGCGATTCCGGCCGGCAACAGTGTGCTGGCCGATGGCGGCAGCATTCCCTACCTGCCGGAAGCGCTCGCCAGGCGCGACGAAAATCGCGCCAACTGGAGTGCGCTCGATCCCGAAGCCAAGTGCTACATGCTCGGCGTTCCGCGCGCCACTTATCACAACATGCCGTTCCAGATTTTCCAGGCCGATGCCGGCGATATGTTGATGGTGTATCCGTTCGCGGCTGCCAATCGTGTAATCAACTTCAGTGACTTCACACCACCGCCGATCGACAGCTGGATGGGCAAGTCCGATGGAGTGTGGGAAGCCGACACCCTGGTGGTCACCACTACCGGTCTCAACGAAATGAGCTGGCTCGATCGCGCCGGCAACCATCACAGCAACCAATTGAAAGTAACTGAGCGCTTCACACTGATCGACAAGGATCACCTGCAGTACGAGGCCACCATGGAAGATCCGCTGACCTACAGCCAGCCATGGACTATCGCCATGCCGCTGTACCGCGTTGTCGACGCCAACGCGCAACTGTTCGAACACAAGTGCGTGCCGTTTGCCGACAAACTGCTGTACAGCGACTTGATTGGACTTGAGGCAGAACAACCGCAATAGCAGTACAGCTGTGACAATAACCTGCATGCTCCCAAGCGGAGTGCGAGGAGAACAACAATGAAAATAAAATCGAAACTGCTGGTGGCAACTGTGTTGGCGTCCGTGATGGTGCCGGCGTTGGCGCACCATTCCTTCTATGCCGAGTTCGACCAGAACAAAACAGTCACACTCGAAGGCACGGTGGAGAAAATGGAATGGGTGAATCCGCATTCCTGGCTACACATGCAAGTGGTCAACGCCAAGGGAGAAACGGAAGTCTGGAAAGTGGAAGGCGGTTCGCCGGCGGTATTGCTGCGGCTGGGCTGGACCCGTGATTCCATTCCTCCCGGCACCAAGGTAAAGGTACAGGGCTTCCAGGCGAAGGATGGTTCGCTGCGGGCCAATTCGCGCAGTCTTGAATTTCCTGATGGCCGTATGCTGGATCTTGGCAGCAGCAGCCGGGAATCCCGCGAACAGGCACGCTAGTCGATTCCGTTGATTCCAGGAGAGCTGCCGTGATGCAGAAAATGAATTTGCCATTGGCTGCGTTTGCATTGCTGCCAACATTGGCACTGGCTCAGCCCGGTGGCTGGAACGATCCATTCCCACCGCACAAGGTGATGGACAACGTGTACTACGTTGGCACCACCATGCTGTCGTCGTATCTCATCACTACGCCGGAAGGCCACATCCTGTTGAGCAGCAACTACGAAGCGTCAGTGCCGGTGATTCAGGCCGGTGTTGAACAGCTGGGATTCAATTTCAAAGACATCAAGATCCTGATCAGCGGCCATGCCCATCCCGATCACATCGAAGGCGATGCACTGGTGAAAGAACTCACCGGCGCTGAAGTGGTAGTTGGTCGCCTCGAAGTGCCGGACGTGCAGGCATTCAAACATCCGAAGGGCAAGACCCAGCCCATCGACCGTATCGTTGATGAAGGTGAGACGGTAAGCCTCGGCGGTATGACGCTGACGGCGCATGTATTGCCCGGCCACACCAAGGGCTGCATAGCGTGGAGCATGCCAATGACGGAAGCCGGCAAGAGCTACTACGGTTTCTTCGAATGCAGTCTCAATGGCCAGTTCCTGAAATACGTTGGCAACACCGACTACCCTGGCATCGTCGACGACATGCGCGGCTCATACCAGAAAGCCAAAACTTTCCCGGTGGAAGTGTTTCTCAGCTCACATGGTGTGTTCTACGGCCTGGATGCGAAGTACGAAAAACTGCAGGCACTCAAGCCGGGCGATCCGAACCCTTTCATTGATCCCGCCGGCTACCAATCGCATGTTGCCGAGTTCGAGAAGATCTTCCTCGACACGCTGGCGAAGCAGCAGGCTGAGGCCGGGAAGTAACCGCGGTTCCCAAGCGGCGGCACAAGCCAATCAGCGGGTAACGCGACAGTACTGATACGCGAACAGCTGGCCGCCCATGTATGCCTGCAATGGTTCGCACGCAGTTGGCAGCAGCGAAAAACGGCCTTGTGCAATCCGGGTGACAACCTGTTCGATGCTGTAAACCGCTGGATCGAACACGACCCGTATTTCCTTGTTCAGATCGATGCGCCGCACCAGCTCCTCACCATAGCGCGAGTCATGCACGCTGATGTTGGGTGCTATTTGCAGGAAGGGAATCTGCAGATTGAATGCAGGCACCAGCCACGCCAGTGGTTGTCCCATCAAGGCAACCGTGCCAACACTGTCGATGTCGGTCGGCATGGAGACTGCGACATAGTCTGCACTCCAAGGTGCGTGGCCCCAATCCGGCGCTTTGTTCATATTGTGCACCGAGAGGAGGACTCCCAACGCCACGGCAATCCCGAAGCCTCGCCGGTTCCCCACCATGCTGGCGAGCAGCATGGCCAGCAACAAGGGCAGCAGGAGTTCCAGTGTGATCACATAACGATAGATGCCGAAAAGTTTGAGCCATAACGCATAAGACACCAGTGCAAACACGAACAAAAGTACAGTGCCGCGCTGCGGAAAGACTGTAACCATTCCGCGCTGGCGACGAATCAGCCACCAGACCAGTGCTGCCACGGCAGCGACGTAGACCAGTGCAAAGGTGTACTGGCGATAGGGCAGCTCTGAGGCCAGTGTGTGGTTGATGGCCAGCAGTACGGGGCGGAACCACCAATCTATCCAGTTGGCTGGCAGGAAGCGTGTGTCGCGGTGGTCGTAAGCGGTAGCCAAGTCGCTGCGGAAAATATCGTTGAACATCGGGAACAGCGGGTTGTCGAAACGGCTCCAGTTGAACCAGTACCAGTAGGCACCAACCACCAGCATCGTGACTGCTACGGCCATGCTGTAGACCACTGCCGGTTGCAGCCGGTTGCGCCAGCGGCTTTCGTGGGTGCAATTTTCGGCGACGAGCGCAAAAGCCAAAGCCAGTGCATAGAACGCCGAGGTGAGTTTGGCGGCGCAGGCAAAGCCGGCGATGGCACCCGCCAGCAACAGCAGCGGTGTTTGTGCCGGCAGCGGCCGCGACTGCGCCTGCAGGCACAGCAGCAAGGCTGACAGCGCCAACAAGGCGACGATGTTGTCGTGCATCGCAGTGCCGAGCTCGGACAGGAAGCCCATCGACATCACGGCAAAAACTCCCAGCAGCCAGCTGAGCTGCGCTGCCCAGGCCACCTTGCCGAGTACGCGCAAGCCAATGGCACGCACCAGCAGGAAATTGAAGCCGTGCAACAGCCCCATCAAAATCCCGGCACCCTGCGGGGTCAGCAACTGCATCGAGCCATACCAGGCAAGATCGAACAGGGGATTGAAGAAACTCTGCATGCCGGCCGGTGCCAGGTCGATCGAGTAGCGATCGTGCAGGTGGGCCCAGGCGTTGTAGTAGTGGTAGTTCTGGACGTCCCAGTTGATGTCGAGACCTTTTTGCCAGGACACCAGGGCACACAGCAGCGGCACGAGCCAGTACGTCAGCAATTGCTTGCCGTAATCAGCCAACTTGTACGCCATCAAACTCTCCAGCCTCATTCTTGACCGGTAGAATGTTGCTGCATGGTGCCAGCCTGTGCAACCTTTACAGCAGCAGGCTGTGGCAATTGTGTCGGTCACCGGTTTTGTCCACACTGGCGCTTTTCGATTGAACTGCTTTTCCAACGGACTTCTTTTTTCAACGGACATTCGCACCATGAACGGTTGGCAACGCTGGTTACAGGCTCCACAGACCCACTGGCTGCGCAAGCTGTTGTTCCAGCTGCATCTGTGGCTCGGCATCGGCTTTGGTCTTTACGTGTTGGCGATCAGCCTCAGCGGCAGTGCGCTGCTGCTGAAATACCGCATGTATGAATGGTTCGAGCCGAAGTACCTGCAGCAGGAGCCGGCGGCAGATGCCGTACCGCTCGAAGGCGACGCACTGATGACCAGGATGGCCGAGGTCTACGCCGGCTACGAACTCGGTTTCACCATCGAAGCTTCCAACCGTACCGATGCCACCTATATCGTACTCGGCAGGGACGGCGAATATTTTCCGCACTACTTCGACCAGTTCAGCGGCCTCGACATAGGCCCTGCCAATCCGTGGCCGATCAAGGCAATGGACTGGACGGCCGACATCCATGATGACTTGTTGTTCAACCGCACCGGGCGCCGCATCAATGGTGTTGGTGGTGCGCTGTTCGTAGTGATGGGTATCACCGGGCTCATCATCTGGTGGCAGGGGCGCATACGCTGGTACGAAGGCCTGGTGATTCTGCCGAACAGCAAGCGCGCTTTCATATGGCAATTGCACAGCGTAGTTGGCTTCTGGTCGCTGTTGTTGATGCTGGCGTGGGGCGTATCGGGTTTCCAGCTTGGATTCCCCGAAGTCGTTGATCGTTTCGTCAGTTGGCTCGACACCAATCCGGCTGACGAGACCCGGCCCTTGGCAAGCACGCTGCGGTTCTTCCGCACCGTACACTTTGCCCGTATTGGCGAAACCGAACTGACGCGCTGGGCCTGGATTATAGTCAGCTTCATCCCGACGCTGATTCTTGTCAGCGGTTTTATCCTGTGGTGGCGCCGTGTGGTAAGACGCTGGCTCAAGCGGACTCCCGCTGTCGCCTGAAACTACTGCACAACGTGGCGCTGACTGGTT
>CAISOD010000174.1 GCA_903887045.1 uncultured Gammaproteobacteria bacterium | reverse complement strand
GGATGCGCACGCCAGCGGCGGATGCTGGCGTCGTCGGGCCAATAGGAAAGCGTGATTTCTTCGCTGCCTTCAGAGATGGAGTGGAAGGCGAGGCAGCCGAATTCGGTGAGGGCGAGATCGCGCATGCGCCCGGCGGTGGCGCTGTACTCGGCATCAAGTTGGTTGATGGTGGCGCGGAAGATGACGACCAGCATGAATCAATTCCTTCAGAAGTTCCGGCAGTCAAAACAACGAATTGCTCAACCAATCCTTGCCCTGGCCCTCACCACCGCCGCTTTCACCTGTGCCGGTGCAGTACCGCCGATGTGATTGCGCGCGTTCACCGAGCCTTCAAGACTCAGTACTGCATAAACATCGGTATCAATGGTGCTGCTGAACTGCTGCAGTTCAGTCAGTGAGAGTTCGCTCAGGTCTTTGCTGTGGCTGATGCCGTAGGCCACGCTCTTGCCTACTACTTCGTGCGCATCGCGGAACGGCATGCCTTTCTTGACGAGGTAGTCGGCAAGATCAGTCGCGGTGGCGTAGCCCTTGGCGGCGGCGTGGCGCATGTTGGCTTTCTTTGGTTTGATGGCTGGCACCATGTCGGCGTAGGCCTTCAGGCTGTCTTTCACGGTATCGAGCGCATCGAACAGCGGCTCTTTGTCTTCCTGGTTGTCTTTGTTGTAGGCAAGCGGCTGGCCCTTCATCAACATCAGCAGGCTCATCAGGTGGCCGGTGACGCGGCCGCTCTTGCCGCGGATCAGTTCGGGCACGTCGGGATTTTTCTTCTGCGGCATGATGGACGAGCCGGTACAGAAGCGGTCAGGCAGATCGACGAAATCAAACTGCGACGAGGTCCACAGCACCAGCTCCTCCGAGAAGCGCGAGAGGTGGGTCATGATCAGGCTGCAGGCGGCGCAGAGTTCGATGGCGAAGTCGCGGTCGCTTACTGAGTCGAGCGAGTTTTCAGTCGGTTTGTCGAAGCCGAGCAGTTCGGCCGTCAGCGCGCGGTCGATCGGATAGGTGGTGCCGGCCAACGCAGCAGCGCCGAGCGGGCACTGGTTCACGCGCTTGCGGCAGTCCTGCAGCCGGCTGTGATCGCGCTCCAGCATTTCGAACCACGCCAACAGGTGGTGGCCGAAGGTAACCGGCTGCGCGGTCTGTAGATGAGTGAAGCCAGGCATGATGGTACCGGCTTCGTGTTCGGCTACGGTGAGAATGCCGTGCTGCACGGCGCGGATCAGCGCGCTGATCTGGTCGATCTCGTCGCGTACATAGAGGCGGATATCGGTGGCCACCTGGTCGTTGCGGGAGCGGCCGGTATGCAGCTTCTTGCCGGTGAGGCCGATGCGGTCGGTCAGCCGGCTTTCGATGTTCATGTGCACATCTTCGAGCTTGATCGACCACACAAAACGGCCGGCTTCGATATCCTCTTTGATGGCGCCAAGCCCTTCAATTATCTGTTGTTTTTCGTCATCGGTGAGGATGCCCACCTTGGCAAGCATTGTGGCGTGGGCGATGGAGCCACGGATGTCGGCGGCGTACAGGCGCTGGTCAAAGCTGACCGAAGCGGTGAAACGTTCGACAAAGGCGTCGGTGGGTTCGGAGAAACGACCGCCCCAGAGTTTGTCCTGGCTCATGAAAGATCCTGCAAGAGAAGCCGGTGCCATGCTGACCCGGCTGGGAGTGAGTCAGCAAATTATAGCAACCGGCCTCTGATGCAGGATAGGTAAAAGCAGGCAACGCTGACGGCATTACTGATCGCGTGCTTGCTCGCGGATAACAACGGTGTCTTGTTCAACCTGCAGCCAGTACTGGCTGCCAGCCTTCAGCTCTAAGCGGGTATCGACGTAGCGTTCAAGTGCAGTCACGCCATGGCCAGCCCCTTTGCCGAGGCCGCCATTGGGAGTCTGCAACTGGAACCGCAGTTCCCGATTGCCGGGCTTCAGGTAGTAGCTGCCAATGACAGGCCCGTTGACGCGGGAACCATCAACGGCAATCAGCCGCGAACGGCGGTCGGTCGACACCAGTTTGGCCAGGCTGTCGGCGCTGCTGGCTTCGGTGCCTTCAACATGCATGTTGGCACAGCCGCCAATCAGGGCCGCCATCAGCAATGCCACTACCGTCTTCACAATTACTTGTCTCAGTTACTGGCGAGAGAGGCTTCGGTGCCGCTCTGCTTCTCGCGGATTACCACCTTTGGTTCCAGTTCGGCTTTGTCGACATGCGCCGTGTAGTGGGTGCCGGCTTTCAAGTTGGCCTTGGTCGTAACGAACTTGCTGGTAGGCGTAGCGCTATAGCCAAGGCTTTTGCCAGGTGCTGTGGCACCCGGAATCATCAGCTGGAATTGCAACTCGCGGGTGCCGGACTCAACTGTGTAACTGTCGACAGTATTCTGCTTGATTCTGGCGCCATCGACGGCGACCAGGCGTGAGCCGCGGTCGGAGGAGACCAGCGTGGCCGAGGAGGTGGTATCGGCAAAGGCAGCAGTGGAGCCGATCAGGGTGGTAGCAAGGATCAGGGCAATTGCTTTCATGGTTGTGCTCCTTTGATTGTCTCTGGCCTTGGTCAGGCCTGTTGGTTTGGTTGCGACGGGTTGTTTCCCGTACGGCCTGAACTCTAGGGGCGCAGACATGCAAAGAAAAATCGTATTTTCAAACTTTTAAGATCGAAAAAACCGATGTATGGCCAGTCGGTGCAAAAACTGTTCAAGAACTCAGTCGTGGGCCGAGAACAGGCTTTCGCGCGCGGTTTCGTAGATGGCAGCCACAGCGGGGTGACTGATACGGCGGTGGGCGGTGATGGCGTAGTAACGTTCGGTCAACTCGTCCACCTTGCCGATGGCGCGCACGTTGTATTCCTGGATCACGCTCTTCGCGATCACGCTGGGCATGAAGAAAATTCCTTCCCCGGCTTTGCCAAAGGCTTTCAGCAATGCGCTGTCATCGAAATAGCCTTTGATCTTCGGACGCAGGTCGTTGTCACGCAGCCATTGTTTGACGGCGCGTCCAATGGAGCTGGCGTCGGACGGCATCAACATGGGCGCGCCATCAAGGCATTGCGGGAAATGTTTGCGGTAGTTGGCAGCGCGGTAGTGGCTGGCGAAAAAGCTGATGCTGCTTTCGCCCAGCAGGTGCGAGTAGGTTTTGATGTTGTAATTCGCACTGATCGGCGCATCGGCTATCACCACGTCGAGGCTGTTCACCGCCAACTGTGACACCAGTTTGTCGAGCGGGCCTTCAATGCAGTTGAAGGTGAGATCTTTGCCAAGCTTCAGTGCCGGCTCCAGTATCTTGTAGGCAATGGATTCCGGAATCGAATCGAGTATCCCGATCACCAGCCGCTGACGGCGACCTGTCCTGGTGTCCTTCAGTGCTTCCTGCAGCTCTTCCCCCAGATAGAAAATATCGGTGGCATAACGCAGCACCAATTGGCCGCTCTCGGTGAGCGCAAGACCGCGGCCGTGCTTCTGCAACAAACGCACTTTGATGGTGTCTTCGAACTGGCTGAGCTGGCCGCTGATGGTTTGCGGCGTCAAGTGCAACACCTGCGACGCTTTGGCGATGCTGCCTTCGCGCGCAACCACCCAGAAGTAGTAGAGATGTTTGTAATTGAGAGAAGAGGCTGGCATGGCGGCACCGCGCAAATCGGGTGCCGCCGATTATAGCCAGCGCTTGCGGGTGACCGGGTACAATGCAGCATCCTGTTCCCGAGCCTGTTTATGTCTGCCCCGCTGATCCGCATTGCCACCCGCGAAAGCCCACTTGCCCTGTGGCAGGCTGAATATGTCAAAGCCCGTTTGTTGGCTGCTCACCCCGCATTGCAGGTGGAGCTGGTGCCGATGACGACCCGCGGCGACCAGATTCTTACCTCGCCCTTGTCGCAGATCGGCGGCAAGGGGCTGTTCATCAAGGAACTCGAAGTGGCAATGCTGGAAGGCCGCGCCGACATTGCCGTGCATTCGATGAAGGATGTGCCGATGGAGTTTCCTGAAGGTTTGGGCCTGGTGGCCATCTGCGAGCGGGAAGACTGCCGCGATGCCTTTGTGTCGAACCGCTTTGCCGGGCTGGAAGACTTGCCGCAGGGTGCTGTCATTGGATCATCGTCGCTGCGGCGTCAGTGCCAGCTGCGCGCATGGCGGCCGGATCTGGTGCTGCGCGATCTGCGCGGCAATGTCGGCACCCGTCTGCGCAAACTGGATGAGGGCGACTACGACGCGATCATTCTGGCCGGCGCCGGGTTGAAACGGCTGGGTCTGAGCGAGCGTATCCGCCAGTGGTTGGCACCTGAATTGTCGCTGCCTGCCGGCGGGCAGGGTGCAGTCGGCGTTGAGAGTCGCCTCGACGATACCGCCACCCGCGCCTTGCTCGACTGTCTGCATCACGAACCCACTGCCGTGTGCGTGCGTGCCGAACGTTCGATGAACGCGCGGCTGCAGGGCGGCTGCCAGGTACCTATTGCCGCTCTCGCTGTGCTGGAAGCCAACGATCAAATCTGGATGCGCGGTCTTGTTGGCAGCGTGGATGGCAGCAAGGTACTGCGCAGCGAAATCCGTGGCGCTTCGCACTTGAGTGAAGACCTCGGTGAAATCCTCGCCGAGGATTTGTTGCGGCAGGGAGCCGCTGCGCTGCTGGAAGCGCTGTGATTGCAGTGGCTGACAAGCCGCTTGCAGGTTGCTGCCTGTGGTTGACGCGGCCGGCAGCGCAAGTCGCAGTTTTGCAAACGCAATTGCAGCAAGCAGGTGCGGAAGTATTCTGTTTGCCATTGTTGTTGATAGAACCGGTACAACTCACTGGAGTGAATAGACAACGCCTTATGGATCTTGATCGCTACGATCTGGTGTTCTTCGTCAGCAGCAATGCCGCAGCGTTGGGGTTGGATGCGATCTTCAGTTACTGGCCACAGTATCCGGTGGGTCTGCAGAACTTTGCAGTCGGCCCTGGTACGGCAGCCGTGCTGCAGAAGCACGGGCTGGAGGTGAGTTATCCAGTCGAGCGCATGAGCAGTGAAGCCATGCTGGCATTGCCGGCGCTGCAGGACATCAACGGCAAGAAGGCGCTGATCGTGCGTGGTGTTGGCGGTCGCGAAATCCTGGCTGAAGGTTTGCTGGCGCGTGGCGCCAGTGTGGACTACGCCGAGTTGTATGAGCGCAGACCACCGCAGTACCCGGCCGATTACCTGCTCGGGCAATATCAACAACAGCGACCGCACATGGTGGTGATCAGCAGTGGCGAATCACTCGACAACCTGCATTCGCTGTTCGAACCGCTGGGATTGTGGAATGCGCTGCCACTGGCGGTGTCATCCGAACGACTGCAGGAGCATGCGCGCAAGCTCGGTAACTTTGCGCAGTTGTTACTCGCCGGCGCAAGTGATGCCGCTATACTCGAAGGACTGTTGACGCATTTCACACAGCACGCTTCTCCCGTCTCGTCTCCCGTCTCGTCTCCCGCTTCTTCCCCGGCAGCTTCAGTATGAGTGAACCTGACAACAACATGGCCACCATCATCGAATCGCGACCGCTGTCGTCGCGCACTAGCGGCATCAAATTGCTGGTATTGGCGAGCTGGGCAGCCATTGCTGCCGGCGGCTGGTTGTTGTGGCAGCAACGCCAAACCATTGCCGTGCTTGAAACGCAGATCGGCACACTCTCCGGTGCGAGTAACGAAGTCGGGTCTTTGCAACAAGCGCAGACCACGGTGCTGCAACAATTGCAGATGACGATGAGCAGTCTCAGCGATCAATCACAGCAGAT
>CAISOD010000173.1 GCA_903887045.1 uncultured Gammaproteobacteria bacterium | reverse complement strand
GTAACCGGCAACACCGCACTCACCGGCTGGGATCTCAACGGCGATGGCGACATTCTCGACAGCGTGCGCTTCTATTCTCCAAACACTACCAATACCCGTCGTTTCGGCCTCAATGCGTCGTTGATCTGGGATCTGTCCGAAACCCAACTGCTGCGGTTTGCGTATGCCTATGACTACGGTAAACACCGCCAGACCGGCGAATTCGGCCTGTTGGACGCCGGTGGCAATCCGGAAGACGTATTCGGTGGCCGTAATTCCACCAAGATAATGACCGCCGATGGCAGCTACCTGCGTGGCCGTGACCGCTTCTCGATCGCCGAGCTGAACCAGTACTCGCTGGAGTACCGCTCCAAGATGCTGGATGAGAAGCTGACGGTGACACTGGGCCTGCGCGCGCCGTTCTTCGAGCGCGAACTGAACCAGTTCTGCTATAGCGTCAATGCCTCTGGCAACGTGCTGTGCACCACCCAGCCAACAACGTCGACACTTCCGAACGGCAACGTGCGCTTTGGTACCGCAACTACCGAGTACATCGCGCCTTTCTCCGCCAAAGTGAAGTTCGACCAGGTACTGCCAAACATCGGTGTCAGTTATGACCTGACCGAAACCCAGACGGTATACGCCTCCTATGCAGGCGGCCTGTCGTCGCCGCGTACCGACAACCTCTATTCGGTGCGCCGCCTGGCCGATGGTTCGATAGGCCGCGCCAATCCGGAACCGGAAGAAACCGATTCCTACGATATCGGCTGGCGTCTACAGGGTGACGGCGTACTTGCCTCGGCTGCCTACTGGCAGTCAATGTACAAAAACCGCATCGCCTCATCGTTCGATCCTGACCTGGGTTTCTCGGTAGACCGCAACGTTGGCGATGTTGACCTGCGCGGCATCGATGCCCAGGTGGGCGTTTCCGCCACCGACTGGATGACCGTTAGCGGCATGGTGTCGTGGAACGACAGCGAGCTGCAGGACAACCTTGCCATCAGCGCCACCACCACGCTGCCGACAGCCGGCAAGAAATTCGTGGAAACGCCAGAATGGACCTACGGCATGCGGTTTGAACTGGAACCCATCGAGCGCCTGAGCATCGGTTTCGAAGGCAAGTGGGTGGATGAACGTTATACCACTGACCTCAACGACGCCAAGGCCGATGCCTACGTGCTGTTCCACCTGAATGCAGCCTACGAAATGGCCGTCAACAACGGTGCTTCCATGCTGCGTGCGCAGATGAACGTCTACAACCTGTTCGACGAGGAATTCTTCGGCAACATCTCGTCGACCACTGGTGCTGTCGCGCTGCCCGGCTTTACCCCGTCGTTGCCCTTCCTGTCGATCGGTGCACCACGCAGTGTCAGCGCGTCCCTGCAGTTGCTGTTCTGATAACGGGCAGTGGTAATGTCAGGCACGTGTAGTTGGCGGTTATCCGCTTTTGGTCTGGTGCTGTTGCTGGCTGCCTGCAGCAGCACCACGCCGGGAGCGGGCACGGTTGAAGTACAGTTACTTGCTTTCAATGATCTGCACGGCAACCTGGAAACTCCCACTTCCGGCCTGCCATTGATTTTCCCGCCCCCCGCCGAAGGCCCGCGCAACACGCCAAGTGGCGGCATTGCGCGACTGGCCACGCTGATCAGCCAACGCAGCGCCTCGCATGAGCACTCGATTGTTGTGGGCGCAGGCGATCTCATCGGCGCCAGCCCGCTGCTGTCGTCGGGTTTTCACGATGAACCGACGATAGAGGCACTGACTGCGCTGGGCCTGCAATTGTCAGCGGTGGGTAACCATGAGTTTGACGAAGGAATTGCCGAGTTGCGCCGCATGCAGCATGGCGGTTGCCATCCTGTTACCGGTTGCCAGGGCCCAATGCCTTTCACCGGCGCCGGTTTCAACTATCTCGCCGCCAACGTTATTGACGAAAGCACCGGCGAGCCGGTGTTTCCTGCCCGGGCAATCCGCGAATTCGCTGGCGTGCGTGTAGGCTTCATCGGCTTGACGCTGGAAGCCACGCCTTCATTGCTGATCCCGAGCGCGCGCACAGGACTGCGCTTTCTCGACGAAGCCGATACGATCAACCAGCATGTCAGTTCCCTGCGCAGCGAGGGCGTCGAAGCCATCGTCGTGCTGATCCATGAAGGCGGCTTTACGGAAGCCGGCCCCACCGATTGCGCCAGCCTCAGCGGCTCCATCACCGACATCCTGCCGAAACTGGATGACGCAGTGGATGTTGTAGTAAGTGGCCACACCCATCGTGCCTACCAATGCACCGTCGACGGTGTGTTGCTGACCTCTGCCGGGCAGTACGGCACCCAGCTCAGCGACATCTCGCTGATGCTTGATCGTGCTACCGGCGATGTCATCAGCGCCAGTGCAGAAACCCTGGTAGTCGCCACTGCCACGGTGGAACCGGATGCTGCCATCACCGCACTGGTCGATAGCTACCGCACGCTGGCAGCACCGCTGATGCAACGCGCAGTGGGCATCGTCACCGCCCCACTGACGCGTGACCACAACTCCGCCGGCGAAAGCGTGCTGGGCGACGTCATCGCTGATGCCATGCTCGCTGCCGCCGAACTCGCCACTGGCGAAAGCATCGACATTGCCTTCATGAATCCCGGCGGCGTACGCGCCGACATTGCCGCCGCTGGAACGGTGCATTTCAGTGACCTGTTTGCAGTGCAGCCCTTCGGCAACACGCTGGCGCTGTTGACTGTCACCGGCGCCGACATCGAAGCCGCGCTGCGCCAGCAATTCGACCGTGCAGAACCGATGGTCCTGCAGGTGTCGGACGGCTTCAGTTACCGCTGGCAGCGGCAGGGGCAAACAACGGAGTTTGTGCGGGGCTCGATCACCATCAACGGTGAGCCACTGCAGACCACACGTCGCTATCGCATTGTCACCAACAACTTTGTGGCAGAAGGCGGCGATGGCTTTACGGCGTTCAGTGCAGGCACCGACCTCACTCCGGCCGGTGGAGATGTTGAAGCGCTCGAAAGCTATCTCGCCGCGCGATCGCCGTTCACGCCACCAACCGTGAATCGCATTACGCTGGAAGCCCCCGCCGTCCGCTGACAGCACTGACCACCGATTCAGGCATGGCGCAGCGCCCCCCTGCCCCGCTATGATGGCTTTTCAGCCTTTCTGAGGGGAACCGCATGAAAAATATGAAAAAAATAAGCACCGTGCTTGCATCAATGGCGGTGCTGTCCGCCTGCCAACCAGCCGCACAGGCGCCGACCGCTGC
>CAISOD010000172.1 GCA_903887045.1 uncultured Gammaproteobacteria bacterium | reverse complement strand
GTGCCTGTACAACCGGCAGCATCCTTTCCGACTGGAGCGGCGAACCGGTCAACCGCATTACCCAAAGCTCCGACACCATTACCCTGCAATACGGCTTTCTCGGGCTTGAACGCAGCATTCACATGAATCTGACTGAACACCCGGCAACGTTGGCACCCAGCCGGACCGGACACTCGATTGGTCGCTGGGACAATGATGTGCTTGTTGTCGACACCATTGGCTTTCTGGCCGGAACGCTGCGAGGCGTGACGCCACACAGTGAGCGTTTGCATGTTGTGGAGCGCTTCACGCTTGATCCGGCTACTCTGACGTTGCGCCGGGAATATACGGCGAATGATGCCTTGTTCTTTGCCAGCGATTATTCAGGAACAGACAGCATGGCGCTGTCGGTAGTGCCGTACAGCCCCGAGCCTTGCCAGGATTTGACGCCGGTAGTGGCGGCTCCGCGCTGATTGGGTTGAGACCAGATCAGGCTTGCGAAAAGCCTTGCAGGCGGCGTTCTGCGAAGCAACGACTGCACACGGGATCAACTGCCTTGCGCAACAAGGTCAGTTGCTGCCGCAATAACTGATTGATCACCAGACCATTCCGCGTATAGCGGATGGCGATAACGACTGAGCAGCTCGATTTGGTAGCAAAGGTATTTCACCCGCTTGCGGAAGCGATGCAGGGTTTCGACATCAGCATCCTTCCGCAGCGCTTGCCTGGCCGTGCGGCGACTTTGCCGGTAATTCCGCTGCAGGGTGCTTGCCAATTCTTTGTCGAGAGCTGGGGGCAACTGCGGTGGGGAACCAGCGAGCTGGTGAATCAGCTCGCGGTGTTCTGCTGCGAGATTCAGCACTGCCATTGGTGATGGCAAGCCCAACTGGATAGTGGCACAAGCCTCACGCTCCTCGGCAGACACCGCACTGCCGGCCAGCAGCTGCAGCGTATCGACCAATATCTGCTGATCACGTGCCTTGCCAAAACCCTGCGCCAGCGTTTGCAGCAAACGCGCAGCTTGTGGACATCTCTGGCGCGCCAAACAGATTTTTTGCCAAGCTCGGTCAGTTGGTCAGCCACCGTCTGCAAACGACGTTGCCGCGTTGCTGCCGTTACCAAATGGACATTGGTGCTGACTACTTGCAGATATCCACCACACAGATCACATCCAAGACGCGACTTTTAGGTGCCAGTCATGCTCAGAAGTTGGCTCGCATGCTCACGAAATAACGGCGTCCGAAAATGTCATAGTCCCCCGGCAAGTTCTGGTTGGCACCCGCCACCACTGGCGGCAACCGATCGAACAGGTTGGTGATATCCAGCGACAGAGTCCAGGACATGCCATTGTCCAGCTCTCCGGAATAACCCAGCTGGGCGTTGGTAAAGTTGCCGGATGCTACCGTGTTGTCATCGACCTCCCGTCCTTCCACCCATAGTCGGTTGAGCCCTACATCGGCGAGATACCGTTGCTGTAATTGCACCGAGTACGGCCCCACCGAGTAGTTCAAGGTACCGATTGCGTTGAGATCGGGATTGCCAAGCCAGCCGCTGATGTCGAACTTCGGCGCATTCAACGGGGTGTCGGAGCGCTCGGCCACATAACCTGCAAGCACACGCAACGACAATGATTCGTCGGCAGAGAAGAAGTTGGGCTCCATGCGGTAAGCCACCTCATAGTCAATCCCGCGTACCCGCGCTTGTGCCACGTTGAGGAACACATCGAAGATCCTGCTGATCTGACCTTCACTGCGTTGAACCTGGCCGCACAAGAACTGGTTGCCCGCAAAGCAGTCATTGACGATGCGCTGGGCACCCAATTGCGCGATCGAATCTTCCACTTTTACGTCGTACCAGTCGGCGGACACACTTAACCCATCCAACCAGCGCGGCTGGTAGACGATACCGGCTACATGTGTGTTGGCGTTCTCCGGAGCCAGGTTGGGATTGCCACCGGACGTGATGGTGGTCGCCAAGGTCGCATTGTTCTGGAACGGATCGATCAGGTTGGTGCCTGTGCTCTGCGTATCGAAACGCTCGGAGAACGTGGCCTCCCGGATGTCCCTCGACTTGGTAAAGCGCAATCGAAGGTCCTCAAGTACCTGGACGTCGAGACCGAGTTTCCACGAATCCAGCGACGCGTCGATGTTGGAGTAGTTGCTCTGGCGGGCCGAGATACTGCCACCTACTGTCTGGTTGCCGGAGGTCGACTCCCAGATCGGGATGTTCAACTCGCCAAACCATTCCCACACGTCATAGAGACCTTTGACATCAGGCACTGTCGAACGCGCATGCAGGTTGGCACTGCCTCCGGTATAACCCGGCGGTATGCCTCTGATCCCCAGCGCTGGAGCATTGAGAGGCGGGCCAAACTGATCGATGTCGCGCGGCTCTGCATGCTCATAGAAGTCTTGCTCACGATAAGTGAGACCGGCAGCGAAATTGATAGCGCCATAACCCCAGCCTTCATACGCCTCGCCCTGCAGGACAATTTCGCCGAAGTCCTGTTGGACAATGCCTTGCCCCATCTTGGGCGTATTGTTGTACTCCTTGGCCGCTTTGGTGTTGTTGCCCACGCCCAGGATGTTGAGCGGTACGCAATCCTGGATGGTGTTGTCGAGGCCCACCGGCGACAGCAGCGGCGACTTGGTTGGGTTACCTGCGGTTCCGCCCGGGATACCGCCTGGTGAGGCAAGACGTCCGGCTACCGAGGCCTGCAACTGGGCAGGAGTCGGGTTGAATAGCTGCACGTTGCACACGATATCGTTGGTGCCGGGTTTGCGCACGGCATCGGTGGCCAGGTAGGTACGATCGACACGCTGCTCGTTGAAAATGCCGGTGCGGCGGTGCGATTCACCGCTCTGCCAGGAGGCTCGCAGGGCCCATTCATTGGGCAACTCGTAGTCGATGCCGGCTGCCCAGGCCCAGGTGCCGAATACACCGGATTCTTCATTGCCGACTTCGAGATTGTTGGGCGTCGCTGGCATTTCAGACTTCCACAGCTGCATGACACTGACACCTGCCGCGTCCATCGCCTGCGCGATCTGCGGTGCCAGGAAGGCGTTTTCACGGAAGACGGTGCCGTGCCAGTTGCCGGTAAAGTTGATACCACCCAAGTTGGCCTTGGTACGCGACTCTGAACGACCGACCAGCGCCTGGACAAAGCCTTCCAGATTGTCCGTAAAGGCGTACTTGGCGCCAACAAAACCGGAGCGGTTGACGACTTCATTGCCGCCGATGGCATTGCGTGCCCGCTGGTATTCCTGGAATTCCGGATTGTTGCAATCGCCGCCCATGGTAGAAGTGGAGCCTGGTGCACCCGGACGCGCATAAATGGGCGACCGGACAAAGGGGCGCACGCCTTTGCCATCATCGGTAACTACCATACCGTTGAAGGCGAAACTCGTCAGCGGCGCGGTGACGGCAAAGGCATTGTTGACGCGCGACCACATCATGCCACCCGGGGCACGATCAGTCGGCGCCACACAGGGCACGGTGAGACGCTGGGGCACTGAGGAACCTGGCGTCCAGGCGGGATTGGTGACATGGCCCCAGTTCTTGTATTCACCATTGTCGGCCATTACATCGGCCGCGATCCGGTTGATTTGACGGACTTCATTCGAGTTGAAGGAGCCGACGATATTGAGCTTGTCGCCGAAATCGGTACCGCCCGCCACTTCGACTGTGTAGCGCTCGCCATCGCCGAATTCGGTGCGACCGGCACCGACATTCATTTTGAATCCCTTGAATTCGCGATCAAGAATGAAGTTGACTACCCCACCAAGTGCGTCAGCACCATAAGCTGCCGATGCTCCACCCGTCACGGTGTCTACCGAGCGCATCAAGGCAGTGGGCATCATGTCGACGTTGACCGAGCCGCGCTTGTCGGCAGGTGGCAGGCGTGAACCGTCCAACAGAATCAAGGTCCTGTTGGTACCCAGGTTACGCATGTTGAGGTAACTGCCACCAGCCTGGGCGAACAGCGTACCGCTGCCACGTTGTGAGCTTTGCGTGCTGAAAAACTGCGGCAACTGCGACATTTGTTCAACCGTGCTTGCCCCGGGATTGAAGGAGGAAAGCTCTTGCATCGTCACCGCTGTGACAGGGACGGGAGTAGCCATCCCACTGGTCATGCGCACACGGGAACCCGTTACGCTGATCTCTTCTATGCCTTGTTCTTGCTGTGCATATGCGCAAGGCACTGCGCTTAGCGCGGCCGTCACTGAAACAGCCAATATTTTTTGCGTGAAACGAATTCCCCTGGCGCCTTTCTTGATACGGCTCATGCTCACCCTCCGAATAACTACAGATTTATATATTTTTTCCCTTGTTCTTGTGATTCCGTCCCTGGATGCTTTTTCTGTTAAAGCGCAATTGCCAAAATATTTCTAGTCGCTCACTTGGTTTCAGTCTCCTCCTTGTACACGCCTGTTGTTTCACAAGCATTATCCGGTGGCTTCTCATTCAAAGGTATTGGCTATTATTGGTACATCGATTTGCAACAAAATAAAAATGACTGCAGAGCGATACCGAACCGAACGGTACAGACTCTGTCTTTCCTGCACGCGCTACTGTCTTTGAGACACATGGCGCCGGAACATTTTTCTTCCCGATGAAAATCGTTTTTGCGCAGAAACTGCCCGATAGTAGGTAGCCTTTGGGCGCAAAGTCAAATTCAAAACATTGAAGGGAATTTACGCTGGCTTTGTTTGGACAACGATAATTGTGACTGCCGATTGCTGAGGTAAGATGCCGGCTTGAGATGAACACGTTTTTATCTGGAGTATGTGCCTGGAACGTTTCTCGAATGTACGGCAATGGACAAAGACCGTCTTGTGAGCCTTCGCAATCTGCCAATCAACAATGGCAATACATTTATTGGCGGGTGGTATCTCGACAACGATCCGTTGTGCGACGAACTCATCCGTTATCACCGCGACTCTGACGACCAGCGCGAGGGCCTGATGTCGGGAAGCGATGGCTCGGGAACAGTCGACAAATCCGCCAAGGACAGCATCGACGTAACGCTACCGCCGTGCGATCTGGCCAACAGATACATTCGCGCACTCAATGCAGTTACACGAGAGTATGTAAGCCGGTATCCCTTCAGTAACAAACTGGTACCGTGGGGAATAATCGAGCCGATTGCCATTCAGTACTACAAACCCGGTGGTGGTTACAAAATCTGGCATTTCGAACGCGACAACCGCAGTGAACTCATCGCTCGTCGTCATCTTGCTTTCATGACCTACCTGAATACTGTTGATGATGGCGGTGGCACACTGTTTCACTACCAGAACCTGAGAACGAAGGCCGAAAAAGGGCTTACCTTGATCTGGCCCGCCGAGTGGACACATACCCATAAAGGCGAAGTGTCGCCAAGTCAGGAGAAGTACATCATTACCGGCTGGTTCAGCACCTACACACCAACGCAGTTCAAGGAAGTGCAGAACCGCACAGGCGCTTAGGTCATGACAACGTGAAAGCAAAAGATCGCACTTGAAACGGGAGCAGCGATGAGCAACAAAAGAATTATAGTACTCGGGGGAGGCAGTGCGGGCTGGTTGACGGCACTGCTGACCCGCGAGTTCTATCCCGAGTTCGACATCACACTGATCGAGAGTGAGGAGATCGGAATTCTTGGCGCCGGCGAAGGGACCGTACCCCACTTTATCGAGCTGATCGATTTCCTGCGGATTCCCGTCTCTGCACTGGTGCGGGAATGCAGCTCAACTCTCAAGATCGGCATCAAGTTCACCAACTGGAATGGTGATGGCACATCCTATTTCCATGACTTTGCTGCCAAGGACGAACTGGAAGAATGGGTCTTCGACGACAACTTTCGTTACAACATGCTGACAACGCACTTGATCGGCAAAGGCGCGCATCTCGATAGCGTCAATTTCTATGCTGGTCTGGCAAAACAATGGAAGGTGCCGTTCGTCCTCAACGATCTCAATGATGTCGCGCTGTCGAACTATCGGGACTCTATCAGTGCAGTGCAGCACCTGGGCAATTTCGCGCTGCATTTTGATGCTCGTTTGCTCGCGAAATATCTTGGCCACATCGCCCAGAGCCAAAGGAGGATCAAACGCGTCGAAGGAAAATTCTCCCGCGTCACAGAAGACGCGGATGGCAACATAACGGGCATCCATCTGGAGAACGGCAATTACGTTCCGTGTGATTTCATATTTGACTGCTCAGGCTTTGCGCGCCTGTTGTTGGGCAAGCACTTCAATGAAAAGTGGATCGACTACAAGCAGCATCTCCCGCTTGATACAGCGCTGCCGTTTTTCGTGCCTCACGATGGAACCAACTTTCCTCCCTATACCGAAGCAATCGCGATGAAGTATGGCTGGATGTGGCGCATACCTGTGCAGAATCGCTACGGCTGCGGTTATGTATTCGATTCGTCATACATCGATGAGCACGAGGCCAGAAGGGAAGTAGAGGAATACCTTGGGCACGAGATCAACCCGCCCAAGACTTTCCGCTTCCAGGCTGGAACCTTTGCCAACACGATCGTGAAAAACTGCTACGGCGTTGGACTGTCGCAACATTTCGTAGAACCGCTTGAGGCTACGTCGATATGGACATTCAGCAAGAATCTCATCAACTTCCTGAAATCCGGCGCCATTACCAACCTCACCCCGGAAGTCAGTGCCCACCTCAACGAACGCTGCCGACTCATCATTGAGCCGGTTCCGGAGTTTCTCTACTTGCACTATCTGACGCAACGAAATGACTCGCCGTTCTGGCAACAGTTCCGCGCAAAGACGACGATGATGGACTCGTTGAAGGTGAAAAAATCACTTTGGGAAAAGGTGCCGCTGTTCGATGCTGACACACTGCCACTGCAGATGTTTTCGGCGCCCAGCTGGCTTTCAGTCGGCAGTGGTGTGCATTTCTTCGACAAGGCTTCGTTCGCAAGACTGGCTTCCCAATGGGAGCACCTGCAACTCGATCAGAAGGCTGGATTCCTGGCGAAAAAACACGAGCATCTTTCCAGAGCGTGCATGCTGCACGGCGACTTCCTGTCGCTGCTCCGCCAGAAGTCCCAACCTGTTCAATGATGTCTATTTCAATGATGTCTATTTGCAGATGTCTACAACGCAGATCGAATCCAAAGTGCGGCCTTCGGGTGGGACTTCAAGCCCTTTGGCCATCATCAGCTCGCGGAGAAGCTTCGAGGTTGCCGGCTTGGCTTGTGCCGATTGCACGCCTACGCGCACAAGGCCATCTGCGTAGTCGATCGCCTGCCAGGTGGCGCCAGCCAGCTTGTTGAGCGAATCGCGGCTGCCGATATCACGCAGGGAAAGATCGGCGCCAGCATCCACCAACATCTGCACGGCGTAGTTGCGGCCTTTGTGGGCAGCCCCCATCAACGCAGTGCGACGATCTTCGCGGTCTTGCGCGTTCACGTCGTTGCCGAGTTCGATCAACAACCTGATCGCTTCCTTGTTGGCGTCTTCCGACCATTCAAACGTCACCCCTTCCACCCAGGCAATGCCGGAGGCGACCATCAATGGGGTAACACCTATGGCTGTTGTAAGTGTGGCATCGGCGCCGTACTCAAGCAGCAGCTTCATGAGTTCGAGATCACTCGACTGTGCAGCACGCAGAAACGGCGTAGCACCGTTTTCATCCAGCCACTGGTGCGTGAAGATCGTGCGGGTCTCGGTGCTGGATGCCATGCGGAGGTTGGGATCGGCACCGGCGGCCAGCAGCAGCTTGATGTATTCGAGATGGTCCATGTCAGGCTTGCGGGTTGGATAGTCGCCGCCTTCAATATTGCGATTGTCGGTAGCGATATAGAGCGGGTTCCAGCCGCCTTCGTTGGCTATGTTGGGATCGGCTCCCTGTTCGAGCAGGTATTTGCCGAGCTGATAGAAGCGGTTCTGGGTGGCGGTAAGCAACGGGCTCCAGCCAAACTCACTGACTTCGTTGACGTCGGCACCAGCGTCTACCAGCGCCTTCACCGAAGCAGGATCATTTTCACGTATGGCAAAGTGCAGCGCAGTAAGCCCACCACGGCGCATCTTCTGGCCGGTCTGCTGCTGGTTGTTGTTGGCCTGGCCCTTGCGGACTTCTTCTTCCATGAATTCGCGCAAGAGATCAGGCGGCATCCGCTTCATCAACT
The DNA here is from genome assembly GCA_903887045.1 of uncultured Gammaproteobacteria bacterium. Classification (GTDB taxonomy): domain Bacteria; phylum Pseudomonadota; class Gammaproteobacteria; order Pseudomonadales; family Pseudohongiellaceae; genus CAILUG01. The sequence continues at coordinate 9,766 of CAISOD010000172.1, read as the reverse complement.
CTTCGCGGGTGACCGCAGTTGATTTGGCATCTGCACTCTTCAACTCATCCGGCGTTTCTTCGGCTTTGCCGAGCCCGGTGTTCTCGTAGAAATCGCGGATACGCTCCCGCGCCGTTGGTGCGAGGTAAGGATTGTTGCGGCCTTCGTTGTTGGCCTTGGAATGGATGGTCAAGTCGGCGCCAGCTTTTATCAGCGCCTGCACCGCTGGCGAATTGCGGTTGGCAGCCGCCCACATCAATGCAGTTGTGCCACGCAGGGTTTCCGCTGCATCTACTTGCGCGTCATTGGCGATCATTACATTGATGGTAGCCACGTCTCCGGTACGTGCCGCCATCATCAATGGGGTTTCGCCGTTGGCCAGAGTCTTGTTGACATCGGCGCCGGCCTTGATCAGCAGCGCCACAATTTTTTCGTTACCGGTTTCGGCAGCCAGCGCCAGTGGTGTGATGCCTTCGCGGTTGGCAGCATTCACGTCAACTTTGGCTTTGATGAGGGCTTCAAGGATTTGCGGATTTTCTGCGTAAACTGCCCACTGCAGCGGCGTGGTGCCATCGCGTTCAAGGGCATTCACATCAGCCTTGTCGCGGATCAGGTTGCGCGCGGCTACCGCATTGCCACTCTGGATGGCAGTGGCAAGTTCCGACAAGGCCAGCGCAAACTGTGCAGTACATACTGAGCCGGCAAGCGCGACTGCGATGATGAGTTTCTTCAGTTTCATTGCAATGTTCCCCTTGCTACGCAGATGCTCACACGAGACCCGGCAGACGGCCGGTGGAATCGCCCAAGCTGTCCTGCTCGACACCGAACATGTCGAGCACGCTCAGCAGCATGTTGCTGGTCGGCACTGTCTTGCTCTTGAACGCCAGGTGTCTGTCGCCTTTCAGCTTGCCGCCAGCGCCTCCGATCAGCGTCATTGGCACATCGAAGTGCAGATGCTGATTGGAGTTACCCATGTTGGAACCGAACAGCGTGACTGAATTGTCGAGCAGCGTGCCTTCGCCGTCCTTGATAGAGGCCAATTTGTCGGCGAAATAGCCGACCATGCTGGCGTGGTAACGGTTGAGGATGGCGTACTGGGCAATACGGCCGGCATCTTCAGCGTGGTGCGAACCGCCATGGAAGCTGATGTCGGTACCGGCTTCAGGATATACACGACCGGTAAGATCGCGCCCCATCAGCAGCGTGCCAACGCGGGTGATATCGGCCTGGAAACACAGCGCCAGCAAGTCGAACTGCAGCTTGATGTGTTCATCGAATGATTCCGGCACACCATAGGGCACGTCAATGCTCGGCACTTCGGCCGACTTTGTCATGGCGATTTGTAAACGGCGCTCGATTTCGCGCACGTCGTCGGCGTATTGCTCAAGCCGCAGACGATCGGCGCTGCCCACTTGCTGGCCCAGTTTCGCCAGATCCTGGGTAACCGAGTCGAGGATACTGTTCTGTTGCTGCCGACGCAGTGCGCGTTCTTCGGCGGTGCCGCCAGAGCCAAACATTTTCTCGAACACTACCTGCGGATTGATTTCCATCGGCAGCGGACGCGTAGGCGACGACCACGAGATCGTGTTGGTGTATATGCAGCTGTAGCCTTCACCACAGTTGGTGGAGTTGGAACCGGGATCTTCCACTGCCAGTTGCAACGACGGCAGCAGGTTGGTCTGGCCGATATGTTGCGCCAGGATCTGGTCGAGTGTAGTGGCCACAGCCACATCGGCACCGGTGGTTTTCTTCGGCTTCACACCGGCAAGAAACGCGGATGCCACAAAGTGATCGGCCCCGGTGACGCCGGGAGGGTTCTCGGCCGACGACGACCACATGCCGGTGGTCAGCACCACGTTTTTGCGATGGCGTTCGAGTGGCTTGAAGACAAACGGGAACTCAAAACCGGGTTCGCTGCTCTTCGGTTCCCAATGACCCGGTGCGGCACCATGCGGAATGAATATGCCAGTGAAACGCAGCGGACGCAGTTCCTGCGCCTGTGCACTGGTGATGAAAGCAGGGAACATCGATTCCAGCAGCGGCAGTGCCAGAGCGGTACCGGCACCACGCAGGAATGTGCGACGGGCGAGGGCTTTCCTGGTAACAAACATGACTAGCTACCTCCAATGGAAACTACTTCGGGAATTTTTGCGCCAGGTTCAGATGTTTGCGCCGGCCCCTTGGTTTTGTACTGGAAGGCTTCGCTCTGCACGACAGCCGTGACCAGATCGTGGAAACGGAAATCGCCTTTGGCAGGTCAGCCGCTGCTGCCACTTTGCTGCCGTCGAAGATGGTGCCGACAGAATCCATAGGGCGCCGTTCGCTGCGGTTGCGGCCAGGGCATGGATCACAAATATGCATTCCCGTTTGAAACGCGACATGAAACACTCCTGCGAACCTTTATTAGGCCGCAAGCCAATAGCTGAATGTGATTGAAAAATGGCACAATTCAGGCTTATTTTTGGCGAAATGCGGGTTAATATGTTTGCAGAATTTGTGGTTGCACGTCTGCATTTTGTTACCGCTCTATTGATCCACGTTAACTTGTTCCACATTAAATTTTTCGTACGCTGGAGCACGCCATGACGTTACCTTTCTCGATCGCGTCGCCTATCGGCAGGCAGAACCTGCAGCTGAAGGCTATTGCTCCCGAAAGTCAGGCCGCCCACTGCTGCCACGCTCGGACAGATGCTGGGTTCGGTTGGCCACGCTTGCGATCACTGATGCTGACGGTAGCCTTGTTCGCTGGCAGCACTACCGCACTCGCGCAAGGGGCGGATGGTGCCAATGCTGCCGACAACGATTTCAGTCGGCTCATTTTTGAAGCAGAGATTCTTGGTGCTGCCCCGGGAATGGCAGCATCCGGCAATGGGGCGATCGCCGGTGATGCTGCGGCCTACACGCAAGCGGCTGAAACAACCATTCCCACTCCTGTTTCCGCTCCTCTCGCCGCAGCAACAGGGAACCCCCCTTCTACCAATGACATTCCGCGCTATGAAGCCGCCATAGCCGAGTTGCTTGCCAACAGTAGTCCGTATTCTGATCCGCTGCGCGAGCAATACCTTGGACTTGGCGAGCTGTACCAGCAACAAGGCGACCACGAAGAAGCGATCGCCACTTTCGAAGGTGCGATGCACATAGATCGTGTAAACGACGGCTTGTTCACACTGCGACAATTGCCGCTGGTTGAGAACATTATCGAGAGTTACACCGCGCTCGCTGACCTCGATGAGATCAACGATCACCAGGAATATCTGTACTACATCCAGCAGAAATCCTACGCAGAGGACGACCCTCGCCTGTTGGCCGCCAAGGAGCGCTGGGCAGACTGGAATGTGCAGTCTTTCCTGAAGGAAGGCGTGGTACGCAACGGTTTCTCCAATCCTGGCGCCGGCAATAGTGTGTCGATGGGAATGCGCAACGATTTTGTCGCCGTGCAGAACCCCAACAACGGCAACATCGCCTATGTGCCACGCAACCAGATGAACAATGTACTGAACAGTTCTTCAACGATGGATTTGTATACGCGCAGTGCCAGCTTTGCGGTGCCACCGGAAGTATTGGTAGATGAGCGGTTGCGCCGCGCGCGCGATCTGTATGAGGAACTGCTGGCAAATGAGGACTCCGAATACCACGCCGGTCGCGGCGTTGAAGTCGAACACAAGCTGGCCAATATCGCGTACGCGATAAAGAAGCAGCTCGACTCGCTGCAAAACTCTGTGGAGGAAAATTCTCTCAGCTTCAATCGTATTACGGCGCCTGAGCCGGTAGTCCCGCTGATCACCAGCGGTTACACCAAGAGCCGCGACAGTCTTGAATCCATCATCGCCAGGCTTGAAGCTGCGCCCGACCGCAACGCTGTTGAGCTCGCGCGAACCTGGATCAATCTTGGCGACTGGCACCTGAGCTACGAGCGCTTGCAGCGCGGCCGGGATGCCTATGAGCAGGCACTTGCGATACTCACCGCCGCCGAACTGCCTGCTGACCAGATCAGTACCGTCTTCAATCCATCGCCGCTGATTCCCGTGCCCGGGTTCGCGCTGCATCCTTATAGCCGGTCGTTCTACGGCATTTCTGCTGATGCTCCGCTTGATTTCGACGGCTATATCGACCTGACGCTGACCCTTAACAGTAACGGGGTTATCAAGGGTCCACGCATCAGCAGCACGTCTGGGGAGATCAATCAGCGCTTACGTAGTGTGCTGCTCGATTATTTGCGCGAACACCGCATGCGACCTCTGGCACAGGACGGCAAATTGGTGAAAGAATCGGAACTTATCCTGCGTATCCATTATTCCTTGTGACGGGTCCGTTCATGCGCGGCATTGCCCTCTTTCAAGGCAGCCTGTTGGTTGCCTGCAGCTTGCAGGCGGCGCCACTTATTGCGGCAGATGAACCCAATCTTGATCTGCTGTTGTTCGATCCGGTTCCATTGGTGATCGTACAGGACGCCGGTGCGGAGTCTGCCGTGACGGCAGCAGCCCAACCACCCTATCAGAGCAATGAACTGCAGCCGCTTCCTGCCACCAAGGTCCAGAACATTCAGGTTGCACTAACCAGTCTGGCGATGAGTGACACCAGCAGCACCGTTGACATGCCGGCCTCCGACATTGCGCGATACGAAGCTTCCTTCAAAGAAATCGAACGGGCAGGCAATGCCTACTCGATGGAGCTGCCCGAATCGCTTGTGAGTCTGGCGGATGCGTATGAAAGGACCGGTGACTATCTGAAGGCGCTGTCGCTGTACGAACGCGCCAGTCACATCATCCGCATCAACGAAGGTCTTTTCACGCTTGGCCAGGAAACCGTTGTAGAACGCATGATCAGCAACTACCTGGCCCAAGGCGATATGATTGCTGCCGACCAGCAGCAGGAATACCTGTACTACCTGCGCCGCAAGGTGCACCCACACCGCAGCCCCGAGTTGATCAAGGCCATGCAGGATTTCGCCCAGTGGAATGTGCAGGCTTTCCAGTACTACGCTTTCAGACCAGCACCATTAGTGCCACCGGCGCAGCCATCCGACTCTGAAGCCGAACAAGCGGCACCACCACCCCCGCCCACCGCTGCTGCAGTTGCACCGGCTGCCGACATTGATGCATTCCGCATCCAGCATCTGTTCAATGCCCAGCTCATGTATCAGCAGATAAGCAACCTGCTGGTCGCCAATTTCGGCATCACCGACCCACGCCTGCCCGACAATGAATTACAGCTGGCCATTACCAACTATCTGTTTGCAACCAACGTGATAGCCCGCGGAGGCTCGGCTTTCGACGGCATGCAGCAGGATTATGATTCGCCGGATATGTCAGTGCGCCGCTTTGGTTATGGTGAGGGGCGCAACTCAATGGAGCGTCGCGTTGATTACCTGCGCAAAACTCCAGGCACCTCGCCCGAGGCCCTTGCCAGAGCGCGACTCGACTTGATTGACTGGATGATTACTACCCGCAGTCGCAGCGATATCCAGTCCGTTTTTGAACAGGCCTACAAGGAATATGCCGAAGCTGGTGCCACTCCCGAGCAGATCGCCGCACTATTCCATCCGGCGCTGCCTGCCAGCCTGCCTTCGATCGTACCGCAGCGCTTCACTCGCGCCTCATTCGGCTTGCCGGCAGATGCTGCTTTGCAGTACCGCGGCTTTATTGATGTCGAATTCCTCATAAACAAGATCGGTGAATCGATGTCCCCGGAGCTGCTGTACAGGTCGCCTGACACGCCGGACGCTGTAGCGGAAACCTTGTTGCGCAGCATAAGACGCGCGCAGTTCCGTCCGCGCATGCTAGACGGCAAACTGGTTGAGGACGACCGCATCACCCTGCGCTACTACTACACGTATTGAACGCTTTAAGGGTAAGCCGCTTGCAGCGACGCCAAAAAAAAGGCCGGCTTAACGCCGGCCTTTTTGCTTCGGTATTGCGTGCTTACACCAAGCGATATCCCAGATCCGACAGCGGCATTTTGCGGATGCGCTCGCCGGTAGCATTGAATATGGCGTTGGTAACTGCAGCCAGAATCGGCGGCATCGACGGCTCACCACCACCAGTTGGCGGGAACTCGCCAGCAGGAATGAAGTAAGTGTCGAGTGCCGGAGTCTGTGGCATGCGCAACAGCGGATACTGGTGGAAGTTCTGCTGCTGGATGGTGCCGTTGTTGAAGGTGATCTTGGCATTGAACAACTGGCTCAAGCCGTCTATTACGCCACCTTCCAGCTGGCTTTCAGCGGCTGACAGGTTATGGATGAAGCCGAGGTCGGCTACGGCCCACACCTTGTGTACTTTCACTTCTTTGTTGGCACGCACTTCAACTTCAGCTACCTGGGCAACGTACCCGGAGTGACAGAAGTAGAACGACAGGCCTTTGGCGCGACCTGGCTCCGACGGCTGATCAAGTCCCGAGCGCTCAGCGACGGTACGGATGACATTGGCTGCACGGCCACGATGCATGCCCTGTGGGGTTTCAGCTGCATTTTCGTCGCCCAAGGTATCGAGCATGAACTGTACATGGCTCTTGCCGGAGGCAACGGCCAACTCATGCACGAAGCTCTGGAACGAAAACGCCAGCGCGTTGGATGCCGGAGCACGCATCGGGCCGGTAGGAATGCCGTTCTGGAACAGGGTCTGGGTCAGTTTCAGGTTCGGTACCCGATCCATCGGGAAGATGTTCGGTGCCAGATCTGCGCTGGTCATCGGGCCGGTACCGTTGCCGGTGTGGCTGATGAAGTGATCCTGGAACGCGGTCAGCTTGCCGTCGGCATCGAGCGCGGCTTTATACGAGTGGAAGCCACCCGGACGATAGAAGTCATGCTTCATGTCATCTTCGCGGGTCCACTGCAGTTTCACCGGACGACCTTCCATGCGCTTGGCAATTGCGGCAGCTTCAAACACGTAGTCGTTGGCAAGCTTGCGACCGAAACCGCCGCCGATACGCGTCATGTGCAGTGTGGAATTCACTGGTTCAACGCCTGCGACAACTGCCGCACCCGCTTCGCCACCTTGTGGAATCTGTGCCGGAGCCCAGATTTCGATCTTGCCGTCTTTAAACAACGCAGTGGTGGTTTCGGGTTCGAGCTGGGCGTGCGATACGTATGGATATTCGTAGAACTCTTCCAATGTTTTGGCAGCACTTGCGAACGCGGCAGCAACATCACCACGATCAGCCGGGGCGCGCGTGGCGTTCGGGCCCGGAGGACCAACGTTGACCATCAGCGGTTCGCCGTCCTGGTCTTTCAGTGCCGTTGCGCGGGCGACGAGGTCATCCCACGTTGCGGTTTCGGCCGTGCTGGTATCCCACTGCACGTCAAGTTCACGCTTGGCCTTGATGGCGGCCCAGGTGCTGGTGGCCACGATGGCAACACCACCGAAGTGGGTGCCGCTGTTGGCGCTGAAGAAACGTGCATCAAGGAACGGCTCGACGATGAACGCATCGACAATGCCATCCAGCGACTTGATATGGGCTTCGTTGAAGGAGGTGGCTTTGCCGGCAATCTGCGGCGATTTGGTGAAGGTGGCGTAAACCATGCCTTCCATTTGCGTGTCGGCGCCGAAAAGCGGCTTGCCGGTGACAATTTTGAGGTTGTCGACGCCGGTGAACCGGCGACCGAGCAGCTTGAACTGGCTCTGGTCTTTCAACGTGAGCGATGCCACTTCCGGTACCGGCATCGTGGCGGCCAATTCAGCGAATTCGCCGTAGGACCACGAACGGTTCGAGGCAGCGTGCAGTACCTTGCTGTCGGCAGTGGTGAGATCCGCTACCGGCAGTTTCAGTTGTTTGGCGGCTGCGGCAAGGATCATTGCGCGCGCGGTGGCACCTGCCTGACGCATTCCCATCCAGTTCATTGGAGTGGACAGCGAACCGCCAGCGAACTGGTTGGCACCGTACTTGGCGGCATCAACATCAGCCTGGACGACATCAACGTCGGCCCAGGCGCAATCCAGCTCTTCCGCGATTATCAGCGGCAGGCCGGTTTTGATACCCTGGCCACACTCGGGATTTTTCGAGAACAGCGTGATGCGGCCATCGGGTTTGATCTGTACATAGGCACTCAGCGTCGAGACGTCGGCGGCTTCTTGTGCAAAGGCTTTCTGGGTGCTGATGGCGCCGAAGCCACCGAGTACCAGACCGCCACCAACCAGACCCGACAGCTTCATGAAACTGCGGCGTGACACTTCGCTGGCAACACCAGCAGATGTGGTGTCGGTAATAGCGGTGGTGGCGTTTGTATTGTTGCTGCCTACGAGCTCGTGAAAGAACGAAGGCAGTTCGGGCGGCAGATGCGTGTTGTTCATGTTCATGCGCGTTCTCCGTTGACAGCTGCTGCGTTGTAGAAAGCCGTTGCAGGTTGCTGACCAGCAGCCACCTTGATGGCGCGTTTGATGCGGGTGTAAGTGGCGCAGCGGCACAGGTTGCCGGACATGGCGGCGTCGATGTCGGCGTCGGTTGGATTCGGGTTGCGTTGCAACAGCGCAGTGGCGCTCATGATCTGGCCGGCCTGGCAGTAACCGCATTGCGGTACGTCTTCGGCAACCCAGGCTGCTTGCACCTTGGTCAGCGAGCCATCTGCAGCAGCGAGCCCTTCGATTGTGGTGATGGCTTCGTTGGTAAGGTTGCCCACCGGAATCTGGCAGGAGCGCACTGGCGCGCCGTTCAGATGCACGGTGCAGGCGCCACACTGGGCGATACCACAACCGTACTTGGTGCCGACCAGGCCGAGCGTATCGCGCAGAACCCAGAGCAGCGGGGTGGAAGGATCTATCGTCCCGATATCCAATGTTTGACCGTTGATTTGCAAAGTTGCCATGACAACTCACTCCCCCATTCAGTTGAAGACTTTATGTTTGTTGCAGAAAATTCACGAGATGCCGGCCTATATGCCCGCAAAAAGTGGTTCAAAATAATCCAGCGCCATTGCCCAAGGCAAGCGCTATCTTGGCCTCTTGCCCCGCCAGTATACTGACCGTACCTGGCTGTTTTGCCTTACAGGCCGCCGACAAGATGATCCTGAGTTGATGAGCAACGTATTTACAACACCGTTCCTGACGCCCTTTTTACGCCTGATCGCCCGCGCCGGACTACACATGGCGGGCTGGCGGACAGATCTCTCCGACGCACCGACCCCGCCCTTTGTCTTTATCGGCGCCCCCCATACCAGCAACTGGGATTTTCCGCTGATGCTGGCCGCGGTGCTGGCACTGGAACACGATGCCCGCTGGCTCGGCAAAGACAGCTTGTTCCGTCCGCCTTTTGGGGGGCTTATGCGCTGGCTGGGCGGCATTCCGGTCGACCGCTCATCACCCCACAACCTGGTGGGCAGCATGGCGACCTTCTTCAAGCAGAATCCTGGCCTGATCCTGTGCGTCCCGCCGGAAGGGACCCGCAAGAAGGTAGGCCGCTGGCGCACCGGCTTTTATTACATCGCCCTTGAAGCCGGCATTCCGATCGTAATGACGGTACTGGATGCCGAAGAGCGTCAAATCCGCATTCTGGGGCATCATACCCCGGCTGGCGATGCCGTGCGCGAGATTCGCGAAATTCAAGGACGATACCGGGGTTTTCGTGGGCTTATTCCGGAAAATGCTTTCGAATTGCCTGACTAGCCCCGCCCGCCAGCAGCAAGCAGCACCGCCCTGAGGCTCTCTGCCACCACCCGATTACGGCTCTACGTGCAGATGTCCCATCATGCCGACTTCGGCGTGATCAAGGATGTGGCAGTGATACATCCACATGCCCGGACGGTTATCAAACTGCACTGCCAGTTTCAGTTCGGTATGCTGCGGCACATCGACCGTGT
>CAISOD010000171.1 GCA_903887045.1 uncultured Gammaproteobacteria bacterium | reverse complement strand
GGCGTTTCTATTTCCATCAGGCCGAGCACGGTGTGGAAGTAATCATCGTGGCTCAGCGGTGCCTGGGTCCGTTGTTTCACCATCTCCTGATCGACATGGTAGTTGTCGCCGAACCACAGCAGCCCAGCGACATGCTTCTGCGCCTCCGGTGCCAGCATGTAGGGCAGGCCGTGCAGGTAGAGACCGTTTTCGCCGAGTGATTCGCCATGGTCGCTCATGTAGAGCATGGCGGTTTCGAACTTGCTGTCGTGTTGTTGCAGGAATGCGATCACCTGCGACAGGAAATAGTCGGTATAGAGGATGGCGTTGTCGTAGCTGTTGACGATCTGTGCGGGTGTGCAGTCGGCCAGTTCGCTGCTGCGGCAGGTGGGAGTAAAACGTCCATATTCTGCCGGGTAGCGTTTGTAGTACGCCGGACCGTGGTTTCCCATCTGGTGCAGCACTATGGTGAGATCGCCAGTCGGATGCGCGCTTATCCACTCATCAAGGCCGTCGAGCATGCCGATGTCGCGGCATTCGTCGTCACAGGATTGGTTGTTGGCGGCGGTCTGGAAGTCCTGGAATTCAATCGCTGCGGTCACCCCTTTTGAATCAGAGTTGTTGTCGCGCCATAACACGCCAACGCCGGCATGCTGCAGTATGTCGAGCAGGTTTTCCGTGTTGCCGGCTTCCTTGATGCTGAAGTCACTGCGATCCGACAGCGAGAACATGCACGGCACCGAGTAGGCAGTGGCGGTGCCGCATGAGCTGACATCGGGTAGTGTGATGACGTCTTCCTTGGCCAACAGTGGAGTGGTGTTGCGGGCATAGCCATTGAGACCGAGGTGATCGGCCCGCGCAGCCTCGCCCAACACAAGGATGATCAGTTCACGGTCGAGATCACCTGCAGGAATATGCGCTCCAAGTCCCAGTGGCAGGCGTACCGCATTTTCTACTGAAGCCGCCGCATCGCTGATGAAGCGCAGCGACGAATACACGGCAGTTACCGGGTTGGCGTAATAACGCAGCAGTTTGTGTTCGCGGAAGAAACTGGCGTACTCGGCCGTAAACGGCACAATGCTGATCAGTGCCAGCAGGATTGCGCCTGCCATCAACAGCATGCGGTTGCGGACTTCGCGCAGCCATTTAGTGCACGTGATTTTTGTGCGCCACAGTAAGCACACCGGCAAGATCCCGAGCAGCATGATTTGCAGCACCAGTGCCAGCGACAGCAGATCCTTTACTTCCTTGCGGTCGGTGCTGGCGACATTGGTCAGCATCGTGGTGTCGACTACGATGTTGAAGCGGTTCATGAAGTGGGACGCAGCCGCGCCCACCAGCAGCAGTAGGGTGAGTACCGGTTTGGTGGCGTGTCGTACACACAGCAACGACAAGAACAATACGGTAACGGCGAACAGGAATACCGCCAGCGATCCGAGGAATCCCCAGCCTTGCAGCGAGCCGCCATAGACAAGCTCGGCGTTACGGAAGAACGCCACGTTGAACAACAGCGTAAACAGGAACGCGCACAGCAGGATCAGCTGGTGGATGCCGAGACTGGGTGAAAGATAGCGGTGGGAAAGCTGCAACATCGGGGGGAGACTCCGGTTGTTGCACAGCACTCTAGGCCGACTTTCTTAAGGTTATCTTAAGCGCGCAGCGTTACCGTGGCGGCCTTGTTCATTGCCGGATGCCTGTTCCATGGTGGTTTCGCATTTGTTGCGCCCCTTTATTG
>CAISOD010000170.1 GCA_903887045.1 uncultured Gammaproteobacteria bacterium | reverse complement strand
TTTTGTTAAAAGTGAAATTCATCCCACTCGGAATCGTAACTTACACCAAATTTACATGATTATCGGAAGAAATGACTTAAAAAAACTACTTCGCTAGGGCATAATGCTGACGCTGGAAAATGTAGAAAACAAGGCTGATAGATTTTTATGCTTATTGTCTGTTTTCTGATAAATTTTTAATAACTGTGTTCGATCAATGATGAGAGCATACGCGTGAAAGACAAACGTCCCGTAAATCTGGATATTGGCACTATCGATCTGCCGCTGGCTGCACTGACTTCCATCACCCACCGTGTTTCAGGCGTAATCGTGTTTGTCGGCATCGCCATTCTGCTGTGGTTGTTCGATGCCTCGCTGGCCAGCGAAGAGGGCTTCAACAGCCTCGGTGGTCTTGCTACTTCCTTCCTTGGCAAGTTAATCCTGTGGGGCGTGCTGGCGGCACTGGCTTACCACATGGTGGCCGGCTGCAAGCATCTGTTGATGGATTTCGGCATTGGCGAAACCAAAGAAGCTGCTCCGATTGGAGCCAAGGTGGTGATTGTCGTCAGTATCGTGCTGTTTGTTGTGCTGGGGGTGTGGATATGGTGACAAGTATTACAAGTCTTGGTCGTAACGGCCTGTATGACTGGCTGGTGCAGCGCGTCAGCGCAGTGGTGCTTTTGTTGTGGTTCCTCTACGTGGCGTTTTTTGTTGCCACCCATGCCTCGCTTACCTATGACGATTGGCGGGGGCTGTTCGCACAAACCTCGATGCGGATATTCACACTGGCTGCGTTACTCTCGTTGTGTGCCCATGCGTGGATAGGCATGTGGACAATTTCGACTGATTACTTTACCTCAGGCCTGCTTGGCAGCAAGGCCACCACGATACGGTTGTTGTTCCAGCTTGCTACTTTGGCGGTACTGGTGATCTACCTGTTGTGGTGTGTACTAATCCTCTGGAGCATTTGATCCGTGGCTAATCTCAGAACCCTTTCGTTCGACGGCGTAATCGTTGGTGGCGGTGGCTCCGGTTTGCGTGCTGCCTTGCAGCTATCGCAGTCGGGTTACAAAACTGCGGTGATTTCCAAAGTATTCCCGACCCGTTCACATACTGTGTCTGCCCAGGGTGGTATCACCTGCGCGATTGGCAGCGAAGATCCCAATGATGACTGGCGCTGGCACATGTATGACACCGTTAAGGGTTCCGACTATCTCGGCGACCAGGACGCCATTGAGTACATGTGTAGCGAAGGCCCGCAGGCTGTATTCGAGCTCGAACACATGGGCATGCCCTTTTCGCGCAACGCCGATGGCCGAATTTACCAGCGTCCATTCGGTGGCCAGTCAAAGGACTATGGCAAAGGCGGACAGGCAGCGCGTACGTGTGCTGCAGCTGACCGCACCGGCCATGCACTGTTACACACGCTCTACCAGGCCAACCTTAAGAACAATACCGTGTTCTTCAACGAGTGGTATGCCGTCGACATCGTCAGGAACCAGGACGGCAAAGTAGCTGGTGTCACCGCGATTTGTATTGAGACAGGTGAAGTTGTTTACATCAAATCGAAAGCCACCGTATTTGCCACCGGCGGTGCCGGACGCATTTTTGCATCAACTACCAACGCAATGATCAATACCGGTGACGGCATCGGCATGGCTATGCGCGCCGGCTTCCCGGTACAGGACATGGAAATGTGGCAGTTCCATCCGACCGGCATCCATCTGGCTGGGACTCTCGTTACCGAAGGATGCCGCGGCGAAGGTGGTTATCTATTGAACAAGAATGGCGAGCGCTTTATGGAGCGCTATGCACCTACGGCAAAAGACCTGGCCGGTCGCGATGTCGTTGCCCGTTCAATGGTGCTTGAGATCATCGAAGGTCGCGGCTGTGGTCCGGACGGCGACCACGTACTGCTTAAACTGGATCATCTCGGCGAGAAAGAGCTCAACGCCAAACTGCCCGGAATTCTCGAGCTGGCGCGTACCTTCGCCCATGTTGATCCGGTGAAAGAGCCAATTCCGGTCGTACCGACCTGTCACTACATGATGGGCGGCATCCCGACCAACAAGTGGGGTCAGGCACTGACCATTGATGCCAACGGCAACGACCAAATCATCGATGGTTTGTTTGCAGTAGGCGAGGCAGCTTGTGTATCCGTGCATGGTGCCAACCGTCTTGGGGGCAACTCACTGATCGATTTGATCGTGTTCGGTCGCGCCGCCGGTATCCAGATCGAGAAGATGCTGTCCGAAGGACTCGAACAGCGCAATGCCAGTGAAAGCGACATAGAAGCGGCGATGAATCGTCTCAACCGCCTCAACAGCAGCAAGTCTGGTGAAAGAGTTTCTGCAGTACGCAAGGATCTGCAGACCACCATGCAGAACCATTTTGGCGTATTCCGCAGCGGCAAGTTCATGCGAGAAGGTATCGAGAAACTCAAGGTCCTGCGTGAACGCGTGGGCAATCTTCATTTGGACGACAAGAGCAATACATTCAACACTGCCCGCATTGAGGCGCTTGAGTTGGAGAACCTGCTGGAAGTGGCGCAAGCCACGGCAGTTGCTGCCGAGCACCGCACGGAAAGCCGCGGCGCCCATGCGCGTGAGGATTACACCGAGCGTGATGACGTCAACTGGTTGTGCCACTTGCTGTACATGCCTGAAAGCAAGTCGATGGCCAGGCGTGCAGTGAATTTCTCGCCCAAGACAGTGCCAACATTTGAACCCAAGGTTCGCACCTACTAGAAAGCCCGTATCTACTGATATTGCAAAGGTAATCAACTGTGTTAGTCAGCGTATACCGATACAACCCGGAAACCGACAGCCAGCCGCGCATGCAGGACTACCAGATCGAGCTGCCTGCCGGCAAAGACATGATGGTCCTCGACCTGCTGCAATTGGTGAAGGACCAGGATTCATCTATTACCTATCGCCGCTCCTGCCGCGAAGGCGTGTGTGGTTCTGATGGCATGAACATCAACGGCCGCAACGGCTTGGCCTGTATCACCCACGTATCGTCGGTGGTGAAGAACAATAAGGTGGTACTGCGTCCACTGCCGGGCCTACCTGTGATCCGCGACCTCGTTGTTGACATGACTGCGTTCTACAAACAGTACGAGAAAGTGAAACCCTTCCTGCAGAACGATAATCCCGCTCCTGCAATCGAGCGGCTGCAGTCACCGGAAGACAGGGCAAAGCTCGATGGTCTGTACGAATGCATTCTTTGTGCGTGCTGTTCTACCAGTTGCCCGTCATTCTGGTGGAATCCCGATAAATTCATTGGCCCGGCCGGCCTGTTGCAGGCCTACCGGTTTCTGGCCGACAGCCGCGATACCCATACCGAAGAGCGCCTGTCAGCATTGGAAGATCCGTTCAGTGTGTTCCGCTGCCGCGGCATCATGAACTGCGTTTCCGTATGCCCGAAAGGACTCAACCCCACCAAGGCCATAGGCCACATCCGTACGATGCTGCTTGAGCGCGGCGTCTAGCCATTATTGATTGCCGCGGTGGAAATACGACAAGTTAAAAGAGGTTACGAGAGATAACTCATGAACATGCAACATAACTTTCGCGAACTGATGCTGCAGAGCGGACACCTAAGTGGTGGCAGCCTGGAATACGTCGAAGGCTTGTTTGAAAGCTGGCTGGCCGATCCGGCGTCGGTGCCAGAAGAGTGGAGCCGCTTCTTCAACACCCTGCCACACGGCGAAGGCACGAGTGATGTGTCTCACGCCAGCGTACGTGAAAGTTTCCGCGACTTGCCGAAGCGTGGCCAGGCCGTTGTCGTTATGCAGGGCAACGACAGCAAACAGCCAGGCACATTGGCGCATGAAGCCAAGCAGGTCAGTGTCGTGCAACTGGGCAGCTCGTACCGTGTGCGTGGTCACCAGCATGCCAAGCTGGATCCGCTTGGCTTGATGCCCCGCGCCAAAGTTCCCGACCTCGGGCTCGATTTTCATCAACTTTCCAGCGCCGATCGCGATACGGTGTTCCAGACGCGTCCGTTGATGATTCCCCAGAAGAACGCCACGCTGTCGGAGATTATCTCCGTGCTGGAAGACATCTACTGTGCATCAATCGGCTATGAATTCATGGGCATTGTCGATGTGCGCCAGAAGCAGTGGTTGCAGCAGCGCATTGAATCGATTGGCGGCCGTCCGGGATTTCCGAAGGAAGCCCGCTTACACATTCTCGAGCGCCTTACCGCTGCCGAGGGCCTCGAAAAGCACCTCGATGCCAAGTACCCTGGCACCAAACGCTTTTCACTTGAGGGCGGTGAAAGTCTTATTCATGCGATGGATGACATCATCCAGCGTGCAGGCAGTGCCGGCACCAAGGAAATCGTGGTGGCGATGGCGCATCGCGGTCGTCTCAACGTACTGGTCAATACACTCGGCAAGAATCCGTCGGCATTGTTCGACGAGTTTGAAGGCCGCACACGCTTCAACCACTCGGGCGACGTCAAATACCATCTCGGTTATTCATCCAACATCATGACCCCGGGCGGAGAAGTGCACTGCAGCATGGCATTCAACCCGTCGCACCTTGAGATCGTATCGCCGGTGGCTGAAGGTTCCGTACGAGCGCGTCAGGATCGTCGCAAGGATGCGGAAGGCAAGAGCGTATTGCCGATCATCATCCACGGTGATGCGTCGTTCGCAGGGCAGGGAGTGGTGATGGAGACCTTCCAGATGTCGCAAACGCGCGCTTACGGCGTTGGCGGTACCATGCACATTGTTA
Organism: uncultured Gammaproteobacteria bacterium; assembly: GCA_903887045.1. Classification (GTDB taxonomy): domain Bacteria; phylum Pseudomonadota; class Gammaproteobacteria; order Pseudomonadales; family Pseudohongiellaceae; genus CAILUG01. The sequence continues at coordinate 281 of CAISOD010000170.1, read as the reverse complement.
TCAACAATCAGGTTGGTTTCACCACCAGTCGTCAGGACGATGCGCGTTCGACCGAGTACTGCACTGACATCGCCAAGATGGTAGAAGCTCCGATTTTCCATGTGAATGCCGACGATCCGGAAGCCGTATTGTTCGTCACCCAGCTGGCGCTCGATTTCCGTAATGAATTCCACAAGGACGTCGTCGTTGACCTCGTGTGCTATCGCCGTCGTGGTCACAACGAGACCGACGAACCAGCCTCCACCCAGCCGCTGATGTACAAAATCATCCGCAATCTTGCG
>CAISOD010000169.1 GCA_903887045.1 uncultured Gammaproteobacteria bacterium | reverse complement strand
CACGGTTGTGCTTGTTGGCCGAGAACAACACCAGTCCCGCCGTGGCGCGGTCGATACGGTGCAGTGGCGACAGCTGCGGATTGCCGAAGCGCTCGATCAACCGCGCCAGCAGTGTTTGCTCCACGTAGCGCCCGGTGGGTGTCACCGGCAGGAAGTGCGGCTTGTCCACCACCACGATGTTGGCATCGGCATAGAGCACGTTTTCGCTAAACGGAATCGGCGTTTCATCCGCCACTTCACGAAAGTAGCGAATGGCCAGCCCCTCGCGATACGGCCTCTGCGGATCGACGGCGCCGCCCTCGCCATCGAGCACCAGCTGGCGTGCCATGCGATCCAGCCACTGTGCGCGACTGATGTGGGCGAAGTGGTCGCAGAGGCAGTCCAGCACAGTGGACCACGGGCCGGGCGGAAGGTGCAGCGTGCTGGGGGCGCGGTGTTTGGGTGTGGGAGCAGGCATGGAGCCCATGTTCGCTTGAATGGCACCAACACATCAATTGAGCTGCGCTTGCTGAGGGCACGGCATGCCGTGCCCCTACGGGGGAATCGATGTGATTCCTGTCAGTCCTCGAAATGCTCCTGCTGTCCCAGCATTCTTGCGGTAACCAGCACCACGCCACCGGGGCTGACACTGAAACGCGCGCTGTCCTGCTGCGGGTCTTCGCCGATGCTGGTGCCGTCGGGAATCACGGCACCGCTGTCGATGATGGCGCGTTTGATGCGGCAATTGCGGCCGATCACCACGCCGTGCAGGATGACGGAGTCGCGAATCTGGCTGCCGGATTCCACCCGCACGTCGTTGAACAGCAGTGAATGCTTGATGTGGGCGCCCGATACGATGGAACCGCTGGCGATCATCGAGTCCACTGCCATGCCGCGGCGATTGTCGTCGTCGAACACGAACTTGCAGGGCGGGCGTTGCTCCTGATAGGTCCAGATCGGCCAATCATCGTCGTACAGGTTGAGTTCGGGTGAGACATCCACCAACTCCATGTTGGCCTGCCAGTAGCTGTCGATGGTGCCGACATCGCGCCAGTAGTCCATCCGGTTGTTGTCGCCCTGGCGGAATGGGTAGGCGTACACGCGGCAGTGGTCGAGCAGGCCCGGAATCACATCCTTGCCGAAGTCGTGGGTGGATTGCTCGCCAAGCGCGGCATCGCGCTTCAACTGCTCTATCAGGAAGGCAGTGCTGAACACATAGATGCCCATCGAGGCCATTGCTGTGCCGGGTTTGCCGGGAATCGGCTGCGGTTGTGCAGGCTTTTCGGCAAACTCGAGAATCTCGTTGTTCGCGCTCACCTTCATCACGCCGAATGCGCTGGCGCTCTCAAGCGGTATCTCGATGCAGCCAATCGTGAGATCGGCATTCTGTTCGACGTGCCGTGCCAGCATGGGGCCATAGTCCATCTTGTAGACATGGTCGGCCGCCAGCACAAGGACGTAGGCAGGGTTATGGCCGCGGATGATGTCGATGTTCTGGTAAACCGCGTCGGCCGTGCCCTTGTACCACGAGCATTCCACCCGTTGTTGCGCCGGCAGCAGTTCAATGAATTCGTGGAATTCACCGCGCAGGAAGCCCCAGCCCTTCTGGATATGCCGGATCAGCGAATGCGCCTTTTACTGCGTGAGTACGCCGATGCGACGAATGCCGGAGTTGATGCAGTTGGAAAGCGAGAAATCGATGATGCGGAACTGGCCGCCGAACGGCACCGCCGGTTTGGCGTTCCATCGGGTCAGATCCTGCAGCCGCGTGCCGCGGCCGCCGGCGAGGACAAGCGCGAGCGTTTCCTTGGTCAACCGCGTGATAAAGCGCGAGTTGTAGGAAGTGACCCGGCCAACGCGCGATCCAGGATTGCCGGGAGAAGGACTGCCGTTGTCGCCCGGTGTTTGCACGCGGGTTTACCCGATCGCCCGATAACCAGTGCCGGACTCAGACCTCAAACCGGGAGCAACAACAGGCAGCTGGATGTCGCCGGTCCACATGAAACCAATGAGGCCATTGCGTTGATGCACAACCATGGCGTGGGTTTCAAGCGTGTGGGGCTCGCAGCCGTTCAGGTAAAACAGATGCACAGTCAACACAGAGCAGTAGGGAAGGTTGGCGATAGTGCCCGTAACAGACAGGCCGCCAGAGCTGACATCATGCACCGGGAAAGTACCGAGCGGTATGTCGCCCCTCAACAGGCTGGCGTGCATGGTGCAGGGCCTGCGTTCTCCACTTCTGTGTTCCATGACGGCACCTGCTTGAATCGGCAAAGAAGAGCAATGAACCCTGATTGATCATAGTACGCTACGGCGAAGCGTTCGCTTGATCTGGCTCAAGTGCCTGAACATGCCCTGCCTGTGCACAGCCACGGTTACTGAGGAATTGTGGCTCTGACACCCAACTTACTCATTTTCCGATTCATCACCCGCCTTCAACTCCCGGAACTTCGCCGCCATCGTCGGATTGCCGCGAGTCAGCCGCTTGATGGTCAGGTCCTCTGCCTTGTCGTTGGCGAGCCGCAGATTGTTGGCTGACTTGTGCAGTGCTTCTTTCGTCTTTTCCAGATCCTTGATCGCGTCATCGATGCGCTTGATGGCGTCGACGAAACCCTCGGAGGCGAGTCGCCAGTTGCGGCCAAAGGCGGTTTTGAACTCATCGATCTGATCTTCAAAGTGGGTGATGTCGATATTCTGCGCCCGCATCAGCGCAAGCTCGCTCTTGTACTTCAGTGAGTGCTGGGCGGCGTTGCGCAACACGGTGATGATGGGGATGAAGAACTGTGGCCGCACCACATACATCTTGGTGTGGCGATGCGACACATCGACGATGCCGGTGTTGTAGAGCTCACTGTCTGGCTCCAGCAGCGAGACCAGCACCGCATACTCACAGCCTTTCTCGCTGCGGTCTTTGTCGAGTTCCTTGAGGAAGTCCTCGTTCTTGTTCTTGGTGGCGGTGCGATCGTTCTCATTCTTCATCTCGAACATGATTGAGACGATCTCGGTACCGGCTTCGTCGGCATCGCGAAAGATGTAGTCGCCTTTGCTGCCGGTGCGCGAATCGTTGTCCTTCTCGAAGTAGGCCTTAGGAAATGCCGTGGCCCGAAGGCGGTTGAACTCGGTCTCGCAATGTTGTTCCAGTGTTTCGCCCACCATCTTGGTGGAGAGGCGCGCCTTCATGTCACGCAGGCGTTCGATTGCGTCGTCGCGATCCTTGATCTGCGTCTCGTACTTGTCCTTCATCGACTTCTCGGCGAGTTGCTTCTCCAGCTCTGCGCGTTCGAGTCCGCGCTTGAGTTCGTCGCGTTGTTTCTCCACCGCACCCACTGCTTCGTTGATCGCGAGTTTCTGGGTGAGTGCGATGTTATCGAGCGTGGCTTTCAGGCGCTGGATCTCGGCGTCCTTGCTGGCGGCGGCCTTTTG
>CAISOD010000168.1 GCA_903887045.1 uncultured Gammaproteobacteria bacterium | reverse complement strand
TGGCACCCGCGTGCGGGTCGAACTGCAGGACCGGCTTGCTACCGGCGGAGACTGACAGGTGCGTGTGCTTGATGGCCTGTTGGTAGAGTTCCGTATCGCGCTGCGTTTTCTCAGCGAGAATCTGTCGCAGAGCCTGCTGATTATCTCGGGCATTGGCGTCGGCGCTGCGGTCATCGTTTTCATCACTGCACTCATCACCGGTCTGCAGGCCAATATCATCCAGCAGACGCTGGGTTCGCAGTCGCATATCCGCTTTACCGCGCCGGATGAATTCAACCGGGTGGCACCGGCGCCGGCCGGCACCGTGCAGCTGATCACTGAAACCAAACGGGCGCAGAGCCTGCAATCCATTCTCAACTGGCAGGAACTACTGGCGGCGCTCGATAACCAGCCCGATCTGTTGGCAGTGTCGCCGTTGATCAGCGGCCCCGCCATTGCCAGCCGCGGTGTGGCGCGCAATTCGGTGGTGCTGATGGGAATGGAACCCGAACGTTATCTGCAGATTGTCGGGATTGACGAGTCGATGATCGCGGGCAGCTTTCGTGTGGGCGGCGGCAATACCGTTATCGGCAGTGAGCTGGCGCGTGATCTGGGGCTGGCGCTGGGCGACAAGCTGCTGGTGAATGCCGGTGATGAGCGTGCTACCACGCTGCAGATCGCCGGCATTTTTTCACTCGGCGTGCGTGAACTCGACGAACGTTTTGTCTATCTCGATTTGCAGGAAGCGCAAGCGCTGCTGGATCTGCCCGGCGGTGTCACCGTTATCGACGCCACCATTGCCGATCTGTTCGAGGCCAATGTCATTGCCGCGCGCCTGCGCGCACTCACCTCGCTCAAGACCGAGAGCTGGATGGAAACCAATGGCGATTTGCTGAACGCGTTGAGTTCGCAATCAATGTCGACCCAGATGATCGTCATCTTCGTTGGCATGTCAGTGGCGTTCGGCATTGCCAGCGTGTTGGCTGTCAGCGTGGTGCAGCGCACGCGCGAGATCGGCATCCTGCGGGCGATGGGCAGCCGGCGGCAGCAGATCCTGCGGGTGTTTCTGATGCAGGGCGGCGTGCTCGGTTTGCTGGGTTCGCTGGCCGGGGCTGCGGTGGGCTATGGTCTGGTGCAGACTTTCAATGTGTTCGGCCCCAAGCTGTTCTACATCCCGATTGATCCGTGGCTGATGCCCTCTGCCATTGCCTTGGCAACCGTGACTGGTGTGTTGGCGGCCGCAGCGCCCGCGCGTCGCGCTGCGCGTTACGACCCGGCAGTGGCCATCCGTTATGTCGGAGTTGCAAGCTACGCCAGAACCACGCGAAGAAGTGCTGCGGCTGCAGGGCCTGCGCAAGTCCTACAATCAGGGTACGCCACTGGAAGTAGAAATCCTGCACGGGCTCGACTTGCAACTGCGGCGCGGTGAACTGGCGGCACTGATCGGCCCTTCCGGCTCCGGCAAAAGCACCCTGCTCAATGTCATCGGCCTGCTCGATTCATTGACCGCCGGTGAACTGTACCTGCTCGGCAAACCCACCAGCACCATGGATGATGCAGCGCGCACGTTGATGCGCAATGAAACCATTGGTTTTGTATTCCAGTTCCATCACCTGATCACCGCCTTCAGTGTGCTGGAGAATGTGCTGATGCCCTTGATGATCCGCGGCAGCAAGCCTACGCCGGCGCAGACTGAGCGTGCCCGCAGCTTGTTGCGGGCAGTCGGGCTTGAACAGTTCGCCAACAAGAAGCCCAACGCCATCTCGGGTGGCCAGCAACAACGGGTGGCGATCGCACGTGCATTGGTGACCGAGCCGGCGCTGCTGCTGGCCGACGAACCCACCGGCAACCTCGACACCCATACCGCCGGCGAAGTGTTTGAATTGTTCCGCCGCTTCAATCGCGAAATCGGATGTGCGGTATTGGTGGTTACCCACGATCCGCGGCTGTCGGCCAGCTGTGATCGCACCATCAATCTGGTGGATGGTCACATCACCAGTGATGCAGCCAACGTCGCCAGCAGCTGAGCTGCACAGCAACTGCCTGTAGGTCAGGCAAAAAAAATGCGGGCCACCTGGGCCCGCAAATCTGAATCAGGACATGATCAACACGGCGCCGGCGATAACCGGCGCCGTGTCCTGCATCAGAACGTCATGTTGGCACCAACTGCATAAGTGCGGCCGATGGTGTCGTACAGCCCTGCGCTTGGGCCGGCACTACCACCGACAAAGTTCAGGTTGCCCGGGGTTTGCGGAGGAGCGCGGTCGAGCAGGTTGGTGGTGTTGAAGAAGAAGCGGTAGCTGTGGCCGCTCAAGTCGACATCGTAGCTGAGGTTGAGGTCAGCATAGGTTACCGACGGTACCGAGTTGTCATCCACGTTGACGCCTTCAACAAACAAGCGGTTCAGCGTGCGGCTGTCGAAGTAACGACCCTGCAGGAAGGCCCGGAAACCACCACGGCTGTACGACACTGCCGGCAGCAGACGCCATTCGGGCTGTTCAAGACCGAGGTTGTCACGCGGGGAGCCCGGCAGCTGGTTGTAGTTGTCGATGATCTTGCTGGCATAGAGGCGGAAACTGACGTTCTCGCCGCCACCAATCCAGTCCACGTCGGTGTTGTAGTTCACCTCGAAGTCGATGCCTTTGAGGCGCTGGTTGCTGATGTTGATGAACAGGCTGTCGATACGTGTGATCTGGCGGCTTACCGGATCGCGCTGTACGTACTGGCACAGGTTCTGCGCACCAGTGAAGCAGCCGTTGACGATGTTCTGGAAGCTCAACTGACCGAGCGCATCTTTCACATCGATATCGAACCAGTCGACCGATCCACCGAGACCTTCCAGCATGCCGGTCGGCTGCCAAACAAGGCCAAAAGTGAGGGTGTCGGCTTCTTCCGGGCTTACCAGCGGGTTGCCACCGGTACGGCTCGAGGTGGCGAACACGGCGTTGTTGAACACCGGGTCGTTGACGTTGGCGCCGCCGGCGGTGGCGTCGAAACGTTCACGCAGGTTGGCGGCACGCACGTCGCGCGAGCGGGTGGCACGGAAGCGCAGGGCTTCGTCAATCTGCCAGCTGAGGCCCACTTTCCACGAATCAATACCACCGGAGCCGGTGTAGTCGGCGTAGCGGTAGGCGGCGTTGAGGTCGAGCTGGTCAATCAAGGTGAGGTCAGACAGCAACGGGATGTCGATCTCGGTGAACACCTCTTTCACGGTGAAGTTACCGGCGAGTACGGTATCGGCTGTCTGGTAGGAGCCAGTGAACAGCGTGCTGGAAAGGCTGTTGTTGCCCTGGTAACCGGTGGGCACGCTGCCAGCGCGCACACCCAACATGCCGTTTGGCAGGTTCTCGGGGATCAGACCGCGGAAGCCGGTGCTGACACCATTGAGGTAGACGAACTCGTCTTCCAGATCAGCCTTGCGTTGAAAGATTTCGTCGCGACGATAGGAGGCACCGACGGCCATCATTACCGGACCGGCGCCAAAACCTTCATACAGTTCACCATCGAGTACAAACTCGCTGAAGATCTGTTCGGAGTCAGACAGAATCTTGGCCTCTTCGTCCAGCAGGTACTTGGCCGCAGCCTGCGATACGCTTTCGACACCGCCGAACAGGTTCACCGGCACGCAGTCGCCGAAGGTGGCCGGGTTCACGAGTGCAGCGCGGCACACGGTGGCGCCAGTGGTTGGATTGCGCACAGCGTCGAGCGACAGCGGCAGTCGGCCCATCTTGAGGCCGCCGTTGAAGATCTGCTCCTGGGCAGTTTCACCGTATTGCGCGTAATAGTTGGCGCGCCAGCCGTCAAGCCAGCCACCGTCGAAGTCGTATTTGAAGCCGCTGGTCAGCGAACGCATTTCGTCAATCTGGGTGGAGTTGTAATAGCCCAGCGGACCCTTCTTGTCGGCGCGGGTGAGACCGCTCAGACCGAAGCCGAACGAGGCGAGGTTCTCGCGGTCCATAACAGACTGCACGCTGGCCGGCAGGTAGGGGTTGCCGGAGAAGACGCGAGCCTGCCAGGCACCGGTGAGAACCGGCGCGACGAACCATGGTCCGAACAATTCGGTGTAGCCGTAGATGCCTTGCACAAACACATTGAGGTTGTCGGTCAGATCGTAGTCAGCATAGGTGAATACACTGTGGCGGCCGTTGGCGTTTTGCACAGCGTTGTCGGCGTCCATACCCCAGGTGCCATCACGCTCGTTTTCGGCGAAACAGTTGCAACCGCCTTCGAGGCGGCCAACGCCGGTGAACGCCAGTGGCTTGGTGGTGATCTGATCGCCAGTGCGCAGGAATTCCAGTTTGTTCAGCGCCGAGCCGGGCTGGTTGATGATGCCGGTAGCCGAGGTATTGGTTTGGCGTACGAAATCGCGGGTGATGAAGGTTGGGCCGGGGCCGGGGTTGCTTACCCAGGCGCGCTGGCGGAACCATTCGCGTGATTTGAGTGCATCAAGGGACTGGATAAGGTCCTGATCGTAGTAATCGGCAGTAACGATGAGGTTGCCTTTCTCACCCAGCGCCGTGCCGAAAGTAAAGCCGCCACCGTAGTTGTCACCATCATTGCGAGATGTAGTGCCGGTTTGCAGGTTGGCCTTGAAACCTTCGAAGTTGGTGTCAAGCATGAAGTTGACGACACCGGCAACGGCGTCAGTACCGTAGGCGGCAGAAGCACCACCGGTCACGATTTCAACGTTGCTGATCGCCGCTTCAGGCAGTGCGCTGACGTTGACGAGACCGTAGCGGTTACCGCTGGGCAGACGACGACCATTGAGCAGTACCAGCGTGCGGGTAGAGCCGGCACCACGCAGGTTGAGGTTGGAACCGCCAGTGGTCAGTGCGCCGGTGGTTTGCGGACGCTGGTTGTTGAGGAACTGTGGCAGCTGGCTGAGGCCTTCCACCATCTGGCGCGGGTTCATGTCGCGGAGATCACCGAGGTCCACCGATGTCACCGGTGTTGGTGTTTCCAGCCCGGAAGTACGCTGGATGCGCGATCCGGTAACCATTACTTCTTCGACGGGTTCGTCGGCGGCCTGTACCTGCATTGCCATCGTAACGGCCAGTGCAAGCGTGGTAATTCTGAAACGAGTCTGCATTGTTATCCCCTTGTTGTTTTATTACTTGTGTTGCTGCTTGTGTTACTGCTTGTTGTGTTACTGCGGTGTGTTCAGACCTTGCTTTGGTTGGGTTGCAACCGTTGCGGTTGCCTCTTGGCGGCTTGATCGCAATACAACCCTGCGACCATGACCGGTTCTGGAATGAGTCCTTTCTTGGGCGCGCGAAAAGCTAGCTGAAGCCTGTTTCAGGTGCCACTGCGGATTGTGACGAAAATGTGGAGCTTGGTTTGCTCAGCTGTTGTGCTGGATGGGAAGTGGGAACCAGAAACGCGAACCCCGGCCGAGTTCACTCTCGCAACCCACCTGGCCGTCGTGTAGCTCTATGATGGATTTCACGATCGACAAGGCTGAGCCGGAGCTTATGCGCCACCGGCTCCAGCGCGGACTTTTCCGACCGCAATTCAAGGTAGAACCAGTTGGCAGACGCAGTCTACTTGAGCGGCAGCAGGTCGGCCAGAAACGGGTAGACGTGTTCGGCTACTTTTTTGGCGCCTTCCACGTTCGGATGAATGCCATCGGCCTGATTGAGTTCGGTGACTGCGGCTACGCCTTCCAGCAGAAAGGGCAGCAAGGGCAGCTGGTATTTCTCCGCCAGTTCAGGGAATACGCGGGCAAAACTTTCGGTGTACTCCGGCCCATAGTTCGGCGGAATCATCATGCCGGTCAGTGCCACTTTGATGCCGCTCTGTTGCGCAAATTCGATGGTCTCAGTGAGGTTGGCGCGCATTTCGTCCACCGGCACGCCGCGCAGGCCGTCGTTGGCGCCAAGCGACAGCACCATCAAGTCTGGCCTGGAGCGGGCATACCACTTGAGCCGCTCCAGCGCGCTGGCGGATGTTGATCCACTGACGCCGCCATTGATCAGCTTGATGTCGCTGCGGCCTTCTGCCTTCAACCTCGCTGCAATCAAATCGGGAAAGGCTTCACCGGTTTCCAACCCAAGGCCTTCGGTGAGCGAGTCGCCGAGGAACAGTATGGTGAAGGGTTTGGATGCTGTAGGTTGCGACAGGGCGCTGGTGATGAAGCCCAGTGCTAACAGCAGTACTGTCAAAGCTTTGCGAATGATCACTTCTTCTCCTGCCTTTTTGCGTTCTTGCGTCTGACTGTTGTTACGGGCTTCCGCTAGTGCACGGATGATACAGGTCTGGGGCGAGTACACGCTTCTGCAACACGCCTTCCCACCATCTCTCCGGCCGTCCGGCCAAGCCGGGCGGCGTTCGGCTGCAGCACAAAGCTGCGCTTTGTAAACGCTGCCTCTGATCTGGAGAGCCCGTCGTAGCTTCATGCCTCCAAAACCCATCTGAGGCATGGATGCCGAAGAGGGGAGCCCCCAAGGATGGGTTTA
>CAISOD010000167.1 GCA_903887045.1 uncultured Gammaproteobacteria bacterium | reverse complement strand
GCTCCCGCGCAAGTTGAGCCACATCAAACCCTGGCAACTCGTAGTCTTTGACTCGCCAGGTACCATTCACCATCACATGCTTCGCCCGATACCCACCACTCTGCACCAGCGCAGCAACCGGATCCGCCGCCCCACTGAACCTCAACTCATCCAGCTCATACAACGCCAAGTCAGCAAGTTGCCCAACAGCCAGCGTGCCCAACGAAGGTCGATGCAACACCCGCGCCCCACCAGCAGTAGCCCACCGCAACGCATCACTCGTGGTCATGCCGGCACTGCCATACCGCAGTCGCTGCAGCAGAAATGCCTGTCGCACTTCCTGCAACATATTCGAATGATCATTCGAGGCTGAGCCATCCACGCCCAAGCCAACATTGGCTCCCACCGCTTCCAGTTCTTTGGTCTTGCAGATGCCGGACGCCAGAATCATGTTGGAGGAAGGGCAATGACTGATGCCGGCTTTGGCTTTGCCGAGTCTGGCGATCTCGTCGTCGGTGAAGTGGATGCCGTGCGCGAACCACACATCACCATCGAGCCAGCCGAGGCCTTCGAGATAATCGAGCGGACGTTGGCCAACGCGGGCGAGACAGAACTGGTTCTCGTCTTCGGTTTCGGCCAGATGGGTGTGCAGCAATACGCCATGCTGTCGGGCGAGAGTGGCGGATTCCTGCATCAGTTCTGCGCTTACCGAAAACGGCGAGCAAGGTGCCAACGCAATCTGCAGCATGGCATCGTCGTTGCGCTGGTGGTAAGTGCGGATCAAGCGCAGCGACTCGTCGAGGATGCTCTGTTCATCCTGCACCACACGATCAGGTGGCAGCCCGCCGCCGCTTTCCCCAAGACTCATCGAGCCGCGCGTCAGCACCAGTCGCATGCCGAGTGGTTGTGCGGCCTCTATCTGCAGGTCGATGGCATGCTGCAGTTCGTTGGTGAATAAATAGTGGTGGTCGGAGGCAGTGGTGCAGCCGGACAACAACAGTTCGGCCAGCGCCAGTTGGGTGGAAAGCCGTATGCAGTCGGCATCGAGGCCGGCCCACACCGGATACAGCGCACGCAGCCAGTCGAACAGCTCGCGGTTCTGCGCCGCGGGCAGTGCGCGCGTCAGTGTTTGATAGAAGTGGTGGTGGCAGTTGATAAAGCCGGGCAGCAGCACGAGACCTGCGGCATTGAACTGCTGGAAGCCCGCCGTCGTCGGCATGGTGCCGCGCGGCACCAACTCCACGATTCGGTTACCCGCAATGACGACACCGTTGCCGGCATCGCCTTCGTGCCCGGTCCATACCGCACAGGGGTTGGCGATCCAGAGCGGTGGAGCAGTGGCGACACTCATGCGCGAGGCGTGGCGGGCGTTTTGAGTCCGCAGCCGGTGAGGATCAAAGCGCTGAGGAAGTCGGCGATCTGATCGATCATTTCTCGCTCGTACTCGGCACGGTTCATGATCATCAGTACCTGGGTTTCGAAATCGGCATAGTGCTGGGTGGATGACCAGATCAGGAAGATCAGATGCACCGGGTCAACGGCCTTCATACGCTTCTGGCGTATCCATTCCTCTATTACTGCGCCCTTGTTGCGCACCCACGTGCGCATCTCGCTGCGGATGTAATGGCGGATGTGCGGCGCGCCCTGGATGATCTCCATTGCGAACAGCCGCGACGACTGCGGATGCGAGTACGAAAGTTCCACCTTCTTGCGAATGAACTGGTCGAGCACGATGGCGGGGTCGTCTGCCACCGTGATTTCGTCGAAGTAGCCATTCCACAGCTGCATGATGTTGTCGAGCAAGGCGAGGTAAAGATTTTCCTTGCTGGTGAAATAGTAGTGGATGCTGGCCTTCGGCAGGCCGGCGCGGTCGGCAATCTTCTGGATGCTGGCACCGTTGTAGCCGTATTGGGCGAATTCCACTTCCGCCGCGCTCAGGATCACCTGGTAGTTGTGGTCGCGAATGGCGCCGATCTTTTTTGGCTGGCGCGGGGGCTGTTTGGCGGAGCTCACCTTGCCAGTACTCAACTTGTCAGTAGCCAACTACAGCCTCCTTGTTTGGCGCACATGCCTGGCAGGCACGGGTGGCGTGTTTCTATGAATTGACCCTGAGCATAACAACGGCCCGGCAAAAGCTGGCCGATTGATCAGGTTACTGGTCTGCTTATTGCATAGTAAATGCATATTACTTGCCAAGGGTTGCTTCGGCGACTGTAACGGCAATCGAATCCTGGGTTGGCGATGGACTTCATTCTCAACGGCAAACAGCAACAGGTGGGCATCTGCGATGCCAACCTGACTTTGCTCGACTACCTGCGTGGCGATGCCGCTATGAAGGGCACCAAGGAAGGCTGCGCCAGTGGTGACTGTGGTGCCTGCACGGTATTGCTGGCGGCGCCGGGCCAGCCGCCACGGGCAATCAACGCCTGCATTACGCCACTTGGCTCTGCCGCCAACAAACAAGTGTGGACAGTGGAAGCACTCACCGGAGATGGCGCTTTGCACCCGGTGCAGCAGGCGCTGGTCGATTGCAACGGTTCGCAATGCGGTTTCTGCACCCCCGGATTCGTGATGGCGCTGACTGCGCTGTATGCAAACAGCCAGCGTTGCGGCTTGCAGCAGCTCGATCGCGACAGCGTTACCGATGCGATTTCCGGCAACCTGTGTCGCTGCACCGGGTATCGCCCGATTGTCGAAGCAGGCACCAAAATGCTGCAAATTGCGCCGGCAGCACCGACTTTAGTGCAAAAGCCGGCATCGCTTCAGCCCCTCAGCACCAACTCAATGCAGCCGCAATTGAGCGACGGCGAGCACAGCTTCTTCCAACCTGCCACAGAGGCCGAGCTGCAACAGTTGTTGGCTTTGTATCCTCAAGCCGCGCTGGTGGCGGGTGCCACCGATCTCGGGCTGGAACTGACTCAGCGCCATCGCCAATTCGCCCAATTGATCAGCGTAGGCGCCATACCCAGCATGGCCCGGTTCGAATGGCAGGACGACCAATTGCTGATAGGTGCCGCGTTGCCCTACACCGATCTGGAAAGCCGCACCCATGAACTGTCGATCCCGCTGAAGCGGCTGCTGCATCGCCTGGGTTCCCGCCAGATCCGCAACCAGGGCACCATCGGCGGCAACATCGCCAATGGCTCGCCTATTGCCGACATGCCGCCCGTGTTGTTGGCCTGGGATGCCGACATCGAAATTGTCGACAGCAGTGGTAAGCGCACATGGCATCCGCTCAGCAGCGTCTACCTTGGTTATCGCCTGACCCTAGTGCAGGCAGGCCAGTACATCGCCCGCATCCGCATCAGCCGTGCCGCTCTCGAACGCCCGCATCGCTTCTATAAAGTCAGCAAACGTTTTGAGGACGACATCTCTGCCGTGCTCGGCGCCTTCTCGCTGGAACTTGCCGGCGGCAGGCTGGGTGCTGTGCGGCTGGCTTTCGGCGGCGTAGCTGCAACACCGGTGCGCGCAACCGCAACCGAAGCTTTGCTCACGGGTAGCACGCTGTCCGACGCCTTGATCGCCAGTGCTTGCGACACGCTCAAAAACGAGTTGAAGCCGATCAGCGATGTGCGCGCCAGCAGCGCCTACCGCAGCGAAATGGCGGCGAACACCCTGCGACGTGCCTTGCTTGAACTTGGCAGCGGCCTTGAGCTGGAAGTGCATCACTATCCGGCCGGCAATGAGGCCGCACTCTATGTGTAAGCGGGAGCCTGCATGCGCAAGCTGATAGACAGTACCGCACCGGCACCGGCGCTGTTCCGCAGCGTCGGCCACAGCGTCAAACACGAATCCGCAGCACGCCATGTGGCCGGCACTGCGATCTATATTGATGACATGCCGCTCACCGCACGTCATCTGCATGTGGCAATCGGCATCACCAGCATTGCTGCCGGCCGCATCAAACTGCTCGATGTCAGTGCGGTGCGCACGATGCCAGGCGTGGTGGACGTGATTGTGCAGGCTGACATCCCCGGCAAGATTGATATTGCACCGGTGTTCGATGGCGATCCGCTGTTGGCTGGCTCCACGGTGCTGTTCCATGGTCAGGCCTTGTTTGCCGTAGCCGCTACCAGTTTTGCCGCAGCGCAGCGCGCGGTGGCGCAGGTGAAAGTCGAATACGAACCCTTGCCTGGCCAACAAAGCGTGGCGCTGGCAGCCGAGACGCAGGACTTCGTGGTGCCGCCGCATATCATCAGCCGTGGCGATGTAGCGGCTGCGTTCACGTCGGCGCCACACACGATCAGCGGTCATATCGAAATCCACGGCCAGGAACATTTCTATCTGGAAGGCCAGATCTCGGAAGCAATGCCGGCGGAAGAGGGCGGCGTCGTGGTGCTGAGTTCGAGCCAGCATCCGGCCGAACTGCAGAAGCTGATCGCCGAAGTGCTGGATGTGCCCATGCACAAAGTGGTGGTTGAAGTGCGCCGCATGGGCGGTGGTTTTGGCGGCAAGGAAACCCAGGCAGCAATGCCTGCCTGCATTGCTGCCTTGTTCGCGCGTCGCACCGACCGCCCGGTGCGTTGCCGGCTGCCGCGAAAAACCGACATGCTTGTTACCGGCAAACGCCACCCGTTCAGCAGTGATTACAGCGCCGCTTTTGACGCCGAGGGCCGCATTCTCGGCGCCGAACTGGTATTGGCCGCCGACTGCGGCTGCAGTGCCGATCTGTCGATGGGCATTGTTGATCGCGCCGTGCAGCACGCTGATAACGCCTATTACATGCCCAATGTGGCGATCCGCGGATTGCCGTGCCGCACCAACAAAGTATCGAACACCGCCTTCCGCGGCTTCGGCGCGCCGCAAGGCATGCTGACCACCGAAGCGATGATGGACGACATCGCCCGCGCTGTGGGCCGCGATCCGCTCGATGTACGTTTGCTCAATCTCTATGGCCCCGGCCGCGCCACCACGCCGTACGGCCAGGAGATTGAACACCATGTATTGCCTGATCTGCTGGCGCAATTGGCAGCGAGTGCGGACTACCGCAAACGCCGCGCCGCGATTGCAACCAGTAATGCCGACTCACCGGTGATGCGTAAGGGGCTTGCGCTGACTCCGGTGAAGTTCGGCATTTCCTTTACCACCACCCATCTCAACCAGGCGGGCGCGCAGGTGGCCATCTACACCGATGGCAGCATTCACCTGAACCACGGCGGCACCGAGATGGGCCAGGGCCTGTTCATCAAGGTGGCGCAGGTAGTGGCGTCGGCGTTCGGTGTGGATGTGTCGCAAGTATTGGTGAGTGCAACGCGTACTGACAAAGTGCCAAATACTTCGCCAACTGCTGCGTCTGCCGGTTCCGACCTCAACGGCATGGCGGCGCTGGACGCCTGCAACAAGATCAAGGCAGGCTTGATTGATTTCGCTTGTAGTACTTATGACTGCGCCGCGGCCGATGTGCACTTCACTGAGGGCCAGGTGCGGGCGGGTTCCCTTACGTTCGCCTTTGCCGATTTCATCAAGCAGGCCTATCTGGGTCGGGTCCCGTTGTTTTCGAGTGGTTTCTACCGTACACCGAAAATCTGGTACGACCGCAAGCGGGGCGAGGGACGGCCGTTCTTCTATTTCGCCAATGGTGCTGCCTGCGCTGAAGTGACTGTCAGTGCGCTCACCGGTGAATACCGCATTGATCGCGTCGACATCCTGCACGACGTCGGCACCTCCCTGAATCCTGATATCGACATTGGTCAAATCGAAGGTGGTTTTGTGCAAGGCATGGGTTGGCTTACCACCGAAGAAATGAGCTGGAACGCCGACGGTGTCATCACCTCCAACGGTCCGGCCAACTACAAGATTCCCACCTCGGCTGACGTGCCGGCTGCCTTCAACGTTGCCTTGTTCCAACGCCCCAACGGTGAAAACAGCATTCATCGCTCCAAGGCGGTAGGTGAACCGCCACTGATGCTGGCGAATTCCGTCTGGTGTGCGTTGCGTGATGCCTGTTCCAGTTTTGCCGGCTACCGCATGAATCCGGTGTTGAAAGCGCCTGCTACACCGGAGCAGGTGTATTGGGCGGTGCAGCAGGCGAAAGCCTTTGCTGCCAGCGGGAAACTCCAATGACAGTGCTACTCGAGCGCGACAACTGGGCGGCGGCGCTGCTGGCATGCCGCCAACGCGGTGAAGCGCATGCACTCGCTACCGTGATCGCCACCAGCGGTTCCACCCCGCGTGACAGCGGCAGCAAGATGCTGGTGACGCCGGCTGCGGTGGTGGCTTCCATAGGCGGCGGTGGCCTAGAACAACTGGTGGTCAATCGCGCGCGTGAGTTGCTTGCCGCCTCACAGGATTGCCAGGAGCTGCGCCAGTTCGCGCTCGGTGCCGAAGCACAACAATGTTGTGGCGGCAGCATGACGGTGTTGCTCGAATGTTTTGCTGCTGCTGAACCACAGTTGGTGATCTTCGGCGCCGGCCATGTGTGCCACGCGCTGGTCAGTATCACCGGGCGCTTGTCGCTGCGCACGCTGGTGGTCGATTCAAGACCGGAGCTGCTGGCCGCATTGCCACACAGTGATCGCGTCCGCACCTTGTGCACGCACGATCCGGTGGAAGTGTGCAGTAGCCTCAACGACAACAGCCTGCTGCTGGTGATGACCCACGATCACCGCCTCGATTACTCACTGGTGCGCACTTTGCTGGAGCCCTGGCGCTGGTCGCTGCTCGGCATGATCGGTTCCGCCACCAAGGCACACCGCTTCCGCATGCGATTGCGCAATGACGGCATCAGCGAAAGCGATTTACAGAATCTGCAAAGCCCTATCGGCATCACTGGTTTGAAAGGCAAGCTGCCGATGGAAGTGGCGGTGTCGGTGAGTGCCGGCTTGATGCAGCACCTGCAAGGCATGGCGCAGCCACGCGCCGCAAGCGATTGGCGCGCCACCAAGGCGCTGCTGAAGCAGGCACGGGAAGCGTGACATGCGCATCGCCGAGTTCAACCGCTTGAATGCAATCGCTGCCGCCAACACCTTGATGCACTGTTGCCACAGCCATAAATGGGTAGCGCGCATGCTGGCCGAGCGTCCATTCGCCGATCTCACCGCAGTACTGCAACGCGCCACCAGCAGCTGGACCCACCTCGACGACAGCGACCTGCTCGAAGCCTTCAGTGGCCATGCCCGCATCGGCGACCTCGACCAGCTGCGCGACAAATATTCACGGGCCCACGCCGAACAGGGCCAGGTGGCAGCAGCGGACGACAGCGTGCTGCGTGCCTTGTACGAGCTGAATATCGACTACGAAAAGCGCAACGGCTTCATCTTCATTGTGTGTGCCAGCGGTAAATCGGCCGAGGCTATGCTCGCCATTCTCAAACAACGGCTTCCCAACACGCGTGCGCAGGAACTGAAGAACGCCGCCGCCGAGCAGGACAAGATCACGGCGATCCGCTTGCGCGCCCTGTTCGCCGACGAAGCAGCACTGGAAGCAAAATCAACAGAAGGAATATCAACATGACCAGTGCCAGTCTCAGCTCGCATGTGCTCGATCTGCAAAGCGGCAAGCCCGCTGATGGACTTGCGGTCGGCGTGCATGCACTGGCGCCGTCGCGTGAGCTGGCCAGTGCTGTGACTGATGCTGATGGCCGCATCAAACAGTGGAATACTGCGCTCGAACTGTCGCCCGGGGTTTATGAAGTAGTGTTCGATACCGGTACATGGTTCGCCGTCCGCGGCCAAACCACGCTGTATCCACAAGTTCGCATCTGTTTCACGGTGGTAGCCGGCCAGCCGCACTACCACATCCCGCTGCTGCTGAGCCCTTTTGGTTACAGCACATATCGAGGTAGCTGATGCGCCGGTATTTTCGTGGCCGCATACTGCATTGCCGTGCTGATGCCGGTGCGGCGGTAGTACCGGAGTATCTGCACGACGGCATGCTGATCATCGACAACGAGCGCATCGTCGAGATGCTGCCGGCGGCGCAGGCGCTGCAGCAGGGTGTGCGGCCCGAGCAGTGCCGCAAGCTCGGCAATAAATTGCTGGTGCCGGGTTTCATTGATACCCACGTGCACGCCTACCAGCTCGACATGATCGCCTCCTATGGTGAGCAGTTGTTGCAGTGGCTGGATCACTACACCTATCCGGCCGAAGCCCGCATGGGTGATATCGTGAAAGCGGCCGAAGTCGCCGGCTTCTTCCTGCAGCAGTTGCTGCAGAACGGCACCACCAGCGCCATGGTGTTCTCCACTTCGCACAAAGCTGCCACGGATCTGTTGTTCAGTCAGGCCGCTGAACTGGGGCTGTGTCTGATCACCGGCAAGACGCTGATGGATCGCAAGGCCCCGGCCGAACTGCTGGACGATCCAGAGCTGGCCTACAGCGAATCAGTGCAGTTGATCGAAAAGTGGCATCGCCATCGCCGGCTGCACTATGCAGTAACGCCGCGCTTCGCGCTCACCTCCAGCGACGAGCAGCTGAGTGCCGCCGGCAAACTGCTGCAACGCTGGCCCGATCTGTATGTGCAAACGCATCTGTCGGAGAACCAGGCCGAAGTGGTTTTGGTGCAACAGCTGTTTCCGCAAAGCCGCAACTACCTCGACGTCTACGACCACCATGGTCTGTGCACCGATCGCAGCGTGTTTGCCCACGGTGTGCATTTGGCGGATGCCGAAATTGCGCGGCTGCACAGCGCGGGCAGCACGGTGGCATGTTGCCCTACCTCGAATCTGTTTCTCGGCAGCGGACTGTTCGACTGGCAGCGTCTGCGTGAGGGTGGCGTGCGGCTTGCTGTTGGCACCGATGTGGGCGGCGGCACTTCGTTCTCGATGCTGGAAACGCTGCGCGATCTGTACAAGGTAAACCAGCTCAAAGGTAACAGCTTCCGTCCGCTCGACGGCTTTCATGCCATCACGCTCGGCAACGCGCGTGCCTTGCAACTGGGTCATCGTCTCGGCCATTTCGGCAGCGGTTGCGATGCTGATTTCGTCATTCTCGATCCTGACGCCGATGCGCTGGTGGGTCGCCGGGTGGCCGCCACGCAGGACATCGCTGACGAATGGTTTGTCTACATGACACTGGGTTCGTCGCGGCTTGTCAGTGAAACCTGGGCGGCGGGGCGCCAGCTGTACCGCAATCCGCTGGCGGTTGCGTCCGCTGTCACCGGAGCAGTTGTGTAATGGGCAGCTTCATCATTGAAGTGTTGAGTCTGGTGGTGCGCTGGCTCCACATCATCACCGGCATCGCCTGGGTGGGCGCCTCGTTCTATTTCATCTGGCTCGACAACAGTCTTGAGGACGCACCAGCCTGGAAACAGGAGCGCGGCATCAAGGGCGATCTGTGGTCCTTTCACGGCGGTGGCATCTACGAAGTGGCCAAGTACAAACTCGGCCCGCCGCAAATGCCGAAAACACTGCACTGGTTTTATTGGGAAGCTTATTCCACCTGGCTCACCGGCATGTTGCTGTTGTTGCTGGTGTACTACCTGCAGGCATCCACTTACCTGCTGCCGTCCGATGGCCCGGTCACCACGCCATGGCTTGGCATCCTTACCAGCCTTGTGTTCATCGCCAGTGGTTTTGTCGCTTATGAATTATTGTTGCGCACGCCACTGGTAAAACAGCCGCTGCAGTTTGCCGCTTGCGTTACCTTGATGCTGGCAGTGTTGAGCTGGGTGTCAGTGCAATTGTTCAGCGATCGTGCTGCCTACCTGCACATGGGAATTCTCATTGGCACCATCATGGTGGCCAACGTGTTCTTCGGCATCATCCCGCCACAGCGGCAGTTCGTGAAGCAGATAGAAGCCGGGCTGCCGCCGGACCCGGCGCCGCTCCACATGGCCAAGCTGCGCTCAATGCACAACAACTATTTCACGCTGCCGGTGCTGTTCAGCATGATCAGCAACCACTATCCGTTCCTCTATGGCCATCGCCACAACTGGTTGATCCTCATTGTCATCATGGCAATCGTTGCCACCGCGCGGCAGTTCTTCAACCTGCGCCACAAGGGCATCTACAAGCCGTCGATCTTGGTCAGCTGCGCGGCCGCTTTCATTGTGGTGATGGCACTGGTGTATTGGGACAGCCAGCGCAGTGTTGCTGCTGCACCGGTGAATGGCCTCAGCGATCTGGCGGCAATGGAGCTGGTCACCCAACACTGCGTGGGCTGCCATGCCACCACACCGACCTTTGCCGGGTTCGCGGCGCCACCGCTGGGAGTGATTCTGTCCTCACCTGATGAAG
The DNA here is from genome assembly GCA_903887045.1 of uncultured Gammaproteobacteria bacterium. GTDB lineage: Bacteria > Pseudomonadota > Gammaproteobacteria > Pseudomonadales > Pseudohongiellaceae > CAILUG01. The sequence goes on along the minus strand of CAISOD010000167.1, from coordinate 4,594 downwards.
TGCGGCTGCACGCCGAAAAAGCCCGACAGGCACTGCTCGCCAACTACATGCCGCTCGGCAATCTCAGCGGACTCAGCGCCGGCGAGCGCCAGCAACTGGTGCAATGGCTGGATGTGCAACTGGCCAACAAGTGAACGGGTAAATCGGTGTCAGAGTCGAATGGCACTGGCTCAATCCCCCTGGCCGTTGGCGTTTTTTGCGATTGAGTCGCGTGGTGGAGTTCGGCTCTGCGGCCCATTTCGTTGGTTTGTGAGTTGGTCTGGCGCTTGGCAGCCGCTGAACCAAAAGTGACTCCGAACAACGATACAAAACGCGAGGAAACAGCAATGACCGTTTATGTAGTAGTCGACAACGTAGTGCACAATCCTGACGAATACAAAAAGTACCTCGCACTAATCACTCCCACAGTTACGGAGTTTGGTGGCCACTATGTCGTGCGGGCCGGCAAGATCCATATGGTCGACAGTGAATGGAAACCCGATCGTCTCGTCATCATGGCGTTCCCCACTGCCGAACAAGCGGTGGCGTGGGCGGAATCGCCGCTTACCGCGCCTATTCATGCCATGCGCCGCGCCAACGCTACCTCGAAGATGTTGATCATCGACGGCACTGATGCGGCCTAGATTGGCAGCGGCTGGCACTGTGGAAACCATGCATGAGGGTGTACTTGCCGCCTGATTTAGTGCATATGGTGGCTTCGATGCCGGCTAGGCCGCGGTGGAAATGGGCGGGGTTTTCGTTATGAATGCTGTGCGTGCTGTTCGTTGCTGGTTGCTTGCTGCCGCGTTGCTGGCAGCAAGCGCAGATGCGTGGGCGCAGATCGACGACCGCACGCTGGTACTCGACAACGGCCGCGACGGCCCGCTGTCGCTGCCGCTCACCCAGTTGGTGGAACAGTACCAACTGCAGACGCTGACGGTTGACGACATCCACCACAAGGCTTTGCACACCTATCTGGGCATAGATCTGAAAGCACTGCTCACGAGTGCCGGTTTCCGCCCCGGTGCCCAGCTGCTGCTGGTTGGCGCCGACGGCTCCAGCCTTGCGTTCGACAGCAACGTATTGCTCGCCAATCAATGGCAGGGGCTTATGGCACTGCGCGATCAGGCCGCCATCGGCGACGACTACTTTGTGCCACTTGAACAGGGCGGCGAATCGGTCGAGTTCGGCCCGTTCTATCTGGTGTGGGCACCGATCGTGGGCAGTGCCAGCCCAAGTACTGCCAGCGCCAGCGAGTTACCGTGGTCTCGTGGGCTGGCCCAGATAAAACTGCAGCCATCCGGCTTGTGAAGTGTTGTTGAATGGCAAAGCGCCACAGTCGTAGACTCTGATCCCGATGGGGGACTGGTGGCAGCAGCTCAGACACGCTCCCTGAATGCCAGACAATCAACAACAATAACCAGGAGGGGAAACCAGGTGACTTCAATCAAATGCAGCGCCCTTGCGCGCGCCGTTATCACGCTGACCTTGAATGCTTGTGTGGGTACAGCCGTACTGGCCCAGACCAGCCACGAGTTCGTCGCACCGACACCGCTGAAGCAGGACGGCCGCTTCATGCCGGGATTCGGCAGCGAATCCATAGTCCGGGTGCGCTACACCGTCAAAGCCGACGGCACTACCGATGATGTGGAACTGCTCGGCCCCATGGGCAACCAGTTCCTTGACCAGATGCTGACCCGCAGCATTGCGGCGTGGACCTTCACCCCCGGCACTTTTGATGGTGCGCCTGCCGATTTTCACAACCAGGAAATCGTGCTGGCCTTCCGCGTGGATCCGAATGCGCCGCCGATGGCGATGGGCGGCCCGGGTGGCCGCGGTCCAAGCAGCGGCAGTCGCAGTGGTCCGCCACCAAAGGCGCCAGCAACACCGCCCGCTGATGCCGCTCCTGTTTTTGTTGACCCGGCGCTGCGGCCGCCGATTCCTCTTGGCCTTTCGCCTGCGGTGAAAGAACAGGTCGACGCCATCTCTGCCCTGCTGGCAGCCAAGGACTACAAAAAGGCGCTGAGTGAAATCGACAAGACGCTGCGCCGCGACGTAGGTACCGTGTTTGACTATGCGCTTTTGCATGATTTGAAGACGACCGCGCTGATGGCAACCAATGAAGCCTTCGCCGCGCTGGAGGCCAGCAAACTTTCCACGCTCAGCTCCATTAATGCACGTGGTGAAGAGGAGTTCTTTCTTACTGACGACGTCCTGCGGTCGGCGTTGTACAAGCGCACGATATTGGCCATGCTCGTCAGCCAGCACCAGCTTGCGCTCGACAGCTACCAACTGCTGCAGAAGCGTGAACCGATGCCTGCCGACGACAAGATCCATGAGCAGATAAAAACCGTGATTGCTGCGCTGGAATCGCCTGAACCCAGGGCCTTGCGCGCGCAGATCGTGGAAGACCGCTGGACCTTTACGCCGGCGCGCCGCATTTTCACGGTGGCCAACGTGGAGGGAAAACTTGAACGCATCAATGCCCGTTGCCAGCGTCGCGACCTTGAACTCGAATACCAGAAAGACGTCGACTGGACGCTGCCGGCGACACTGGGCAGCTGCGTGCTGGATTTCGAAGGCCGCGATGGCACCACGTTCGTGGTTTACGAATTCGCTGAATAGCCCGCCCGCAGCGCGAGCGGATCAATGGCCGAACCAGCAAACCTCATTGGCCTGGTTGAGCGGCAGCGGTTCGCGGTTCATCGTCAGTTCCACCAGCGTGGTGGTGAACGGGAAGAAGAAGGTGAACTCCTTCTTCTTCAGCACGCTGGTGATATCTATCGTGATCTCGTTGATCGACGCTGACTGCATGTGGCCCGGCTGGTTGGAGGTGTCGAAGCCGACATAACCCACCATGCGAGAGCGGGCGCTGGCGACAACCTGCAGATAGAGTGACTTGAGCCGCTCCGGTTTGAGCTCATCCAGATTCACGTGAAAGCAACGCAGGCTCGGATCGCGACCGTACACGTGCACGTCGAGGTCGAAGCCCGCCACTTCCCGCCTGCCGCCGTTGCCATCGTCGGTCAACAGCTGCACGTTGTAATCAGCAATGCCGTCGCCGCGCTCGTCCACTGCATGCAAAACAAACTGCTGGAAGCGGGTGGTAGTGGCCGCGCCGGCGCCAAACCTCGTTGCCGTCTGCGCACTCCATTTGTCGAACTGGGCGGGCGACGACACCTTGAGAGCGCTGTAAAGCCGCTCCACCAATTCGTCGCTGGGCTCGGTAAGAATGCTGCCGTGGTTCAAGCCGGGTACCAGGTAGACCGGCAGGGCGACATTGGACCAGCGTTCAAGCTGTACCCGCTTGTGGACACCGGTGTCTTCGGCAGGCCGGGTAAGGTCGATCGAAATCTTGCGGGTGTTGAGCGCCGCGCCCGCCAGCCGCACGGTGCCGTCGGTACCGGGTTGGTTCACCAGACGACGCGCGCCGCCGTAGGCCTCAGTGCCGCAGAACACGAAGACGTAAGGCGTGTCGGCATCGGGGCCGTAAAACGGCTTGCGGCTGATGAGATCCTGGTGGGCAAGGTCCCAGGTGAAACGGCTGCCCAGCTCCAGCCCTTGCAGCACTTCGTCACCGGCTTCCATGAAATCGGCGCCCAGCTCTTTGCGGCCCTTGAAGATTGCCCCCAGCGTACTGCGACCGGTATGCGCCAACGGTGAACCGAACGTAGCAGGCGCCAGGCCGATCAGACGTTTCAAGCGGCTGCGACGAGCCGCATAGGTGGTCAACCAACTGCGTATCACCAGCATGCCGGTGCTATGCACTATAGCGTCGAAGTCTTCGTCGGCACTGAGGCCGGCTTGCAAGCGCAGTGCCCGCTCAAAGCCTTCGGCAATGTCCTTGATGGTCACTTCATTGGTAAGTGATTCGTAGGTAACGATGTGGATCAGGTTGGCGGGATAACCGCATGCGACCAGCCGCTGCTTCCAATGATTGAAAGACTTGCCGGCATCCGAGTAACCGTGAACGAGAACAAGAGGGTTGGGCGTTGGCATGCAATGACTCCTTCTTCCGTGGGTGGGGTAAGCAAAGCAGTGGGTGGGGCAGGCAAAGCATAACGCCGACTGCCGGGAGTGACATCACCAAGCACCCGCGTACACAATGCAGCAATCACTCTCATGGTGTGAACTGCATGCTGCGCAAATTGCTGACCTTGCTTCCGTGTCTTGTTGTTTTCGGTTGTTCGGATTCTGTGCCGGTAGTGCCTGTGTCAGGGCCGACAGAGCCTGTGCCGATGATGCCTGCGCCAGGTGTTGCCCTCGAGCTGGCACAACAGCGGGCAAGCGCTCTGGCCGCCGTGCATTACCAACTGCGGCTCAATCTGCCGGCGCAAGCAGCAGAGCCGGTTACAGGCGTGGTGTCGGTTGAGTTCAAGCTGCTGGATGCCAGCGAGGCGCTGGTACTGGATTTCCGCGCGCCGGCCGATCATGTGCATGCGGTAAGCCTTGATGATGGCGCTGTGGAGTACTCGCTGGTCCCCGACCACATTGTCATTCCCGCTGCCGCACTCACTGTCGGCGAGCACAAAGTGCGCATTGAGTTCACCAGTACCGATGCTGCCCTCAACCGGCAGCCGGAGTTTCTGTACGCGCTGTTTGTGCCTGATCGCGC
>CAISOD010000166.1 GCA_903887045.1 uncultured Gammaproteobacteria bacterium | reverse complement strand
GCACAGTCTCGGATTGGAATTGCCGCGTGCTGCCATCGACAAGGGTCTGGCCGCTGCCGAGCTGGCGGGACGCTTCCAGCAGAAGCAGTACCAGGGTCTGCGTGTGATCCTCGATGTGGCACACAATCCGCACGCCGCCAAAAATCTGGCCCACAATATCCGCACTCGTCTGGCCGGCTGCCGGGTGCTGTTGGTATTGGGCATGTTGGGTGACAAGGACAGCGGCGGTGTCGTGCGTTTGCTGGCACCAGCGGTCGATCATATTTATGCCGCCAGTCTCGGCGGCGATCGTGGGGCGCCAGCCGACGTCCTGTATAATCACGCGCGTCAGCTCGGCCATCAGGCGATCAGCTGTCATGCGTCTGCTGCCGAAGCTTTCGCGGCAGCGTGCAAGGACGCAGGCGATGGGGTTGAGGGGAATGACAGAGAAGCAGTCATTGTCGTAACCGGATCGTTTTTCACCATTTCAGCAGTGCTGGAGCTAATTTGAATCAGGCGATGAAACAGCGATTGGTAGGCACCCTTGTGCTGGGATGCCTCGCCCTCATCCTCATCCCGTTGCTGCTCGACGGTGCCGGCATCCAGCCACCACCACTTTCGGCCACAATCCCGCCTGTACCGGAGCTCGACAACACGCCGATCGGTGAACCAGTGCGGCCGGTAATCGTAGCCGATACCTTACCTCCGCCGGGCAGTGACCCGGGCGAAGCAACACCGGTCACCACAGCAGAATCCGCGCTGACGCAGGCCCAGCCGTTGCCAGCGTTTGATAAAAATGAAACACCTGTGCCCACTGCTGCTGCCACCAGTAATCAAACCAACACCGGCAGTGAGCGCGCCACCACCACGCCGGCATCTGCCGACGCCCTTGAGGCCGCTGTTGCCGCCATTATGGCGCGCGAGGAAGCTGCTGAACGGGCCAACGCGGATTCCACGCCCCGGCTCGACAGCAGCGGTTTGCCACAAGCATTCGTCGTGCGGCTCGGCAGTTTTGGCGAGAAGGCCAATGCGGATGCCTTGGTTAATCGCTTGCTGGCTGCAGGCCACAAAGCCTACGCCCGCCAGGTCACTACGGCCGCAGGCAGCATGACCGCCGTCTATGTCGGCCCGGTACCAACGCGTGCAGAGGCCAGTACGCTGGTCAGCCGGCTTGCCTCCGGCTTCAATCTCAGCGGCGTGGTGGAAACTTTCTCCAGCCAGGTCAGCCGTCAGGAATGACGGGCATGGCTGCGGTCGACATCTTCATACTCCTTGTGATCGGCATTTCCTGCCTGATCGGTGTTTTCCGCGGACTCATCAAGGAAGCGCTGTCGCTGGTGTTCTGGATCGGCGCCATCATCGCTGCCGGCTTGTTCAGCACCGCGGCCGGGGCATGGTTGTCGGATTTCATTGCCAGTCCGATGTTGCAGCGGGTTACGGCTTTCGTGCTGATCTTTGTGTTGGTTGTTTTTGTCGGTGGCCTGATCAGCAACGGTATTTCGCACCTGTTGAGCAAGGCAGGGCTTGGCGCTGCTGATCGCGCACTCGGTGCGATGTTCGGCCTGGTGCGCGGTGTCGCCATTGTCACAGTGGTTGTAATGCTGACAGCAAGATTCAGTTTCACCCAGCAGGTCTACAGCGAATCACAGGCAATGCCGTATGTGATGACGATGGCAGACTGGCTGCAGGACCGGCTTGGAATAACGCCAGCCAGCCTTGAAGAATCAGTCGAAGAAACAGTCAAAAACGCCGCAGCCCACGCCTGAAAGGGCGGCAGCGGCACAGAGGGGCAAAGCATGTGTGGCATAGTCGGAATAGTCGGGCACTCCAACGTCAATCTCGCGTTGTATGACGCATTGACGGTATTGCAGCATCGGGGACAGGACGCCGCCGGGATCGTCACCAGTGACAAGAACAGGCTCTACCTGCGCAAAGACAACGGGCTTGTGCGCGATGTGTTCCACACCCGCCATATGCGCGCGCTGCCCGGCAACATGGGAATCGCCCATGTGCGCTACCCGACTGCGGGCAGCTCGGGTCCGGCGCAGGCGCAGCCACTCTATGTGAACTCGCCGTACGGTATCGCCCTGGCACACAACGGCAATCTCACCAACTCTGACGAACTCTCGCGCGAGATCTTCCGCGACGACCTGCGGCACCTCAATACCGATTCCGATTCCGAAGTATTGCTCAATATCCTCGCGCACGAACTGCAGAAGCAAAGCAAGATGCGGCCAACAGCTGAGGATGTGTTCACTGCCGTGCGGGCGGTGCACCATCGTTGCCGTGGTGCCTATGCTGCCATCGCGATGATCGTCGGTTACGGCATCATCGGTTTCCGTGACAAGTTCGGAATCCGGCCTTTGGTATTCGGTAAACGCAAGACCCGCAAGGGCTTTGAATACATGCTGGCCTCCGAAAGCGTTGCGCTTGATGCGCAGGGCTTCCAGTTGGTGCGAGACGTCGCTCCCGGTGAAGCGATCTACATCGACATCGAAGGCAACATGCAGGCGCAGCAGTGTGCAGATGATCCGAAACTGACACCGTGTATTTTCGAACACGTGTACTTTGCGAGGCCGGATTCACGCATTGACGGCGTATCGGTGTATTCGTCGCGCCTGAAAATGGGCGAGAAACTGGCCAAGAAAATCATGCGCGAGCGGCCCGATCACGGCATCGATGTGGTGATCCCGATTCCCGATACCAGTCGCACCGCAGCGGTGGAGCTGGCCAATGCACTGGGTGTCAAATTCCGCGAAGGTTTCGTCAAGAACCGCTATATCGGGCGTACCTTCATCATGCCCGGGCAGAGCCAGCGCAAGAAATCAGTACGGCAAAAGCTGAACGCGATCCCGCAGGAATTCCAGGACAAGACAGTGCTGTTGGTCGATGATTCCATCGTGCGCGGCACCACCTGCAAGCAGATCATCGAAATGGCGCGTGATGCCGGTGCCCGCCGCGTGTACTTCTGTTCGGCCTCGCCGCCAGTGAAGTTTCCCAATGTGTACGGCATCGACATGCCGGCTGTCAGCGAGCTGATAGCCCACGGCAAGACGGTTGCTGAAGTTCAGCAACAGATCGGCGCTGACTGGCTGCTGTTCCAGGATCTGCATGACCTGATAGATTCGTGCACCGCCGAAATCCTGCCGATGGACTTCGAATGCTCGGTGTTTGACGGGATTTACGTGACAGGCGATGTTACCCAGGAATACCTGGCCGGACTGGAATCCCGTCGCAACGATGCCACCAAGCACAAAGGCGAAAGGGAAGTGGAGATGTTTGGTCAAGTGGCCGACGATGAAGAGGAGGGCCAGCTGGCCCTTCACAGCAATAGCTAATGCCACATCCAATGCCTCAACCAATGGCACAACACTGACGGTGACCCGATGAATATGCCGATGACCCCGATCAGCAACCTGCAGGAAAGAGTCGAGCAGGCTGTGGCTGAAATCGGCAAAGTCGTGCTGGGCAAGGCCCAACAGATAAGACTTGCGCTTTGCTGCCTGTTTTCCGGTGGCCATTTGCCGGTACGCCAGTACGATGCACATGCGTGGACGTAAGTATGGATGCCAGGACAGGGCTGGCTGCGTATTGATCCCACCGCTGCAGTGGCACCGCAACGGGTGCAGCGCGGGAGCAACAGCGTGCTGCAACTATATGGCGAGCCTCGGCTTCGCGCGCGAGCGCGGCGAATCGCCCCTGCAATACCTCGAGCGCATCGGCCGCCAGCAACCAAAGTGGCAGCGGGAGGCGGAAGCGATCACGCAGGAATTCATCGCGCTGGCCTACACAACACCGGCACCTGATCCGCAGCGACTGAAACAGTTCCAGCGCCAGGTACGGCGAGCACGTTTGCTGAGCTAGTCCGCCCACCACCAGGACACCAGACCCATGATTCCACTCGGACGTTACCGCCACTACAAAGGCAGGGACTACAGCGTAGTGGGCTTTGCCCGCCATTCCGAAACCGGAGAAGTAATGGTGCTGTACGTGCCGCTATACGGCGAAGGCGGTTACTGGGTCAGGCCGTTGGCGATGTTTACCGAGAACGTAGTCGTAGACGGCAAATCAGTGCCGCGGTTTGCGCTGGTGGATGCTCAGACCAACTCCAGCAACACCGGACAATGATCCGAGCCTTCCACATGCTTCAGAATATCAGCGTGCTTGATGCGGGGCTTCAACGCCGCTGACGTCAGGAAGTAATCGATTCTCCATCCCACATCCCGCTCACGCGCACCGGCGCGATAACTCCACCATGAGTACTTCTTCGCGGTAGGGTACAAGTGGCGGAAGCTGTCGACAAAATCAGCCTTGAGCATGGCGTTGATACCATCGATTTCCTGCTGCATGTAACCGGCACTCTTGTTGTAGTTGTCTTTCGGGCGGGCAAGATCAATATCGGTATTGGCCACGTTCAAGTCACCGCACACCACTACCGGCTTTTTCTTCTCGAGTTTCTTCAGGTAGGCCAGAAAATCGCTGTCCCATTGCTGGCGATAGCCAAGACGTTTCAGTTCGTTGCCGGAATTGGGCGTGTACACCGTCACCAGAAAATAATCGGCGTATTCGGCAGCAATAACGCGGCCCTCCTGATCGTGCTCCGGCTGGCCCATGTCGTTCTGTACAGCCAGCGGCTGTTTGCGTGCCAGTATCGCCGTGCCGGAATAGCCGGCTTTTTGCGCGCTGTTGCAGTAAATGTCATAGCCGTGCAGTTCAGCCAGCGCCTCCTTTACCTGCTCTGGATTGGCCTTGGTTTCCTGCAGACAGATCACATCGGCATCCACCTTTTGCATCAACGGGATGAAGTCTTTTTTTACACAGGCACGGATGCCGTTGACATTCCAGGACAGCAGTCGCATGGGATTTCCTTCGGAGGAGGGCAGAGGAGGTCGGAAGAATTCAGTTGATCAGGTTGGCAGCGTACTGCATGAAAAAGCTGTCACGGTCGGTGGTGGCGAGCACAACCTCACGCTTGTCGGTGCCGTCGCTCAGGGTGAGCGGCAGTGGCGAGCCCGCCGGGCCGTGTTGCCACACCGTACGGAAGAACGACGCCATGCTGTGCACCGGCTTCTGATCCACCGAGAGAATGATGTCGCCCGGCCGCAGCCCGGCTTTGGCAGCGGGCGCATCGTGGTAGATGCCCACCACGTGCACCTCGCGGTTGTATTCCTCCACCATCGCACCCAGCCAGGGCCGCATTTTGCCGGGCCGCTGGCCGTGCAGCTTCATGTGTTCAAGATGCGGCATCACCAGCTCGACCGGTATGAAGAGGTTGCCGGGTTCCATTTGGCCCGTGGGCGAACGCAGACCCAATGCCAGCGAGCCGATACCAACCAGCGCGCCGTCGTCATTGAGCAGCGCAGCCCCTGACCAGCGCTCATACAGCGGCTGCGTGTAGAGGGCAGTATCCAGCAGGTATTCCCAGCGGCCGGCAAATTCGTCGAGCGCGTGCAGGCCAACCTTGTGGATTTGCTTGTCGTTGGCCGCAACGATGTGCAGATCGCTGCCAGGCTGCAGCTCGCCAATGCCGGCAGTGGCAAGATGATGCAGGCCGATCGGTGTCAGCGGTTTCAGCAGCGCAATGCCACTGTCGTAGTCCTGCGCCAGCACGATGGCTTCAGTGGTCTGACCCTTGCGATTGGTCAGCCACACTTCCGCAGCCTCCAGCACCGAATAACCCACCGTCAACAGCAGCCCGTCGGCAGTCACCTGCACGGCATGACTGCTGCGCTCGGTGCCCAGCAGTTCGGCAGTCAGCGCCGTATCCGGCACCAGGCTGCGAACCGCCATCAGGGCATCGTGAGGGGGACGAACAAAGGGAAGGATGGTAGCGCTCATGCAAACAGTGTCCTCTGGTACAGGACTGGAATTCTAGGATGATCGGGCGGGGGATGTCATTGGCGCGGATGGAACAGCCGCTCAGGCCGAAGGAAAATCAGAAACGGAAAGGACGGATGAATCAGCAAGTTGTGCAGAATTGGTGCCCCGGGCAGGCGCCGCCTCCATAATTTCCTCGTTGCTGCGCTGGTGGAATCAACGATTAACACTCAGTGTAACGCTACATCGGCGCGCTTGGTACGCGATTGTTACGCGAATTGGTGCGCTGTCGAGGGATGCCGGTCTGATACTAGGTGGACCTCCCCGAGTGCGGTAGACACTTCCCGACTATGATATTTGCATAGGAGGAAGTCCCATGAGCACCCCTCGTTTTACCCCCGAGTTTAAGGAAGAAGCCGTTCGACAGATTGTTGAGTGCGTTCATAGCCAGCTGTTTTGCATAGGCTGCTGGTGTTAATACGCCCGAAGCCTTCTTGGGAAGTGAATCACGGAGATTTCAAACTCGTCTGTTAGCTTCATAAACTACTGCTCCTCAAACTTGGCCCATATCTGCCGTCGATGCTACCCCGGGGCTCAGACATCTTGTGACCAAGTCTGGTATCACTGCGCGTTAACTTTGACTGCCTCAAAAAGAGATATCAACGCCCGCAAATCTCGCTCCACTGCATTCACCTCATCATCCATTCGCGGAGACTCACCCAAGAGATCATCCAGCCGCTGCTGCAAACGGGTAATCTCGGATTTTATCGATGCAGTTGACTGATTCTCTTGATGTGACATGTCGTAACAATCCCAAAGTTATTCATGCCGGCGATGGTATCAGAGTGTAAACATGGTGATCTGCGGTCGGGCACCGAAGCGGATCGGCAGAATGGACGTACCAACACCGCGCGACACATGCAGCAGGCAGCCCGCCAGTTGATATGTGCCGGCGATGAAGCGGCCGCTTCCTTGCGGGCGCCACAGAGGGCGGCCAAACAGCGCTACCTGGCCACCGTGGGTGTGCCCGGCAAGGCATAGCGTGTAACCCTGGGTGCCGAGATCTTGCCCAGTGAACCAGTCCGGTGAGTGTTGGGCCAAGATGGTCAGCTCTGCTGGCAGCGATTCGCTTGGTGGTGGTAGTGCTGGTTGGCCCGCGGTGTTGTCGTCCAGCCCGGTAATCTGCACGCTGCGCCCGCGTACGTTGAAGGCAAGATTGGCATTTACCAGGAGTGTTGCCTTGTGTTCGGTATAGGTTGCGGCCAGCGCTGCCAGATCCACACCCGCCCAGTGTTCCCAGTTGCCAAGCACAGCCACGGTGCGTGTTACTGGCAGCGCCGCCAGGAACTGCTCAAGCACGGGTAAGGCGCTGCTCTGGTCGATCACATCCCCGCTCAGCACCACGATGTCAGGTCTTGCTGCTGTTACAGCCGCTATTACTGCCTGCTCGCGGCGACCGAAGTGGCGCAGATGCAGGTCGGACAGGTGCAGTATGGTGATTGGTGTAGTGGCGTTATTGCTGCTGAGCGAGTACTCGTCGATGTCCAACCACACAGGTTCCACCAGGGTTGCATAGGTGGCGATGATAGCTGCGAATAGCAGGAGGGCCTTGGTGGGGGCTGTGATAATCATGTTCTTGGTGGGCCTGCTGCTCGCTGTTTGATTGGTTTTACATGCCGAGTACATTCCCCTTGTCTGCTTAGCAAGACCCTAGGGAGCAATGCAGCCTTGATTGCAGAATACGTATCTTTTTGATGACGAGGGGACGTCGGCTGATCCCGATAATTCTAGGTGTGGAAGCGAATCGGAATTCCCAGCAGCTCAGCCGACTTGTTCGCTTCCTCTACCGGCCTCCTCAACTCCGCCGCATAGTAGCTGGAACCGGGATGCTCGCCTTCCACGACCACGACGCCAAGTGCTTTGAGGGTTGGGTACTCAAGTCCTTGGAAGAAGCCATAGGCCTCACCCATCGGGCCCAAGTGCAGGGGAACCTCGTAGCCAAGCGGCAATTCTTGCTCGAGCCATTGCTGTACTTCTGCATTGATCCGCTCCAGCGGCAGAGTCTGAATCCAGGAGCTCATGCTCTCGTAGTCTTGCAATTCAGGCAAAGAACACTCGTCAAGATATTCAGCATCTTCATCATCTTCGGCGTCTTTGGCATCCAGAAACATAAACTCGAAATGCTGGTACAGGCCTTCCCACTCGTCCATGTCGTCCAGCAGCTCTTGATGACTCGAGTAGCTTGACCGAATGTCCACCACATCGCGATAGACGCTCGGGTATTCAACCCCTGGGAGATAAATGGTTCGATCGTCCACCTCGAACACGATGGGGTCGCTGGAGACGGATTCCCACAACTCGTCGATCTGCGCATCGCTTTGATCGGCCAGTGGTGTGTCCAGCTTCAGCGGGATTCCCACTGCGACCAGGCCCTGAAGGAATCTGCGGCGGGAGAGTCCTGCAATCTTCTGCATTTTCATTGAAAGTGTCCGTTTGAGTGTTTCTGCGAATTACCGGCAGGAGTGGTTGCGACTGGTCGCAATATAAAACACTTGTATGAGACAGTACCACTGTCATAAAGTGTCTCCCATGACGATCAAGACCTTCTCCCTCGACGAACTCGCTACCCTCGCAGCCATCCCGCGCCGCACCGTGCGCTATTACATCCAGCTCGGCCTGCTGCCGCGGCCAGAGGGGGAGAAGCGCGGGGCCTACTACTTGCAGTCCCACCTCGACACTTTGCTGCGCATCAAGCAGCTGAGCGAGGCGGGCATTTCGCTTGAACGCATTCGGGAAGTGCTCGCTGGGGAGCCGCCTGTGGTGCCCCCGCGCGTCCAGGCCTTCGGCTCGGTGGAGGTGCGCAGCCACATCCTGATTGCGCCGGGTATCGAGCTGCAGCTGTCGCCCGAGCAGGCGGGCGCTACCCCTGAACAGATCCGCGCATTGGCCAAACGCGTCCTTGCCGCCTGGCAGGATATCAAGGGAGAAGACGATGCAACTTGAGTACGCCACGCTCAGCAGTACCCGCTCCGATGTTGTCCCGATGCTGCGCTCTGTGAGTGCACACGGCACGCTGGAAGGCTTGCTGCTGTCGCTGACGCTGCGGCAGGTGTTCCGCAACGACTGTAGTCAGAACCTGGAGGTGGTCTATACCTTTCCGCTGGCCTGGGGCGCGGTGTTGACGCGGCTGGACGCCGAACTGGGAGGCAAGCGCCTGCAGGGCCAGGTGCTGGCCCGGGCCGAGGCACGTGAGCGCTATGAAGATGCGGTGGAGCAGGGAGATGCGCCCATCATGGTGGAGAAGGCCCAGAACGGCGTATTCAGCGCCATGCTGGGCAGCCTCAAGCCGGGCGAGGAGGCAGTGATTGAGCTGAGCTATGCGCAGTTGCTGGCCTTCGAGCAGGGCCGCATCCGCCTGGTGGTGCCCACTACGATTGCGCCGCGCTACGGTGATGCGGTGAAGCAGGGTAGCCTGGCGCCGCATCAAGTCACCACGCCGGACCTGTTCGCTGAGCATGCCTTCGACTTTGCCATCACTCTACTGGGGCCGGTGGCGCAGGCGCGCATCGCCAGCCCCTCGCATGCCATTGCCCAGCAGCGGGAAGGCGAGGCGGTGCGGGTGACGCTGCAAGGTGCCAAAGCCTGGCTCGACCGTGACTTCGTGCTGCTGTTGGAGAATCTGCAGGGCCAATCCTTTGCCATTGCCGGGCCAGACGAGCGCAGTGGCGAGGGTAGGGTGGCGCTGATCGCCAGTTACTGTCCCAGGCTGCCGCCGGCGGTGCGGGCCAGCCTGCGCCTGAAGATTCTGGTGGATTGTTCAGGCTCCATGGCTGGTAACAGCATTGCCCAGGCGCGGAGTGCATTGCGTCCGCTGGCGAACCTCCTGCAGCCGCAGGACCAGGTGTCCTACAGCAAGTTCGGTAATCGTTGCCAACGTGTAGTGGGTGCTGTCGACGCTACCGCACAGAACGTAGTCGCGCTCCTGCACGCGATTGATGCTACCGATGCCACGATGGGAGGCACGGAGCTGGCCCTGGCGCTTGAAGACAGCTTCGCCTTGCGTATGGAATCAGAGGAAGCTGACGTTCTATTGATCACTGACGGTGAGGTGTGGGACGCGCAGCACATTGTGGACTCGGCTCGCCGCAGTGGGCACCGCATTTACGCTTTGGGCGTTGGTAGCGCGCCTGCCGAAAGTCTCTTGCGCGAGTTGGCCGAAACCACCGGGGGTGCCTGCGAATTTGCTGCCCCGAACGAGAACATGGCTGATGCTGTGCAGCGTTTGTTGAGTCGCATACGGCTCGCTGTGCCGGTACAAGCCCAGTTGCGCCTGCAAGAGCCAGCCCTGTGGTCCAGCCCCTTGCCCAACCGGCTGGTGCCGGATGAAACCATCCACATGTTCCTGCGTTTGCCTGCGCGTCCTTCGCAAGCTCCCACGCTGCAACTGAGGGATGAAGCCGCAACCCAGCCCGGCCTGTGCTGGCGTGAGGATGACTTGGTGGCGCGTTTGGTTGCTGCTCGGGAGATCAGCCTTACCGAAAATGTAGCTACTGCCAGCGCCCTGGCTGGACGCTATCAACTGGTCACGGAGCACACAAACTTGCTGCTCGTCATCGAGCGTGCCGAAGCCGACAAGACCAACGGCATGCCGGCGCTGCATAAGGTTCGCCCGATGTTGGCTGCTGGGTGGGGTGGGGTGGGTAACACCCTGAACGAGTTGACGCCCCTGTTCAGTCGGCGCCAACAGGTTTCATCTAATTCCCCTGATGTGTTTATGTCGATTGACCGGGGGAGCGTTGGGGAAAGTAGTGTCGAGAGCAGCCGGGACATAGTTGCTGCCTTCAATGCGGCAGCGAGGCAAGGCGTGAACTTCCGCCAGGGACTGCAGTCTGTCACGGCGCTGTCGCTGGGCTACTCTTTGCAGATCAGTATCAAGGAGGCGGAGGACCAGGTGGGTGGACTGCTGCGAGCATGGGCGTGCTACCTGTTGTGGTTGCACGAGCGCGGCAGGCCCGAGTTGCAGCTTAATCCTGTAGCTTTGGCGCTAGTGCTGGAGCAGATGCTTGGGCTCGATCCCAAGTTGCGTGCTGCCACCCATCAGGCCTTCGCAGCCGACTCGTGAGCAGGGTATGCCAACCACGGGTGTGTAACAGAATTTTGGAACTGAATTTGGTGCCCCGGGCAGGAATCGAACCTGCGACCTGCCCCTTAGGAGGGGGCCGCGCTATCCACTGAGCCACCGGGGCGGTGAGGGAGTTGCTACGCAATGCGGGCATTCTACTTGGCAGCTGTGGGGTCGGCCACCCTGATGTTCAGGGCACCGGGTAGTAGCACCATATCAAAGGTCCTTGTGCCAGCTCGGCCTGGCGATGTTGCAGCTGGCGCCAGCGCTGCTGCACCGCGGCTTCGGCGCTGGTGAGTGGATGGTTTGGCGCCAGTAGTTGGCGGGTTGCTGTTGGGATCGTTGCGAGCGGCAGGCAGGGTTCTGCTTCTATCTTCAAGTAACCAAGGTCGTAGAGTTGGGGTTCGCTGTTACTGAGTTCGGCGACCAGTGCCGGGTGTTGCACTGGCGGCAGTGGGTCGAGCGGGGTGTCGAGTACGGCGGCGTTGAGGGCGGAGTAGCTCAGTAGCAGGGCGAGTGGGCAGAGGCGGCTGACGGCTGGGATGCGTTTGTTCATGGCAAGTCCTTTTGCGATGGGTGGTGTAATCACAACATAGTGAAGGCGGGGGAATTTGCCAGTTTATTTGCGGCGGGTGGGGGCACGGCGTGCCGTGCCCGTACGGTTGGGTTCAGGAGCTGCAGCTGAGCATGGAGCAGCCGGCGCGTTGGCGGGCCCATTCGGGTCGCTTCTCGGCGAGGTGGTCTTTGCCGGCTTGGGCGGTATAGGGCTGTTGGATCATTTGTTCCAGTTCGCGCAGTTTGTCGAGCTTGCCTTGTTCGGCATCGTCGATTGCCTGCTGGGCCAGCCAGTTGCGCAACACGTAAAGCGGGTTGGTGGCGTTCATCAGGTTTGCGCGGGCGCTTGGGTCTGAGTGTTCTGCCAACAGGCGTTCGCGGTAGCGTTGCAGCCATTCGGTGGCTGCCTGTTCGGCCTTGGTGCCGGGTTGCTCGTCGTACCAGGTGGAGCGCAGCGCAATGGGCAGGCCGGTCACTTCCGTGCTGGCGTCGAACCTTGCCAGCGCGCGGAAGTACAGTGTGTAGTCGGTTTCTGTCAGCGAGAAACTTTGCAGTAGTGCTTCCACCAACGGTTTGTCGTCCGGTTCGGCCTGCGCCAGGCCGAGCTTGCGTCGCATCATCGCCAGCCATTCACGCTCGTAGGTATTGCGATAGCTGTCGAGCGCGTCCTCCAGAGGTTTCACTTCGTTGATCAGCGGGTACAGCGCATTCGCCAGCTGCACCAGATTCCACATGGCAATCTGCGGCTGTTGGCCGAAACGGTAGCGGCGGCCTTGGGCGTCGGTGGTGTTGGGTGTCCATGTCGGATCGTGCGGTTCGAGCCAGCCGTAGGGGCCGTAGTCGATGGTGAGACCGAGGATCGACATGTTGTCGGTGTTCATCACGCCGTGCACAAAGCCCACCCGCATCCAGTCGACGATCAAGCGCGCGGTGCGCTGGCAGATGGTGTCGAACCAGGCGGTGTAGGTATCGGCATCAGGCGTGGTGGCATTGGGCAGCTCCGGAAAATCGCGGGCGATGGTGTAGTTGGCCAGCGTGCGCAGGCTGTCGATATCGTTGCGGGCGCTGAAAATTTCGTAGGAACCGAAGCGCAGGAACGAGGGTGCCACCCGGCACACCACAGCGCCGGGTTCGGCTTTGGGGTTGCCGTCGTAGAACATGTCGCGCACCACGGTTTCGCCGGTGGCCACCAGACTGAGCGCGCGGGTAGTGGCGATGCCGAGATGATGCATGGCTTCGCTGCAGAGATATTCGCGCAAGGACGAGCGCAGCACGGCAAGGCCATCGGCGGTGCGGGAATAGGGTGTGGGGCCGGCGCCTTTCAGTTGCAACATTTGGTGTTGACCGTTCACATCACGCATCTCACCGAGGTTGATGGCGCGGCCATCGCCGAGCTGGCCGGCCCAGTTGCCGAACTGGTGGCCGCCATAACACTGGGCAAAGGGCTCGGAGCCGCTGAGTAATTCACTACCCGAAAAAATCTGCGCGAACCGTGCTTCACCCAACTGCAGGGGGCTCAAGCCCAGCTGTGCTGCCAGTGGCTGCGACCAGCCCAGCAAGGTGGCGCGCGGAAACTGCAGCGGCTGCACGCGGGAGTAACAGGCTTTGCTGACCTGGCGGCGGATATTGCGCTGTTCCGGATCGGCCGGCAGATGGCGTACGAAATGGTTGTCGAGCTGGAGCGGGGAGGCTGAATTCATCGGAAGTTGGCGGCTGTTATCTGATGGTCAGTATAAGCAGTAAGCGGCCAGCGGCTATACTGCAGGCTGCATTCACCGCCCGTGGTTTCCATGTCTGTTCCGGCTCCGCTCAGCATCATTGTCCCCGTATTCAATAACGCTTCTACGTTGGAGGAGGGGCTGTCTGCCTTGCAGCCGTTGCGCCAGCGGGGCCACGAGTTGCTGGTGGTGGACGGCGGCAGCCGCGATGGCAGCGTAACGCTGGCGCGCAAACAGGCCGACCGCGTGCTGCTCAGCGGCACCGGCCAGTCGTTGCAGATGAATGCTGGCAGCGAATATGCCTCGCACGAGATCCTGCTGTTCCTGCCGCTCGATTGCCGGCTGCCACCCGATGCCGACACACTGATCGCCGAAGCACTCGCAGCTGCCGAGGTGCAGTGGGGACATTTCGACCTACGGCTTGGGCAAAGCGGTCTGGTTGGCCACGGGCTGGCCTGGCTGATCAACCGCCGCGCGGTACGAAGCGGTGCCGCCATCTTTGATCAAGGCTTGTTTGTCAGACGCCACTATTTTGAGCGGGTGAAGGGTTTTGAGCATTCAGCCGCCCCCAGCCGCCGGCTGTTGTTGGCGGCCAAACCGCTGCGACTGCCGCAGGCTGTGACGAGTCTCACACAGGAATGCTGGAAGCTCTGGTGAGCGGCCTTCCGCCAGCTCTATTGGCGTCATCAAGGGTGAGGGCCTTACTGACCTCTTGTTGCAACTGCAACTGCACCTGCACCATCCGCATCTGCCCATCCTTTTGCTGACTGCGGCCGATCCCCAGCAACTTGAACATTTGCCGGATACGCTGCGTCCGCGCTTGTTGGTGCTGGGTGAGCAGGTGCTGAATTATCAGTCGCTGTCGGCCGTACTCAAAACCGCGCGCCAGCTCACCGGTCACGATCACCCGCGCCAGCAGAGCCGCATCCTGTCAGCCAACGGCACGCCGTTGTTCCGCAGCCTCAGCGGCGACAGCGAAAAGATCCAACAGGTGCGCCAGTTGATGATGCAGGTGGCGAAGCGGCCGGTGACGGTACTGATCACATGCGAGTCCGGCACAGGCAAGGAAATTGTGGCGCGCAATCTGCACTACCACGCCGGTCGCGCCGACAAGTCCTTCATCGTGCTCAATTGTGCGGCGGTGGCGCCCGAGCGCTTCGATGTTGAACTGTTCGCCCACGAGAAGGGCTATAACGGCATGCAGGACCGGGTAACCGGTCTGTTGCAAAAAGCCGATGGGGGCACGCTGCTGCTGGATGAAGTCAGCGAACTGCCGTTGCCGGTGCAGGGGAAGTTGCGGCGCTTTCTGGAAGACAAGAGTCTGCAGCGCATTGGTGGCAGCGAGCAGCTGACAGGTGCGCTTCAACAGTTCGGCGATACTGTCGCGGCAGCAGCATGACTGGCCCGGCAACGTGCGCGAGCTGGCCAACCTGGTGGAGCCGCGGGTCGAAATTCCGGCTGCACAGCCTTTTGCAGAACAGCTTACATCGGAGGCAATCGCCAACGTTGCCGTGGATGCCAATTCGCTGTTGCAGCTCAATGAAGAACGTCTGCGGCAGTATCTCGACAACTTCGAGCGGCAGTTGCTGGCAGTGGCGCTGGAAGATTGTGCCGGGCTGGTCGACTACGCCGCCGAGCGGGTGCAGCTCGACGTGGCGAGCTTCAAGGCGCGGCTGCAGCTGTACGGTCTGCTGGCGCCAGCGGCGTAATCGCTACTCCACCCACCGAGCCCTGCTTCAGTTCCAGGGTGATGGTGTCGCCGTCAGGCTCGCTTTGCAGCAGCTTCACCATTACGAACTCATGATCGCTGGCCAGCCACAGGTCAGTGGTGCGGTCGTTGCCGGCGTCGCGCAGACGTTCGACATGCACGCTGGCAAAGCGGCCGGCCGGCAGTACCAGGGTTTCGGTACCTACTACCTTGTAGTGATACTGCTTCACTTCGCCGCGATCGGCCACGTTGAAGGTGATGTCGTTATCGCCGGCAGCAACACGGGCCCTCAGTACCAGCTCGCTGTTCAGCACATCGTAGGTTGGATTTGTCAGTGCAAGGGTGCCGCTGTTGTCGTTGACTGTGAACGAGACGCTGCTGCCGTCGGCGGCAAAGCTGAGTGAGCGTTTGCGGCTGCCTATGCCTTTTTGTTCGAACAGGTAGTCGCGCGCGAGTGGAAGGTCGAGCTGCCAATGGAAGCGGCTGCTTTCGTCGATACTGCTGACAACGCTGCCGAACAGCTGCAAGTGCACCTGCGAGTGCATCAGCCACTGGCCGTTCGCTTCCACTTGCAGTGAGCGTGCGGCCGTTGCCGCAAAATCATCGTAGCTGGCGGCATAGTGCAGCTCGAATGGCTGCGGCTCAGCGGCCAGAGCGGTGGTTGGCAGCAAGCAGACCAGCAGAAGCAGCAACAGCGGCATGAGGCACGACACGGTGTGAATGACGGTGTGAATGGGACTATGAATGGGAGTTTGACCGTACAGCGCCATGGTAACAGTGCCCCACCGCACCCTGAAGTGATTGCCTGAATGCCTGCTGAGTGGCGCGCCAGTGAACGGCTGCGCTCTATCAGTTATGATTCCGCCATGAAAATCCTGCTGTCATCTTGGTTGTTGGTACTGGCCTGCCTGCTGAGCAGCGGTACAGCTTCGGTTGCTGTGGCCGCCGAAGTGACGGGGCTGTATCAGGCCTCGGTACCCGCCGAATCGCGCGACAACGAACGTCAACGCATCCGCGCCTTTGCTGCTGGCATGCAGGAGGCGCTGGTGCGTCTCACCGGCCACAACGATGTTGCCAGCGAAGCTTCAGTGCAGGCAGCGCTGGCCTCACCACAGTCCTATGTTGAGAGCTGGGCTTACCGCACGTTGGCCTCGACTGATGGCACTGCACCCCAATTGATGATCGACATCAGCTTCTACCAGGCCGAGATCCAGCGCCTGCTCGACAACGCCGGCATCCCGGTGTGGCCGTCGTCGCGGCCGGAAACGCTGGTTTGGCTGATCGTGCAGGACGAACTGGGCCAGCGCGTTACCGCTGATCTGAATGCCGTCACCGGCGCGAAGGCGATGCAGGCACTGCAGGCCGCAGCCTTGAAACAAGGGCTGCCGGTGCTGGGGCCACTGTGGGATTTCGAAGACCTGACGGTGATGCGGCCCGAATTGTTGTGGACGCTGGACGAGCCAACCTTGCGGCTGGCCTCCGCCCGCTACCGTTACGACAGCATCCTGGCTGTGCGCATTCTCGAATCGGTGACAGGGCAGGTGGTGGCCAAGGCCGTACATCTGTTCCGTGATCGGGTACAGCAGGTTGAGGCCTTCGACAGTGATCTCGACAGCTTTTTTGCTGACACAACGGCGATGGTGGCGCGTGAACTGGCTGACAATTACGCCGTACGCCTCACCTCGACCGCGGCCGGCAGCACGCAGGCCGAGAAGTTGATGTTGCTCAGTGTCGCTGGCGTCAACGGCCTGGCGGATTACGCTGACCTGCTGCATTACCTCGAAGGGGTGGCTGGCGTCAGTGACTTGCAGGTACGCGAAGTTGACGGTGGCCAATTGCTCTTCAGTCTCAATGCCGCCGGCCAGGTGCGGCAGTTGGTGGAAAACCTCGCACTCGGCCGCAAGCTGCAGGCAGTTGCCGATCCGGCGATGGGCAGTGATGGTTACTTCCGCCTGCAGTACCGCTGGCAGCGGCTCTGAGCACCCCTTGGCCTCAATGATGTCCGCGGCGTTGCAGCTTCCGTTCAGTTTTGCCTTTGCCGGTGAAGCCGGCTTCAACAATTTTCTTGCCTCGCAACCCAATGCGGCTGTGCTGGCCCACTTGCAGCACATTGAGCAAAGCCCGGGTCGTTTGAGTTGGCTGTGGGGTGAGGCGGGCAGCGGCAAGAGCCACCTGCTGCAGGCCCTGTGTCAGCTGCATCCGGCTGCCATTTACCTGCCCATGCAGAAGTTGCTGGCGTACGAACCCCAGTGTCTGGCCTCGCTGCAGCACAGTGATTTCGTCGTGATTGATGACATTGCCTTGGTCTTTGGCAAGCGCGAGTGGGAAGAGCAGTTGTTTGCCCTGTGCAATCACCTGCTGGCCAGCGACGGGCGCCTGGTGTGCACCGCTTCGGCGCCGCCGGCGCAATTGCCGTTTGTGCTGGCCGATCTGCAATCGCGCCTGCAGTTTGCGCTCGTCTATGCCGTGCATCCACTCGATGAGGCGGGCAGGGCCCAGGTGCTGTTGCAGCGGGCTTCGGCGCGTGGCATCGAATTGAAAGACGAGGTGGTGAGCTACATTCTGGCCCGTCACCCGCGCAGCCTGCACGAGCTGATGGCAGTGCTCGACCAGCTCGACCGCCAGGCGCTGGCCGAGCAGCGCCGCATCACGATTCCCTTCGTCAAAGCCTGCCTGAATTGGTAAAGCCCGGATTTCTCAAAGTCTGAGGCTGCCGCACTCGAGGCAGCGGGCATAGGTGTGCTGCGGGTCATTGGCGCGCAGTGCCCAGTCGAGTTCCTTTTCAAGGTTTTGCAGTATCTGCTGCACAGGTGATGTCTGCAGCAATCCGCTCGTCAATGGTTGCAGCAGCGCTTGCACGCCGGACTGTTCCATCAGCTGTTTGAGGAACTGTTCATAGGGCGACATAAAGGGTTGTTCCCACTCCACGCGGTAGTCGACCACGCCGGCCAGCGAGGCGGCGGCGTCGATCGCTCCTTGCAGATTGCCGAGTTGGTCCACCAGACCATTGTCGAGTGCGGCCTGGCCCGACCACACCTGTCCCTGCGCAATGGCATCTACCTGCAGCGGATCAAGATCGCGCGCTTCTGCGACCAGGGTAATGAAGCGCTGATAGCCGTTTTCGATCTGCAATTGCAGAGAGCGGCTGGCGATATCGGGCAGTGCTCGCCCCAAGGCGTTGGCGCCGGCAAGTGCAGTAGTGCCCACGCCATCGGTACCAACGCCGAGCTTGTTGAAGCTTGCCTCCAGCGTGAACAACAAGCCGAAGATGCCGATGGAGCCGGTGAGCGTGGCTGGATGGGCCCAGATCTGGTCAGCAGCACTGGCGATCCAGTAACCGCCTGAGGCGGCGGTGTCCCCCATTGAAACGACAACGGGCCGACCGCTGTCTTTGAACGCAGCAAGTTCGGAGCGCACCAGTTCGGAGGCAAAGGCGCTGCCGCCGGGACTGTTGATGCGCAGCACCAGTGCCTTGATGCCGTCGTCGCTGGCGGTGTCGCGAATCAGGGCGCTGAGGGTTTCGCCGCCAATGGTGCCTTGTGGGGCTTCGCCATCGACAATCTCGCCTTCGGCCACGATGACAGCGATGCGATCGGCCGTCTCCGATATGTCGGACGGGCTTGCGCGCAGATACTCACGGTAATCCACGGTGCTCAGCTCGTCGTCGCGGTTGGTACCAATCTGCTGTTTGAGATAGTCGACCACGGCGGGACGGCTGTAGATTCGGTCGACCAGATTCATGGCGATTGCGAGGTCGGCGGTATCGCCGCGGTACTCCGCCAGATGGGTATCGTATTGATTGATATAGTCATTGATGGTGCCTGCCGCCAGTGTACGGTTCATCTCGATGCGGCTGACATAGGAGCGCCAGAGATCATTGAGCAGCCGGGTATAGTTGGTGCGCGATTCCGGTGACATGTCATTGCGGCTGAACGGTTCCACTGCCGACTTGTATTCGCCGACCCGGAAGATATGGACGTTGACCCCGAGCGTGGTCAGCGCGTTCTGGAAATAGTTCTGCCACACGGCCAAACCCTCGAGGCCAACCTGGCCGAAGTCGTGCATCAGGATTTCATCAGCCTGGCTGGCCAGCAGGTACTGCCCCTGGTCGAAGCTGCTGCCGAGGGCGTATACCTTTTTGCCGCTGGCGCGGAAACTGTCGATGGCATCACCGAGGTCGAACAGTTGCGTCAGTCCGGCGCCCTGCATCCTGTCCGTCATCAGCAGCATCGAGGTGATGCGCTCGTCGTCACGGGCGGCATTGATGACATCAAGCAGATCCTGCAGCAGCACTTCGCCGTTGTCGCCGAGCCCGGCCGAGCCGCTGGTCAACAGTGTCAGCGGATCGGTGTAACTTTCCTGCTCGACAATGATGCCGGCCGGATCAAGCAGCAGCGCCGAGCCTGGCTGTACCATCACCGGCGGCGTGCCCATCAACGCGCCGAACACGATCAACAGCACGAACAGGAACAGCAGGTTGAACAGCACCGAGCGGAAGAACCGGTAGATGCCGAGCAAACCGCCAAAAAAACGGGCCAGTGCACTCTGTGGGGCGGCCATGATCAGGACTCCGTGGATTTTGCGGGTGACGACGTCATTGTCAGTATCACCAGGACAAACAGACCAAGCGACAACAACGTGATGGCGATGCCAAGCATACGCACGATGTCGATGGGAGAGAATGACTGCACGATACCGGCAAGCAGATCGAACAACAGCAGAAAGCCCAGCCATTGGCGGGCGCGGCGTTGCTGGTGAAACAGGCCGGGCAAGGTCAGCAGCAGCGGCAACACCTGCATGCCCCACAACAGACTACCGCCGGTGGGGGTAACCCACAGTGATAGCGTAAACAGCAAAATCAACAGGCAGGCACCGGGCAGCAGGGCGCGCATGCGAGCTGGGAGTCCGGGCAGTAAGGCCATCAGGCGTAGCTGCCCGATTGCAGTTGCAGCGCCAGCGTAGCCAGTCGTTTGCCGAGCGCCATACACAACTGCTTTTCATCGTCGGTCAACGGCAGGTTGTCGGCGGTGCCGGCATGGTGTGAGGGACCGTAGGGCGTGCCGCCACTCTGCGTCAGCGTCAATGCGCTTTCGCTGTAGGGCAGGCCGCAGAACAGCATGCCGTGGTGCAGCAGCGGCAGCATCATGCTGAGCAGCGTACTTTCCTGACCGCCGTGCAATGACGCTGTGGAAGTGAATACACCGGCAGGCTTGTTGATCATGCTGCCGCTCAACCACTGGGCAGCGGTGCCATCCAGGAAATACTTCATTGCGGCGGCCATGTTGCCAAAACGGGTGGGGCTGCCCAGCGCGAGCGCGCTGGCCTGGGCAAAATCAGCTTCAGTGCAGTACACGGCGCCAGTGGCCGGCACTGCCGGTGCAGTAGCTTCGCTGACAGGCGATACCGGCGGCACTGTCCGCATACGTGCGTCGATACCTCTGACCTGGCCAACACCACGCGCAATCTGCTGCGCCATGGCGGCAACCGCACCGCCGTGGCTGTAGTAAAGGATCAGTACATAGGGCTGGGAGGCGGACATGGGCTGTTTACTCGGTGAATTGGATCAGGTCTGAGGCGCCACCAACTGGCGCACGAAGCCCACAACATCGACGAGCGGCAACAGGCGAGGCTCGGCTTCGTTGCGCGCCTTGTATTCGATCTGGTCGTTTTCGAGGCCACGGTCGGACACTACCAGTCGGTGTGGAATGCCGATCAGCTCCATGTCGGCAAACTTCACGCCTGGGCTGGTCTTCTTGTCACGGTCGTCCATCAGCACCTCGATCCCGGCAGCGCTCAGGTCTTGGTAAAGTTGCTCACAGATTTCCTGTACACGTGGCGTCTTGTGCGCGTTGAGTGGGACCAGCGCAACATGGAACGGTGCAATGTTCAGCGGCCACATAATGCCCTTGTCGTCGTGGCACTGTTCAATACAGGCAGCGACGATACGGGTAACGCCAATACCGTAGCAGCCCATGTCCATGATGCTGCTGCGACCATTTTCATCGAGCACAGTGGCATTCATGGCGGTGCTGTATTTACGACCGAGCTGGAAGATGTGGCCTACTTCGATGCCGCGCTTGATCAACAGCGTGCCGATGCCATCCGGGCTGGCATCGCCTTCGACCACGTTGCGCAGGTCTTCAATGCGGGTGACGTGGGCGTCGCGGCCCCAGTTGGCGCCGGTGTAGTGCTCGCCGTTGCTATTGGTGCCGCATACAAAATCGCTGAGTACTGCGGCGTCGCGATCGACAATGACCGGAATGTCGAGGCCTACGGGGCCGATTGAGCCGGGTTCGCAACCGAGCGTGGCAATGATTTCACTGTCGCTGGCGAAGCTGAGCGGGCTTTGCACATCAGCCAGCTTGGCGGCCTTGATCTCGTTCAATTGATGGTCGCCGCGCAGCACCAGAGCTACCAGCGGTACTGGTTGGCCTTCCGCAGCAACACCACGCACGATCAGGGTTTTGACAGTCTGGCGGGCGGCAATCTGCAACTGCGCTGCTACTTCATCTATGGTTTTGCTGTTCGGTGTCTCGACTACGGTCAGGGCTTTGGTTGGAGCGGGCGCGACTGTGGCTGGCGCCAAGGCCGAGGCCATCTCGATGTTGGCGGCGTAAGTTCCTTGGTCACTGAACACAATCAAGTCTTCACCTGAGTCGGCCAACACGTGGAATTCGTGGGAACTGCTGCCTCCTATATTGCCGGAGTCAGCCATAACGGCGCGGAAGTCGAACCCCAGTCGTGTGAAGATGCGGCTGTAGGTGGCATACATCACATCATAGGTTTCCTGCAGCGATGCCTGGTTGATGTGGAAAGAGTAGGCATCTTTCATGGTGAACTCGCGCGCACGCATTACACCAAAGCGCGGACGGCGCTCATCACGGAACTTGGTCTGGATCTGGTAGAGATTGATCGGCAGTTGTTTGTAGCTGGTGAGTTCGTTGCGCACCAGGTCGGTAATCACTTCTTCATGGGTGGGGCCGAGACAGAAGTCGCGCTGGTGGCGATCCTTGAAACGCTGCAATTCATCACCCATGAGATCCCAGCGGCCTGATTCCTGCCATAGCTCTGCCGGTTGTACGACTGGCATCGATATTTCCAGCGCGCCGGCACGATTCATTTCCTGCCGCACCACCTCGGTAACTTTCTGCAGCACCCGCAATCCCATCGGCAACCACGTATACATGCCGGCGGCCAGTTTGCGGATCAGGCCTGCTTTCAGCATCAACTGATGGCTGACGACCACTGCGTCGGCGGGAGTTTCGCGGGTAGTTGCAAGCAGATAGTGGGAAGTACGCATCGGATTACCTTTCGGGAGTGGCTATAACAGAAAAGCAGCCATGAGGCTGCTTTTCCGGGTCTTTCCTGGGAGGAGGCCTTGGGTCGCTGGAAGCGTCCTGGTCTCGTATCCGCAGTAACTATGTCAAGCAATGTCAGCGATCAGAGTTCTGCGAACCCTTTCAGCTTTTTCAGCGGCAGTACTTTGACGCGGATAGAAGCCGGCTTTTTCGGGATGTCCATCAACTCGCCTGGTTTGAAAGGGTTAGGAACGCCTTTGCGGGCCGGGCGGGCAGGACGTTTGACAGCTTTGATTTTCAGCAGGCCGGGCAGCGTGAATTCACCAGCCCCGCGCTTTTTGAGGTGGCGTTCGATCAGGTCGGTCAGGCCATCAAGAACAGAGCCTACCTGTTTCTTGGACAGACCAGTGTCATCTGAGATAGCAGTCAGGATCGCGGTTTTGGTGAACTTTTCGCCGATCGCTGCAGCTTTCTTTGCGGAGGATTTGGTGCCAGCCATATTTCAATCTCGTGTGTTGTGTGGGTTGTTGTTAGTAACTTTATTGTTTGTGACTACTGCTGTTTGGCTACCATTTGGTTAATGATTAGCGCTGCTGCTTTTCTGCAGACCCTGGATCCGCTTTCTAGATTCGTTCCTTGATTCGCTGGTGACGATCAGTATTAACGATCAGTATTTCAGTATTGAAGCGGACTTTCCGACCTGCATCCGGTTTGCTTCGCAAACCGGGTATTCCCGTTCAGTTGCAGCCAAGGATGTGCGTCTTTCAATTTCTCCACTTTTTGTATTTCGCTACTTCTTTTGCTACTTCTTTTGCTACTTAGACGCTGCACTGCGAAACATTGCGGAATTGTCTTGCAATTGCAGTGAGAGAAACTCTGCACACTCCCAGAATCACAGGGCATAGCTTGATTTCCCTGAGCTTGCTGTTCTGATGAGTAAATCTATTTATAGCGGAATCACTATGTAGCGGCAAGGGCTTTGATGAAAGTTTTTCCGTCATTGTTGATGTGGTTCAACAACAAAAGTTTGTGTAGTGCAAGTTGCGAGATATGCCGGTATTCACAGTGTCGGGCAAGCATGGGTGGAGCTGCTTCACGACTGGAAATTAAGTTACAATGCCACGCTTTTTTGATGCGCCTGCCAGTGGTTTGTCGGGTGATTGTCAGACGATTGTTGTACAGCCGGATCGCACAACTGTCGAATCCGGATGGGCCGAACAATCGGTAGCGTAATCGGCAGACTTTTGGATCGCCCTCCAGGTCGCCCTGTAGAGAGAAATGCAATGCCAATTTATGAATACCGTTGTCAAGCTTGTGGTGCCCAACTCGAGAAGCTGCAGAAGCTGAGTGATCCTTTACTGACAGAATGTCCCGAATGCAGCAGGGAAACGCTGGTGAAACTGGTGTCGGCCAGCAGCTTCCGGCTGAAAGGCAGTGGCTGGTACGAATCGGATTTCAAAACCGGCAACAAGAAAAACGGACTTGGTGAAAGCGAGACCAAGTCGGATGGCGAGGGCAAAGGAGATGCCAAAGGAGAGGGCAAAGCAGAAGCGGCCAAGGCAGATGCCGGCAACGCCGATGCAGTTAAATCGGTGAAGGACAGCAGCGAGAAAAAAAGCAGTGCTGACGCGAAACCTGCTGCTGATACAAAGGCCGCCGCCAAGCCCGCGGCAACCACCAGCCCTAAAAGTACAGGCTGACGCTGTCGGCAGCATGTAAAAAAACCAGTTAACAGCGATACTTTGTAACAACTCTTGATAAACCAAAACATTCCGGAATCCACTATGCGAACTCATTATTGCGGCGAATTGCAGACCGCCCACATTGGCCAGTCCATCACCTTGTGCGGCTGGGTGCATCGCCGTCGCGACCACGGTGGAGTCATTTTTCTTGATCTGCGCGATCGCGAAGGTATAGCGCAGGTTGTGGTGGATCCGGACACGAAAGAAAGCTTTACCCTTGCGGAATCTGTCCGGAGTGAGTTCGTGGTGAAGTTGCAGGGTATTGTGCGGGCGCGGCCACCAGGTACCGAAAACGCCGACATGCCGTCAGGCAAAATTGAAGTGTTGTGCAAGCATCTCGAAATCCTCAACCCGTCAGAGACACCACCGTTCCAGTTGGATGAACACGCCAACGTCAGCGAAGACGTGCGCTTGCGCAATCGCTACATCGATCTGCGGCGTCCGGAGATGCAGCGTCGCCTGCAGATGCGCTCGCGCGTCACCAGTTCTGTGCGCAATTTTCTCGATGAGCACGGCTTCCTTGACATCGAAACCCCAATTCTTGGTCGTGCAACGCCCGAAGGCGCTAGCGACTACCTGGTGCCAAGTCGCACCCATCCGGGGCATTTCTTTGCGCTGCCGCAATCGCCGCAACAGTACAAACAGTTGTTGATGGTTGCCGGCTTCGACCGTTACTACCAGATTGCGAAATGCTTTCGTGACGAGGACTTGCGCGCGGATCGTCAGCCCGAGTTCACGCAGATCGATATCGAAACCTCGTTCATGGACGAGGACGCCATCATGCAGATCACCGAGCAAATGATCCGTGAGGTATTCAAGAAGCACATCAACGTTGACTTGCCCGCCTGCCCGCGCATGACCTACCACGACGCTATACGCCGTTTTGGTATTGATCGCCCCGACTTGCGCATCCCGATGGAGATGGTCGACATCGCTGATCTGATGCAGGCCGTTGAGTTCAAGGTGTTCAACGGCCCAGCCAACGACCCCAAGAGTCGTGTGGTTGTGCTGAAGGTGCCCGGTGGTGGCGAGAAGCTTTCGCGCAAGCAGGTGGATTCCTACACCGATTTTGTTGCGCAATACGGCGCCAGGGGTCTGGCGTGGATCAAGGTCAACGATCTGAACGCCGGTCTCGAAGGCTTGCAGTCGCCCATCATCAAGTTCATGCCCGAAGCGGTAGTAAAGGCTGTGCTGCAGCGAGTGGACGCCAAAACCGGCGATATCCTGTTCTTCGGTGCTGATAAGGCCAAGGTAGTCAACGATGCGATCGGTGCATTGCGCTTGCGCGTTGGCCATGACCTGAAGATGTACACCTGTGAATGGGCGCCGTTGTGGGTGGTGGACTTCCCGATGTTTGAGGAAGACAAAGAGGGCAACCCGACTTCTGTGCACCATCCGTTTACAGCGCCGTCGTGCTCGCCGGCAGAGCTGGAAGCCAATCCGCTGGGTGCACTGTCGCGCGCGTACGACCTGGTGCTGAACGGCACCGAGTTGGGAGGTGGTTCCATCCGTATCAACAAAGCCGACATGCAGGCCACCGTGTTTCGCCTGCTCGGAGTGGGGCCGGACGAGATCGAAGAGAAGTTCGGTCACATGCTGAACGCGTTCCGTTACGGCGCACCGCCGCATGGCGGCCTGGCGTTCGGTCTTGACCGTCTGGTGATGATCATGACCGGTTCACAGTCGATCCGTGATGTGATCGCATTCCCTAAAACACAGTCGGCCAGCTGTCCGCTCACCGAGGCTCCGGGTACGGTACCGGCGGCGCAGTTGCGCGAGCTCAACATCCGCTTGCGTGAAACGATTGTTGAACAGAAGACTGAGCAAAAGCCTGAGCAGAAAACCGAAGCCAAAGCAGAGCAGAAATAACGCGATGCCTCTCATCCTCGGCATTGACCCTGGTTCGCGCAAGTGCGGCTATGGTTTGGTCAATGCCGTGGGTGCCGAGGTTCATTATGTCGCTTGCGGCGTGATTCGTGTCGAAAAGCTGGAATTTCCGGATAGGCTGCAGGCGATCTTCTCCAACCTGTGCGACATTATTGAAGAGTATTCCCCTCAAGTAGCGGCGGTTGAGGAGGTCTTTGTCGGCAAGAGTATGTCGTCAGCGCTGAAGCTGGGGCAGGCAAGGGGCGCAGCGATGGTAGCGTGCTCAAGTCATCATCTCGAGATACATGAGTATGCTGCCCGCAAGGTCAAGTTGGCGCTGGTGGGTACTGGTGTGGCAGACAAGTCCCAGATGCAGCACATGATCCGCAGCATACTCAAGCTGTCTGCACTGCCGAAGGAAGACGCCGCGGATGCACTTTCTGTGGCAGTGTGTCATGCTCATATCCACCGAACGCTGATACGTTTGTCAGGGGTTCGCAGTGGCCGGCGCGGTCGCCTGTTGGCCCTTCCAAAGAAGTAGTTGAGTGTTGCCAGAGCCCCCGGGCCGGCGCCAGTCGATAGTTCTCGATTTCAAAACAGTGAGTTTCAAGCCCCTGAGTTTCCGGAACCTGAGTTTCAAGACGGCATGATAGGCAGATTGCAAGGCAGACTGCTCGCCAGGGACGAGGCAGTGATACTGGTGGATGTGGGCGGAATCGCCTACGAAGTGGAGGTGTCGGCCCCGACTTTGTACCAGTTACCCGAAACCGGCAAAGAAATCGTACTGCATACCCATTTCATCGTCCGTGAGGACGCCCATCTGTTGTTTGGTTTTCTCGAACTCGCCGAGCGCAACCTGTTCCGTTTGCTGATCAAGGCCAATGGCATCGGTCCGAAGCTGGCGTTGGCGATATTGTCTGGCATGGACTCTGCCCGTTTGGTGGCATCGATCATCAATGGTGACGTAAATGCCTTGGTGAAACTGCCGGGTGTTGGCCGCAAGACAGCCGAGCGCCTGGTGCTGGAACTGCGGGAACGCATGCAGGATTGGCAGTTGCATTATGGTGGTGCCGTTACTGCGGCTCAGGTGAAAGTTGCTGGCGCCAAGGCCGCTGACAGCTGGCAGGAAGCGGAATCTGCTCTCATTTCCCTTGGTTACAAACCCCAGGAAGCGGCTCGGGCGGTGGCGTCTGCTGCCAGTCAGCTCGACAACGACGGCAAGTCGATCGATACCACCACCCTGATCCGGCTATCGCTGAAGAACCTGGGGCGGGCCGCACAGGCCTGATGAATGGAGAGCGGCATGGGCATGCGTGATGAAGACAGGGTGATTTCGGCTGGAACGCGTGGACAGGAGGAGTTACACGACAGGGCCATCCGTCCGGCGAAGCTCGTGGATTACATCGGCCAGGACGCCGTCAAGGCCCAGATGGAAATCTTCATCAGTGCAGCGCGCAAGCGTGGCGAACCGCTTGACCATACCTTGATTTTTGGTCCGCCCGGACTCGGCAAGACCACATTGTCCAACATCATCGCCAACGAGATGGGGGTATCTTTGAAGGCTACTTCGGGCCCGGTATTGGAAAAGGCAGGTGATTTGGCAGCAATGCTGACCAATCTCGAAGCCGGCGATGTACTGTTCATTGACGAAATCCACCGGCTTAACCCGGCCATTGAGGAGATCCTCTATCCGGCAATGGAGGATTACCAGCTAGACATCATGATAGGCGAGGGGCCTTCTGCCCGTTCACTGAAGCTCGATTTACCCCCGTTCACCCTGGTTGGAGCGACTACACGAGCAGGCTTGCTGACCTCACCCCTGAGAGATCGCTTCGGCATTGTGCAACGTTTGGAGTTTTATACGGTCGAACAGCTGACGCGTATCGTGGTGCGGGCGGCAGCCATACTCAAATCCCCGTGTGATGGCCTTGGAGCCGAGGAGATAGCCCGCCGTGCACGCGGTACACCGCGCATTGCCAACCGGCTGCTGCGACGAGTGCGTGATTTTTCGGAGGTGAAGGGTGATGGTGTCATTTCACTCGACATGGCAACACAGGCGCTCGATATGCTGAGTGTCGACAAACACGGCTTTGATCATCTCGACCGGCGACTGCTGATGACCATCATTGAGCGTTTCGATGGCGGGCCGGTCGGTGCCGACAGTTTGGCCGCTGCGCTCAGCGAGGAGCGCGGCACCATTGAGGACGTACTGGAGCCCTATCTCATCCAACAGGGCTTTATTCAGCGTACCCCGAGAGGCAGAATAGCCACGCAGTTCGCCTATCGTCATTTCGGGTTGGCGCCACCACGGCAGCAGGGACGTGAGACTGCCGGGGGCGATGCAGTAACGGATATGTTTGATAATTGAAATCAGCGTGATTTTGTAAACCGGTTGGTAGTCAGGTAGTAGGCAGACAAGAGGATTGAATGGGCGAATCAATAAATATCTGGAGTCTCGTCATCAGCGCCACCTTCGTGGGCAAGCTGGTAATGTTGGCGTTGTTGGGGTTGTCGGTATTGTCTTGGGTGGTCATCGTGCAGAAGTGGCTGGTGATCAGTGATGCGGATCAGGAAGTACTGGGATTCGAAAAGCGCTTCTGGTCAGGCATGGACCTGAGCCAGTTGTTTCGCGAAGGCACCGGTAAGCAGAAAGGCAATACTGGCATTTTCGGCATGGAAAATCTGTTCCGTTCGGGGTTCAAGGAATTCACACGGCTGCGCCAGCAGCCGGGCATCGAATCAGATGCTGTTATGGAAGGCACCCAGCGCGCGATGCGTGTTGCACTGTCGCGTGAAGAAAAAGTACTGGAAAAGCATTTGGCACTGCTGGCAACTGTGTCATCAGTGTCGCCTTACCTGGGATTGTTCGGCACGGTGTGGGGCATCATGACGGCTTTCATAGGATTGGCGAACCAGAGCCAGGCCAGTATCCAGGTTGTCGCCGGGCCAATCGCCGAGGCGCTGATCGCTACAGCGATGGGTCTGTTTGTGGCCATCCCGGCTGTACTCGCCTACAACCGTTATTCCAGCAAAGTGGAATCGGTGTTGCACAGCTATTACACTTTTCTGGATGAGTTCACCAGCATTCTGCATCGTCAGGCCCACAGCAAACGCGTACCGGAAAAAAGCTGATGCAGGTCAATGCCAATAACAGTCGGCGAACCCGCCGCAAGCCCATGTCGGAAATCAACGTAGTGCCGATGATCGACGTCATGCTGGTGCTGCTGATCGTGTTCATGGTTGCAACTCCGCTGATCACGCAGGGCATCAAGGTGGACCTGCCGAAGGTGGATGCAGAAACTGTCGAGGAAGACGATGAGCCGACTCTGGTGGTGTCTATCAATGCGCAGGGCGAGTATTTCATCAGTCTGGGCGAAACCGAGGCAGAAAATCCGCCGGCAGTACCACTTGAGCAGATTGGTGACAATGTAACCAAGATCATGAGCCAAAATCCGGCTGTACCGGTCTTCGTGGAAGCCGATGGCGGCATCAGTTACGGCGTGGTGATGAGCCTGCTGGGTACCTTGGAAAAAGCCGGTGCCAGTGGTGTACGCCTGATTACCCAGCCGCCGGGTGCTCCTGTTGCAGATGCTGACTGAGATGTTGGTCCGACCATGATGTATTGGTTGCTCAAGAACGAAGGTTATCCACCGTCTGTGGTTGCAGCGTTGCTGCTGCACGGAATTCTGGTGTGGATCATTTTCGACCGGAATGAAGACCGGCAAAACCAGGTCCGCATTGAGCGCCCGGCTATCGTTGCCACCACCGTTCAAGCCAACCCTCAGCGCATGCGTCGCGTCGAGCAGATGGAACTGCAAAGGCAGCAACAGCGACAACAAGCTGCGCGGGAACAGGAACGTCAGCGTGATCGTGCGCGCGAGCAGGAGCGACAACAGCAGGAAGTAAAGCAGAAACAAGAGGCTGATCGTCAGCGGGTAGCCCAGCAAAAAAAGAAGGAGCAGGAGCAGGAGCAAACGCGCAAAAAGGAGCAGGAAACCCAGCAGCGTGTGGCTCGTGAACAGGAACAAAACAAGCAGCAGGCGGCTCGCGAGCAGGCCCAACGCGAAGCCGAGCTGGCGCGCCAGCAGGCAGCAAATCAACAGGCGCTGACGGAAGAGCAGCAATTGGTGGCTCAATATTCAGCCATCATTCATGACCTCATTACACAGAATTGGCAACTGCCACCGGGTGCCCGTAACGGCATGCTGGCTGTAGTACAGTTGCGATTGACCCCAACGGGTGAAATCATTCTGAAAGAGATCGTACAGAGCAGTGGCGACGCATTGTTTGACCGCTCGGTACTGCAGGCTGTTGACAGGGTGGGCAGCTTTCCCGAGTTGAAGGAATTGCCCATAGCTGTATTCGAACGCAATTTTCGCCAGATAGCCCTGGAGTTCACTCCACAGGATTTACTACGATGATGACCAGATTCCGCTTATTGGGTTTGCTGTTGTGCGCATTGATTGCCAATGCTGTCAGTGCCCAGCAATTGACCATCCAGATCACCCAGGGGGTCGATAACCCGATCCCGATAGCAATCGTTCCTTTCGGCTGGGAAGGCTTCGGTGAATTGCCGGAAAACATTACCGGTGTCGTCAACAGCGATCTTCGCAACAGCGGTGAGTTCTCGCCAATTGCCGAACAAAACATGCTGAGCACGCCACATGCAGAGGCTGATGTTTACTTCCGTGACTGGCGTTTCCTCGGTGCCGACTATTTGCTGATCGGCAAGATCAATCGCTCAACAGACAGTGCGCTGGTGCAGGTACAGTATGAGCTGTTTGATGTGCGGGGTGAGAAGCGCATGATTGGTGAGGTAATCAGCGGCACCGAAGCCCAGCTGCGTGACATTTCGCACCAGATCAGCGACGTCGTTTTCGAGCAAGTGACCGGGGTGCGCGGAGCTTTTGCCACCAAGATCCTGTATGTGACGTCACAACGCATTTCGGAAACAGTAGCCAACTACCAGTTGAACCTCGCGGATGCGGATGGCGGTCGCCCACAAGTATTGCTGGAATCACAAGAACCTATCATGTCGCCGACTTGGTCGCCGGATGCCAGCCAGATTGCCTATGTGAGTTTTGAGTCCTCGCGTCCACGCATTTATATCCAGAATCTCAGCACGGGCGCCCGTGAGCAGCTGACCGATTTCCCGGGAATCAACAGTGCTCCAACTTGGTCTCCTGATGGGTCCAAGATGGCTATGGTGCTGTCAAAAGACGGCAACCCTGACATTTTTGTGATGGATCTGCGTACGCGGGAATTGCGGAAAATCACCACGCATTTCGCCGTGGATACCGAGCCAAGCTGGATGCCGGACAGCAAGTCCATTCTTTACACGTCGGAGCAGGGTGGTAACAACCGACCTCAGATTTACCAGGTCACGCTGGAAACTGGCTGGTCTGAGCGGGTGACCTTCGAAGGGACCTATAACTCCAAAGCAGCAATGCTGGCTGATGGCAAAAATATGGTATTGATCCACCGTGAAGACGTCAGTGATGATTTTCATCTGACCATTATGAATCTTGAGCGGGGTTCGATCCGTATCTTGACCGATACGTCGCTGGATGAGTCGCCTACTATTGCACCCAACGCAAGCATGGTGATGTATGCATCAAAGAGTGGCGGGCGGGGAATTTTAAATGCCGTCTCGATCGATGGCAGGGTAAAATACCAATTGCCGGTGACCGAAGGTGACGTCCGGGAGCCTGCTTGGTCTCCTTTCTTGGACTAAGAGATGGCGCATGGGACAGTGAATATAGAAAAAAGTTCATTTTTTTATTGGCTTACCCTTGTAAGGTGGTAGGAAATTGAAGAAAATAGGTGTAGTTATTTGTCGCGGCTTAGAGAACACAGGAGTTTTTAAAGATGCAAAATCAAGGTTTTATCAAATTAGGTATGGTTGCACTGCTTTCGGTAACGATGGTGGCGTGCCAATCGACTGAGGAAGCTGCCACTGAGGCTGCACCTGTTGCCAACACAGCAACTCCAAGCGCTGCCAACACTGGCGATGGCCTTACTGCTGAACAACGTGCCGCCCGCGACAGAGCCTTGGCCAAAACCAAGTTCTATTTCGAATTTGATAAGTCGGATCTGAGCCAAGAAGATCGCGATGCGCTGGTTTTCCACGCGAATCAGCTCAAGGCAAATCCGAACATGAATATCCGTCTCGAAGGTCATGCTGACGAGCGCGGTACCCGTGAATACAACTTGGCATTGGGCGAGCGTCGTGCACAGTCGGTTGAGCGCTACCTGCAGGTTCAGGGCGTTGCCGCCGGCCAGATGGAAACCATCAGCTATGGCGAAGAGCGCCCTGCTGACAGTGGTACCACCGAAGCTGCTTACTCCCTCAACCGTCGCGTTGAAATGATCAAGTAAGCAACAGCTCGCAATAGATGTAAAATTGAGCCGGGTTCGCCCGGCTTAATTTTTTGTGGAGGAAATGTATGCAGATCCGTTTCTTGAGCGCTCTCGCCATTCTGACATTCACTTCTGCGCTGGCAATTGCCCAGGTTCAGGTACGGGAAGCAGGTGGCGGCAATCGTGCT
Organism: uncultured Gammaproteobacteria bacterium; assembly: GCA_903887045.1. GTDB lineage: Bacteria > Pseudomonadota > Gammaproteobacteria > Pseudomonadales > Pseudohongiellaceae > CAILUG01. The sequence continues at coordinate 14,843 of CAISOD010000166.1, read as the reverse complement.
GCAGCCCCGGCGGCTGCCCAGGCTGGCAGCAATGACCTCATCGTCTCTCTCTATAATCAGGTAGAAGCCTTGCAACAGGAAGTGCAAACGTTGCGTGGCGTTGTAGAGGAGCAAGGTTATCAATTGAAGCGATTGCAGACGGAGCAGCGTGATCGTTACATTGATATTGATCGTCGCCTCAGCACCATGGCGCCCGCCCAGGCTTTGCCCAGTGCAACTGCTCCGGTTAACGGGAGCTCCACGCCGTCTGCGCCAACTTCTGCAGCCCCGGCGACAACAGCGCCAGTAAGTCCAGCTCTGAATGGCAGCTCTGCTGCCTTGAATTCCGCCGCTACTGTTGTCGCGCCCCCACCTGCAACCCAGGTCGCTACCCCTCCAGCTACGGCCGCAACGGGTACTGCGGCAGCGGATTTGGATGAACAGGAACTTTATCGAACTGCGCTCAATGTGCTGCTTGAGGAAGATAAGTACGATGAAGCGATCAGTATGTTCCAGACCTACACCGACAGATTCCCTCAAGGCCGATTGCTTCCGAATGCGCTTTACTGGCAGGGCGAGGCATATCTGTTGGTTTCGGGGTTTGCGCAAGCACGTGACGTTTTTGCCCGCGTATTGAATGAATTTCCGCAGGACGCCAAGGCAGCCGCAGCCATGCTGAAACTGGGCATGGCCTACAAGCAGATGGGAGATGTGGCACAGGCTTCCGAGACTTGGCGTAGCCTAAAGACCCGCTTTCCTGAAAGTGCCAACGAAATCCGTTTGTCTGAGGAATACCTGAAGCAGCTGTAAAACGGTCTGACCGGGTTCTGTTGCCGGGTTGCCCGGTAACCAGCAGTTGCCCTTTCTCCATGACAGAAAAGCTACGCATTACCGAGATATTCCATTCCCTGCAGGGTGAGGCTAGAACCGTGGGCTGGCCAACGGTGTTCGTCCGCCTGACTGGTTGCCCGTTGCGTTGTGGCTACTGCGACACTGCCTATGCGTTCTCTGGTGGTCTGTTGTTATCCATAGCTGAGATCCTGGCCACGGTGGCATCCTGGAGTCCCCGCTTTGTGTGCGTCACCGGTGGCGAACCTCTAGCACAGAAATCTTGCTGGCCATTGCTGACTGCTTTGTGTGCTGCGGGCTACCAGGTGTCGCTGGAAACAAGCGGTGCGATCGACATGGCCGGGATTGATTCGCGCGTCAGCAAGGTAATGGATTTCAAAACGCCGGGATCGGGCGAGCTGCAACGGAACCACTATCCAAATGTGCAGCACCTGTTGATGCACGATCAGGTCAAGTTCGTCATCTGTGATGAAGTGGACTATCGCTGGGCCAAAAGCTGCGTTGAAAAGTACGCGCTGGTGGAAAAGGTAAGCGATGTGTTGTTCTCTCCCAGCCATGCAACGCTGAACCCGGCGATACTGGCTGATTGGATACTGCAGGATTGCCTGAAAGTGCGTATGCAAGTGCAGTTGCACAAGTATCTCTGGGCTGATGCCGCTGGACGTTGAGAATGCAAACTGTGCGAAAAGCAGTCGTGTTGTTGTCAGGTGGACTTGATTCTGCCACCTGTCTCGCACTTGCCAGGCGGCAGGGGTATGACTGTTACGCGCTCAGTTTTGATTATGGCCAGCGCCACATTGCAGAGTTGGCGGCAGCCAAGCGAATTGTTGAAAGTCTGGGTGCGCGTGACCACAAGGTTATCAAGCTTGACCTCGGGGGACTTGGTGGTTCCGCGCTTACCGATGACTCACTACCGATACCGGAAACTGAAAGCGAGGGCATCCCGATCACTTATGTGCCGGCTCGCAACACGATGTTTCTTGCTTACGCGCTGGCATGGGCTGAGGTGTTGCAGGCTGCTGCGATCTTCATCGGTGTCAATGCGCTTGATTACTCCGGGTATCCTGACTGTCGACCCGAATTCATCGCGGCTTTCCAGCATCTTGCCAACCTTGCCACCAAAACGGGAGTGGAAGGACTGACGCTGATCGTCGAAACTCCACTACTGCGAATGAGCAAGGCAGAGATTATCCGTGCGGGTATAGCTGTTGGTGTCGATTACAGTCTCACTGTTTCTTGTTATCAGCTGAGCAATAATGGTGAAGCCTGTGGAAAATGTGACAGCTGTCGCCTCAGGCGCAAGGGTTTCATGGAGGCCGGGGTGGCCGATCCGACTTCATACCAGCATGCCGGATAGCGGCAGTTGCTGATGTTGTTGGTGGTCGAATTCCCGCTGCTGTTGCAGACTGGGAAAACAACGAAATCGGCTTGAAATTTGGCCGGCTTTGAGTAGTATGTGCGCCTTTCGTCAAGGGTCGTTAGCTCAGTTGGTAGAGCAGTTGGCTTTTAACCAATTGGTCGATGGTTCGAATCCATCACGACCCACCAATTCCATAGGCTGCTTCGGCAGCCTTTTTTTCATGAATTGGATCCGTTGCTTCAAATGAAATCGAAGCAAAGTTCCTGCTGGGCGGCTTCGAACGCCGCAGGCGCTTTCTAAAGCGGATCATCACCAAACAAAATCGGCGTTTGCGGAGTGAGATGATGTCTGCGAATGAAAATCCATCCAGATTGCAGTCGGACATAGTCGCCGATCGTGCGCTGGTGAGGTCCTGGCTTCACCGCATTCCTGCGCGAGTTGAATCATCGACAGATCGTGACGTACAGGATCGTGTCGCCATAAAGCAGTTGCTGCGGCAATACAACGCCTCTCTGGTTGCCCATTACTATACCGACGCATCGCTGCAGGCTCTGGCCGAAGAAACAGGTGGTTGCGTTGCTGATTCGCTTGAAATGGCAAGGTTCGGTACCACTACCACAGCTGATGTGCTGGTAGTCGCCGGAGTTCGTTTCATGGGCGAAACCGCAAAGATTCTCAATCCCGAAAAAACCGTATTGATGCCGACTCTGGAAGCGACCTGTTCGCTCGATATCGGCTGTCCGGCGAAGGAATTCGCTGAATTCTGTGCCGCGCATCCCGATCATGAAGTTGTCGTTTATGCCAATACGTCAGTGGCAGTAAAGGCGCTGTCAGACTGGGTGGTAACTTCAGCAATTGCTGTGGATGTAGTCGAGCATCTGCTGTCGCAAGGCAAGCAGGTGATCTGGGCCCCTGACAAACATCTTGGCCGCTATATCCAGCACAAGCTTGGCAGTAAAGACATCGTACTGTGGGACGGTGCCTGCATCGTGCATGAAGAGTTCAAGCTGCGGGCATTGCTCGACATGAAGCACCTGTATCCCCAAGCTGCGGTTTTGGCACATCCAGAATCACCACTGGGCGTATTGGAGATCGCTGACGTAGTCGGTTCGACTACGCAGATTATCAAGGCGGCACAGAGCAGGCCGGAACGCCAGTTCATCGTTGCTACAGATCACGGCATTTTTTACAAACTGCAACAGCAGGCGCCGGGCAAGGAATTCATCATGGCACCAACTTCTGGTGATGGTGCTACCTGTCGCAGTTGTGCCCAGTGCCCGTGGATGGGCATGAATACCCTGGCAGCTTTAAGGTTGACCCTTGAGCAGATTGGGCAGCAAGAAGCGCCTATGCAAATGGCGAATGAAATCCTGGTGGATCCCGCACTTGGGCGCAAAGCCTTGATACCGCTACAGCGGATGCTGGATTTCCATAGTCAGCGGTAGTAACGGTTCTCTATATCCCTGATGTACTCGAGGCGCTGGCGCAAACGTGCCAGCGTGAGTCTGTCCTTTTCCTGTTGAATGGCGAAGTTAAGGTGGTCTTTGGCGCGGGCGAAATCCCCTACGGTGATGAAATACTCCGCTCGAGCCAGGTGGACCAGATTGATGTTGCCGGCGAGTCCCGCCACTTCGGCGAGGTCATACCAGAGTTGCATATCGTCGGGATAATTCACCGAGTGCATTTCCAATACCGCAGCTGCGTCGGCATAACGACGCGACTTTGTCAGAGCGGCGGCGTAAGTCATTGTCAGCGGATGATTGTCCGGGTTCAGGCGCAATGCTGCTTCGAGTCCTTCAATGGCACGTGGGTAGTCTTCGGCAGCGATCGCAATCTCGGCTTGCAGCACAACGTAGCTGATCCGCGAGGGCTCGCGGAGCAGCAACGGCGACAGGCTTTCGGTAGCTGCAACATGTTGGCCGCTTTTCATCTGCGCCAGAGCAATGCCGTAGGTGGCGGCATCGGCCTCAGCACCGTTCAACTGCGATAATGCCCGCTGACGTTGTTCGATCTCTGCATCCGGGTTGCGGGTGTAGTGGATGCGTACGCGTTCCCGCATCAGCAAGAATTCAGGGTCTTGCACATGACTGACCCCAGGATAGCTGTTGGCACGGTTGCGGCTGTCGGCAACACGGTTCTCGTCCAGCGGGTGGGTCGACATGAATTCAGGTGGGCGCTCAGAGAAACTGCGGCTGCGCAACATACCTTCAAACATTCCGGCCATGTCTTCCGGATTGAAGCCCGAGTTGTAGAGTGTGCGTATGCCGACACTGTCGGCTTCCTGTTCGTGGCTGCGGCTGAATCGTAATTGATTGTCGATGCCTCGTGCCTGGTTGACCATCAGGGCCGCTTGTCCTGCTTCGCCACCAGCAGCGGCGGCAATCGCAAGACCTGCCAGCAATCCTGCAATATTTGGCAGAGTACTGTTGCGGCTCTGTTCCACGTTGCGTGCATAGTGGCGCTGTGAAAGATGTGCCAATTCGTGTGCCAGCACGGATGCAAACTGGCCTTCGTTCTGCGCGTTGAGAAAGAGGCCCGCATTGACACCGACAATCCCGCCGGGAGCGGCGAATGCATTCAGCACTTCACTGTCGATCAGCAGGAATTCGAGACGATGGTCGGTGAGTTCGCTGTTGGCGGCAAGCTTGTAGGTGAGGCTGGAGATGTAGCCGGCAATCAGTGGATCGTTATAAGAGGGACTCTGCTTGCGTACAGAGCGCAGGAACTCGCGACCGTATTCGTATTCCTGCTGGGTGGAAATGGTGCCTGACACCGAGTCGCCAAGCACTGGCAGATTGACCTGCGCAATAGCGTGCTGTCCACACAGCAACAGTGCCAGAAAAGCCAGGCTCAATCGTTTTTGGCGGTATCGCGTTACACGCATGTAATCAGTCAATCAATGGGTGAATCAAACAGGTGCAGGCGCGAGAATGATACAGAAAATTGACTGACGAAACTCGGTTTTTGCGGTACCGCTTGCTAATATGCGACGATGAATCAAGTCATTACTGTCGAACTCGACCTGTCCGGTCTTACCTGCCCGATGCCACTGCTGAAAACCCGGCAGGCCCTCAACAAAATGGCCAGTGGTGATGTGGTGCGCGTTGTGGCAACCGATCCGTCCTCCGAGCGCGATTTCAAGGTGTTCGCCGACCAGAGCGGCAACCAACTGTTGAGCGTGGACAGAGCAGGCAGTAGTTTCATCTTCGTGCTTCGCAAATCATGATGCATACACGAATCTGAATGACAGCTTTACGATCTGGATTCTTTGCACATTATAGAAAATGTACTTCTTCATAGAGTAGGCCAGCATACCTGCTGCTTTGATGATCATCCTGCTTGCTGGTAGTTATCTGGTGGTTGGTGGGGTGCGAGGCCGTTGGCTACCTTCATCATGGCTACGGTGAGGGCCCGGTTGGTCAGTTCCCAAATGGCGCCACCTTAGCCCGGCAAACCATGGCGGCCTGTGCCAAGTGCGGGTGGTTGGGATAGAATCCGCATCGCCCGGAACCTGTGGTTCCATGCCCCCGCCGCGTACGCGCCCAAAGCTGTTGCCGGGTCAAGTCCAATCCTCGAGGTTTGCATGATAGAAGGCAGTATCGTTGCCCTGGTCACTCCCATGGACCGTGACGGCGGGGTCGATTACAGCGCGTTGTCCGCCTTGGTGGAGTGGCACATCGCAAGCGGAACCAATGCCATCGTCGCAGTAGGCACCACGGGCGAATCCGCAACGTTAACGGTAGAAGAGCATTGCGAGGTCATCCGCCAAACCGTGGGTGTGAGTGCGGGTCGCGTTCCAGTCATTGCCGGTACCGGTGCCAATTCAACCAGTGAAGCCATCGAACTTACCCAGGCTGCCAAAGAGGTTGGTGCCAATGCCTGCCTGTTGGTAACGCCGTATTACAACAAGCCAAGCCAGCGCGGCTTGATCGCTCACCACACTCGCATCGCCGAAGCCGTGGCTATCCCGCAGATTCTTTATAACGTTCCCGGTCGAACTGCCTGCGACATGTTGCCCGACACCATTGTTGCGCTTGCCGGTGTTCCCAACATTATCGGCGTCAAGGAAGCTACCGGTAATCTCGAACGCGGTCGGGAAGTGCTTGCACGGTGCCCCGCGGGCTTTGCTGTCTATTCGGGTGACGACGCCACGGCGCTCGAATTGATACTGATGGGCGCCAAGGGCAATATTTCGGTAACTGCCAACGTGGTACCGGCAGTAATGGCTCAGGTTTGCCGACTTGGTCTGCAGGCTGCTGTCAGCAGCGGGCATGAGCGTGAACGGCTTGTTGCCGAAGCGAGAGCTCTCAACGACAGTGTCGCTGCGCTGCACAAGGATCTTTTCCTCGAATCCAATCCGGTACCGGTGAAATGGGCGCTCGCTCGCATGGGCCGCATGCGTGATACGCTGCGACTGCCGCTTGTTGAGCTGGATTCCAGGTTCCATTACACCCTGCGTACAACGATGCAAAAGTGCGGAGTCCTATGATCGTGCGTGAATACTGCCCTGTTGCAAAAATCTGTGCTGCGTCTTTGATAGTGCTACTGCTCGGCGGATGTTCATTGTTGCCCCGCGTGCCGGGATGGGACAAGGTTGGTGGTGAAACCGGTATTTTCCGCGATCGCAAAGCCGACTATCTGAAGGCCGAAACATTGCCGCGTACTGAAGTGCCTGCCGGTATGGACAGCTTCATCATCGACGATCTGCTGGTGATCCCAGATGTGCCGGAAGGCGCGCAACAACAAGCCTTCCTTGATCCACCACGCCCCCGCGCCATCGAGGGCCGCTCTGACCGGGAAGTGGTCATTCAGCGCATGGAAGAACGTGGTTGGGTCATCGTCGATGTCAGCCCGAGCCAGGTTTGGCCGCGTATCCGCGACTATTGGCGCCAGAATGAGGTGGAAATCACCTTTGAAAACCCTTCTGCTGGATTGATGGAAACCGGCTGGTTCACACTCGAAGGCAACGTGGCGACGCAGGAGCGGTTCAGGGTAACGGTGGAAACCGGTTTCCAGGACAATAGTGCTGAAATCCGCTTGCTGCACATGGAGTCGGCGCGGGGAACGCCGGTGATTGTACAGATGCCATTTCCGGCGACCTCAATGAATGCTGAAACCGAGTACACCGTGCTGAGTTCACTGTCGAGTTACCTGGCCGACGTGGCTGATCTATACCAGGCGTCTTCCGTTTCGTTCCTCGCAGGCAGTATCAACAGCACCGGCAAAGCTACACTGATCAACACGGAAGGCGGCAACGAGATCCTGCAATTGAGAGCCGATTACAACCGCAGCTGGGCTGCTGTTGGCCGCGCCCTGCTGCGCAATGGCGCCGAAATCGTAACGCAGGATGTAGGGCAGGGCACCTACGACGTTGTCTACACGCCAGGTCTAAAGCCTGTCGGCGAAGAGCAGGAAGAAGGGTTTTTCCACCAGGTGTGGACTCTGGGCGGCCTGTTCGGTGGTGGTGATGATCTGCCTTCCTACAACCTCCGGCTGCAATTGCTCAAAGCGGGTGACTCGATAGAGGTGTTGGCCGCTCCGATTGCTCCAGTTGAAGGCGAGGCTGCCAGCACAGCCAGCAAGAGCCTGCTTGAACTGTTGCGCAATACCATTGCCTGAAGCAGCTGCCTCGGCACAAATTTCGAAAGGTCCGACACAAAAGCCCGACACAAATGTCCGGCAGATCAATAGCGGAGTCAGCTATGGAAAAACGCGAAGAAATCTACAAAGGCAAAGCCAAAAGTGTCCATCGCACGGATGACCCTGATCTGTTCGTGATGCATTACCGCAACGATACCTCGGCCTTCGATGGTACCAAGGTGGAGAAACTGGCCGACAAGGGCCGCGTCAACAACATTTTCAACGCCTTCATCATGCAGAAGTTGGCCGCAGCGGGCATCAAGTCGCACTTCGTCAAGGTGCTGAGCGACAACGACTCGCTGGTCAAGAAGTTGCAGATGATCCCGGTGGAGTGCGTGGTCAGGAACCTGGCGGCCGGTAGCATCTGCAGGCGCTACGGTATTGCCGAAGGCACCGAAATCAACCCACCTACATTCGAGTTTTTCCTGAAGAGCGATGCACTGCACGACCCGATGATCAACGATTACCACATCATTTCATTTGGCTGGGCCACACAGGCACAGATAGTGGCAATGAAGGAACTCACTTTCAGCGTGAATGAAGTATTGAAGCAGCTGTTTGCCGACGCCGGCATGTTGCTGGTCGACTACAAGCTTGAATTCGGCATGTACAAGGGGGAGTTGATGCTCGGTGACGAATTCAGCCCCGATGGTTGCCGTATCTGGGACAAGGCCACCCGCAAGAAGTTGGACAAGGACCGTTTCCGCCAGGATCTCGGCAATGTCATCGAAGCCTACAAGGAAGTCGGTGAGCGGCTCGGGATCGACTTTTCCATCCTGTCAGACTGAGGTAGCCACGCGTGGACGCCGGTGGGTTCATTCTGGCAGGACTGGTGGTGCTGGTTGTGGCACTGCTCGTCAGCGTCTTTCTCAATTTTCGGCGTTCCGCACGCATTGATGAGCTGATGGCGGGCGCAGGCGAGCTCACTTCGGCGCTTGCTGCCCGTGATGCCGAATACAGCCTGATCAATCAGCGCGCCACGTTGCTGCAACAGCAGGTTGAACAACAATTGTCGACTACCCAACAGTTGCGTGAGCAAGTCGCACGGCTCGAAAGCGGTTTCAGCGTTGAACGCCAACAGCACGAAGAAAAACTGCAGATGCTGATGCAGGCTCGCGAGCAGATGACGCTGGAGTTCCGTCAACTCGCCAACGACGTACTCGAACAAAAGGGCCGTATGTTCGCTGAAGCTAGCAATGTCCAGATGCAACAATTGCTGCAGCCGCTCGGCGAAAGGTTGCGCACCTTCGAACAGAAGGTCGACGAAACCTATGACAAGGAATCCAAACAGCGCTTCTCGCTGGAACGCGAGATCAAATCCTTGCTTGAACTCAATACCCGCATCAGTGCCGACGCCAATCGTCTGACCAGTGCACTCAAGGGCGACAACAAGACCCAGGGAACCTGGGGTGAAGTGATTCTGGAGCGTGTTCTGGAGAAATCCGGTCTGGAAAAGGGCCGTGAATATGATGTGCAGGTGAGTCTGAAGGACGAAGATGGTCGCAGGAACCAGCCGGATGTGGTGGTGCATCTGCCGGAACACAAAGACATAGTCATTGACTCGAAAGTGACCTTGACCGCCTATCAGGCCTACTACAACGCTGCCGACGACCTTCAGCGCGAGCAGTTCCTCAGGCAACATATTGCTGCCATCCGTGCTCACATCAGGAACCTGGCCGGCAAGAATTACCAGAATCTGCCCGGATTGCGCACATTGGATTACGTGCTGATGTTCCTGCCGGTGGAGGCCGCCTTCACGCTGGCTGTGCAGCACGACGACAATCTGTTCACTGAAGCCTTTGAGCGCAACATCATCCTGGTAGGACCATCCACCTTGCTGGCAACCTTGCGTACGATCCAGAACATCTGGCGTTACGAATACCAGAACAAGCATGCACTGGAGATTGCGCGCCAGGCCGGCCAGTTGTATGACAAGTTCGCTGCTTTTGCCGGCGATATTGAGAAAGTCGGTGATCGTATCGCCCAGACCCAGAAGGCGTGGGACGACGCCCACAACAAACTGCGCAGTGGCAAGGGCAACCTGATCAGTCGTGCGGAGAGACTCAAAGCACTTGGTGTACGTGCAAGCAAGAGCCTGCCAGGCGAATTGCCGGAACTGACAGACAGAGTGGATGACGATGCAGAAGAATGATCTGTCTGCGGTGCATGATTTCCTGCTCTGTAAAACTCCACAAGCGTGGGTCGATGTTGCAATACGGGAAATTCCGACATTGTTGATTGATCATGCCAACTGTGAAAAGAAAGCTGCATCCACTGCAATGAATCTGATGTACCGCTATGTCGACAAGCCGGATCTGCTGGAGAAGATGTCGCAGCTCGCGCGTGAAGAATTACTGCATTTCGAGCAGGTAGTTGCCATCATGCGCAAACGAGGTATTGCTTACACACATCTTGGTCCGGCCCGTTACGCCTCTGGTTTGCGCGACCATATCCGCGCAAGTGAGCCGGCCAAGTTGGTTGATGTGATGATCATAGGTGCATTTGTCGAAGCTCGCTCGTGCGAACGCTTTGCCGCGGTGGCCCCGCATCTGGATGCGGAGCTGCAGAAGTTCTATGTATCGTTGCTGCGGTCGGAATCGCGTCATTTCGCCGACTATCTGGCACTGGCTCAGCAGTACACCGATGAAGATATCAATCCGCGCATTGAGTTCTTTGCCGAGTTGGAAGCGCAGCTTATCGCGAGTGACGACAACCTGTTCCGTTTTCACAGCGGCAATCCCGCCAGTAACTACTCAGCGCACTGAAGCGGTCCGGTCAGCGTATTGCCGAGTTTGTTGCGTAACGCAGCAACATCGTTGCAGCGCAATTGGTCGTCTCCGGTCAATGAAACGAAGCGCAGGATAGGCAACTCCAGCAAAGGCGTCACCGTTGTCAGCGGGTTGTTGCGCAGCCCCAATACCCGCAGATTGAGCAGCTTGACCAGCGGACGCAAATCACTGATCCGGTTGTCACTGAGTTCCAGTTGTTCAAGTCCGCTCAACGCATCGATACCAGCCAATGTCTCGACACCACTACCGGGGCAGGCCAGTAGTTTCACCTGCTCCAATGCGGACTGTCCGCTGGCTTCGAGGAACTGGTTAAGGCATCCCTGCAGCGCAGGATCCTGCAGAGTGTGGTCATTGGCGGTAGTAGATCTTCCCGGCGAGAAGATCACGTTGTCATTGAAAGTGTAGGTAAAGGGGCCGTGACAACCCGTTGCGGAAACAGCTGCCGCTAAACCGGCAGCGCGCAACAAGAATTGCAGCGAAAAACGCAAATTCAGGACCGGATAATGCATGAGGGGAGGCTATCTTGTGGGGAGCTCTATGGTAGTAATTATCATCGTCACCCGGTAGTATGCGCGCCGTGTATTTACGCGTAGTCCCGGTTTTTCCGGGCTTTCATCCACTTTGGCGGCGGTTCGGGCCGGCTGCCTTCCCACAGGAATCCAGTATGAAATTTGCAGCACGCCGTGGCTTTACCGCCCTCGCACTGGTCGTTTCGTTTTCGTCAGTTGCGCTGGCGCAGGATCTGACGACTCCCCAGCAGAAAGCCGGTTATAGCGTAGGCGCCAACATGGGCGGAGCTCTTGCTGGTCAGGGTTTGCAGCAGGATCTGGATATGAATGCACTCTTGCAGGGCATCCAGGATGCCATGTCAGGTGGCGACATGAAGATGACCATGGAAGACATGCAGGCTTCACTCGAGCAACTGTCGGCCCAGGTACAGGCACGTGCCCAAGCCGAGATGGAACAACAGTCGCAAGCTGCCAAGGAGTTCCTTACCAAGAACGCCACAGCCCCCGGTGTCAAAACCACCGCCAGCGGATTGCAGTATCTCGTCGTAACCGAAGGCAGTGACGCTTCCGCAGCGAAGCCAAAAGAAACGGACACCGTGCGTGTTCACTATCATGGCACACTGACCGATGGCACCGTGTTCGATAGCTCAGTTGAGCGCAACGAACCGATTTCGTTCCCGCTCAATGGTGTGATCCCGGGCTGGACCGAAGGTCTGCAGTTGATGAAAGTGGGCGACAAGTATCGCTTCTTTATTCCGTCGGAACTCGGCTATGGCGAAAACGGCGCCGGTCCCATCCCGCCGAATTCCACGCTGATTTTTGATGTCGAACTGCTTGCCATTGAAGCTCCTGCAGGCAATGCAGCGCCTTAATCAATCGCTCTGCCGCTTCCTGCAGGCAGCGCCAACACCGTTCCACGCTGTGGCGGCGATGGTGGGGCGCTTGCAGGAAGCCGGTTATCAATATCTCGATGAGCAGGCCGCGTGGGAACCAGTGCCCGGTGGTCGCTACTACGCAGTCCGCAACCAGAGTTCCATCATCGCCTTCCGACTGGCTTCTGTCGCCGGTATCAATAATGGTTGGCGTATTGTCGGTGCCCATACCGACAGTCCTTGTCTGAAAATCAAACCGCAGCCTGAACTGGTGCGCCACGGCTATCTGCAGCTTGGCGTCGAGGTTTACGGCGGCGTCTTGCTGAATCCATGGTTTGATCGTGATTTGTCGCTGGCTGGCCGAGTGCACTATCTCGACAGTGCGGGGCAACTGAAACCGGCATTGGTGGATTTCCGCAAACCAGTGGCGGTGATTCCGAGCTTGGCGATCCATCTCGATCGTGAGGTTAACCAGAAGCGCAGCATCAATGCGCAGAACGATCTGCCGCCGTTGTTGATGCAGGTAGGCGATGGCAAGGCAGCGGACTTCCGCACATTGCTGTCCACGCAATTGCGCAATGAACAGCCGGATCTGGATGTGAAGGAAGTGCTCGATTACGAAATCAGCCTGTACGACACGCAAGCTCCGGCTGTAACAGGGTTGCATGAGGACTTTATCGCCTCCGCGCGACTCGACAACCTGCTGAGCTGCCATGTCGGACTCGAGAGCCTGCTGGCAGCCTCAGGCGATACCAATTGCCTGTTGGTGTGCTCCGATCACGAAGAAGTCGGCAGTAGCACCGCTGCAGGTGCCGCTGGCCCCTTTTTGGAATCGGTATTGCGTCGCCTCAACGAAAAGCTGCAGGGCAGTAGCAATGAGACCTGGGTACGCCAGCTCAGCAGTAGCATGTTGGTTTCGGTCGACAACGCTCACGGTATCCATCCCAACTTTGCCGACAAGCACGATGGAAAACACGGTCCTCAGCTTAATGCCGGCCCGGTACTGAAGTTCAACGCCAACCAGCGTTATGCCACCAACAGCGATAGCAGTGCGCGGTTCCGCCAGCTGTGTCGTGAGGTCAACGTACCACTGCAGGCTTTTGTCGTGCGCAGCGATATGGGCTGTGGTTCGACCCTTGGGCCATTGGTGGCAACAGAGCTAGGTATCACTACTGTCGACATCGGTGTGCCCACATTTGCCATGCATTCAATCCGAGAGCTGGCCGGCAGTCGCGATACTGCGTATCTCGCAACGGCGTTGACTCACTTCTTCAGTCGGCAGGACTGATTCCTGTACATCTCCGCACCACTAACGGCGGAAGCGTGCCGGTTCCAGCAGTGCCCGCAAAGTGGCTGGTAATGGTGGGGGAGTGTTGCTCAATAGGCTGGCCAACAAGGCAGCCGTGATTGGTGTGCGGGCAAGTCCGTTGGAGCCGTGGGCAACATTCAAGTACAGGCCCGGCAAGGTCGCGTCCAGCGCGCCAACCAGCGGCATGCGATCCGGAGTCTGACAGCGTTGCCCTACGCGCTGATGTACTGGGGATTTTGTGCCCAATTCATTTGCCAGCCCGCTATCCATACGCGCAAGCAGTTGCAGGTGTTGCAACCGATTCTGTTCGTTGCTGGTTCCTTCAACATAGTAGCTGCCGCCCAGGCTTTGCTGCCCATCGGAAGCCGGTGTCAGATACCCTTGACCACAGAGTATGGTGCGAACACTGGAAGCAGCAGAGCTGGTATAGACATCGACTTGGCCGCGATTGCAGATCAGTGGCAGGTGGCGGCATTGTGGAAAATCGAACAGATCGCCTGCATTGCAGAGAATTACTGCATCAGCTTGCAGAGAGTTGCCGTTGGCGCAGCTAACCTCCCAGAGGGTAGCTGTCCGCTGCAACTTTTCCGCTGTGGCGCCACAGTGCACAGTTATGCCCGGATGATCCGTGTAGAAGCGGCACAACGCAGCTGGCGACAACCAACCCGACAGCGGGAAATACAGGCAGGGATGTGTCAGCTCTACGCCGGCAAGTGCGCTGGCGGCACGGGCATCCATTGGTTGCAGGATGGCCTCGTTGAACCTGCCACTCTGGTGGATGCGCGTGAATCGACGCAGCTGCTCGCTGTCGGTACCGACGTGCAGCATGCCGCAGCGATGCCATGGCAGACCCCGCGGCTGCAGTGAGTCGTAGTGACGCGATGCATGCAGGTAGGCATGCAGGTTGAAATCGTTGTCGGCACTGTGCGCGGTGCCAGGCTTGCAATGCAGCACCGCTTGCAGATTGCCCGAGCCTGCACTGGCGAGATTGTCTGCCTTTTCCAGTAACGTTACCTGCCAGCCACTCTCTGCCAATGCGTGCGCCGTGCTGCAGCCGGCAAGGCCGCCACCGATGATGCAAACCGTCCGGGAGGCGGCAGGAGCAATCGGTGGCGCGCCAACCAGGCGGGCTGTCAGCATGTGGCGTTTGCCGGTAAAGCCGCGACGCTTTTCAAAGGTGAAACCTGCTGCCTTCAGCGCTGAGCGCAGAGTGGTCGACACCGAGTAGGTGCTGAGTGTGGTGTTGCCATGGCTACAGCGTCGCAGCACTTGCAACAGTGGTAGTTGCCACAAGTCAGGGTTTACCTTGGGAGAGAAGCCATCAAGAAACCATGCATCCACCCGGAAGTCTGGTGTTTCACCCATCAGGGCAGTCAGCATCGTGTGGGCATCGCCATACAGCAGAGTCAACATGACCGTGTGATGATCGAAACGTAACGCCAGCTGATGCACGCCAGCCGTGTGATCCGGACAAGCAGCCAGCAGGGGTGCGCTGAACTCGGCCAGCTCGGTGAACTGTTGCAGCAGTCGCTGCAG
>CAISOD010000165.1 GCA_903887045.1 uncultured Gammaproteobacteria bacterium | reverse complement strand
TTGGGCCGCCCCGCGAATACGGCATCAGCCTTGACTATCGGTACTAGAAAAACCGTGGCATGAAAAAAGGCAGAGCAGGCCTGGTCTGCTCCGCCTTTTGCAATTTCTGTCTCGTAAAACCATACACATATGGATTTTGTATTCCTGCTGAGGTCAAACCATGTCGAAGCAAATACCGTTCATTCTGTTGCTTTGCATGGCAGGCCCGGCGCTGGGCAATGCATGCGATGAAATCCTTGCGCTTGATATCGACACAGTCAGCATCATCTCCGCAGCGGAAGTGCCTGCCGGTGACTATCAGATTCCCGAATCGGAATTGAAGGTCAAGCTTGCTGCCCACTGCAGTGTGAATGTGATTCTTGCGCCATCTGCTGATTCGCACATCGAGATGGCGCTGTGGATGCCAAGCACCAACTGGAACGGAAAGTTTCTGGCCTTGGGAAATGGTGGCTGGGCCGGCTCCATCAGTTATGACGCCATGGCATCCGGGCTGCAGCAAGGTTATGCAGTCGCATCAAACGATACCGGGCACAAGCAATACACTGCCGCCTTTGCTGTCGGACATCCTGAAAAGCTGGTGGATTTCGGCTATCGGTCAATGCACGAAATGGCAGTCCACTCCAAGACCATCATCAGGAGCTATTACCAGCGCGCTCCTGCGCTGTCCTATTACGAAGGCTGTTCCACTGGTGGCCGCCAGGGATTGATGGAAGCCCAGCGTTTTCCGGAAGACTTCGATGCAATCATCGCCGGCGCACCGGTAAACAACATGTTCAATGTGAGTGCAGCCCAGATGCACAGCATGGTCTCGATACTTTCTGACCAAAGTCTGTATCTGCCTCCCGACAAAGTGCAGTTGCTCCACAATGCAGTGCTTGCCGCCTGTGAGTCTGTCGACGGTATCAATGATGGTTTTCTCAACAACCCGCTGGCCTGCAAGTTTGATCCGCAAACACTGCAGTGTTCGGCAACAGTCACCACTGCCTGCCTGACATCTCGTCAGGTTGAATCGGTTCGACAGGTTTATGCCCCGACAAAATTGAGCTCTGGCGAGGAAGTGTACCCGGGTCATGCTCCGGGATTTGAACTTGGCTGGCGAATGCTTGAGAAAGGCGCAGTGCCATCGACACTTCAGTCGGACACCTTCAAATACATTGCCCACGAAGATCCAAACTGGCAGTGGCAGTCTTTTGATTTGGAAACCGATACCAGACTGGCGCTGGCCAGGGCCGCTGATGTTTCGTCTATCGATCCTGACTTGAGCGAATTCAAGGCGCGTGGGGGCAAGTTGCTGATCTATCACGGCTGGAATGACCCCGGTCCCTCTCCCTACAACTCCATCAACTATTACACATCAGTACAAAACACTCTGGGTGGTGATCAGTCTGACTGGTTGCGCATGTTCATGATGCCCGGCATGGGTCATTGCCGTGGTGGTGTCGGCCCCGACCAGGCTGATTTTCTCGACGCCATCGACAATTGGCGTGAAGGCGGTATTGCACCAGACAGGATAGAGGCAACACGTATCCGCAACGGCAAGGCCGATATGACGCGGCCACTGTGCCCGTATCCGCAAGTAGCTGTGTGGAATGGCAAAGGCAGCCCTGACGCCAGTGAAAATCATGTGTGTGAAGTGCAGTAACCAAACCAATTCAAAGGGGTAAGCCATGTCGCAGCAAAATCAGGAATCCGCAAACATGACGCTGGATCGACGCATGTTCATGCTGACAGCACTCGCCGCCGGCACTGTTGCTGCCAGTGCGAGTGCTGTCGTCAGCGCACAGGTTGCGCAAACTCCCAATGCAACCGAAGGACTGTCTCCTGTAGTGGAAACAGCTCTTGGCAGTATTCGTGGTGCCAGACGTGACCGGGTGTTTTCATTCAAAGGTGTGCCTTACGCAGCAACTACGGCTGGAGCAGGGCGCTTTCAACCTCCTGCTGCGCATGCCGGCTGGTCGGGTGTGCGCGATACGCTCGAACTTGGCCCCCGTTGTCCTGTCCCCCAATCCACGGCGCAGGCTGAATTCGTTGTCATGGATCGGCGCGAACCTGCAGGTGAAGATTGCCTTTGCCTTAACGTGTGGACTGCCGGGCTGGGTGACGGTGGCAAGCGTCCCGTCATGGTATGGCTGCACGGTGGCGGTTTTCGCGGAGGATCCGCAGGGCATCGTTGTTACGACGGGACCAATCTTGCCAACAAGCATGATGTTGTCGTGGTTGGCGTGAATCATCGAGTGAATGTCTGGGGCTATCTGTATCTGGCAGGTATCGGACACAGCCAGTTCGAACAGGCGAGCAATGTGGGCATGCTCGATATCGTTGCTTCGCTGGAATGGGTTCGCGACAACATCGAACGTTTCGGTGGCGACCCTGGCAATGTGACTGTGTTCGGACAATCCGGTGGCGGCAGCAAGGTCAGCACACTGCTGGGCATGCCCTCGGCGCGCGGCCTGTACCATCGCGGTATCGCCATGAGTGGCTCGCAGGTAAGCAGTATTTCCCGGGATGATGCGACAAAAACGGCAGAGCGCTTTCTGGCAGCACTGAATATTCGTCCCGATCAGGCTGAAAAGGTTCTGGATGTTCCGTACTACGATATCCGCGACATCGCCAATGCCCAACCCTTCAACTGGGGACCGGTAATGGATGGCAGCACCATACCGGCCCACAATTTTGATCCGGTCGCCACCCCAATCTCAGCCGATGTTCCACTGATGATCGGTTCCATGGAAACCGAAGCCACCTGGAATACCGATCAGCAATACGATCCGCTTGATGATGCAACCCTGCAGATAATGGCCCAGCGCGCGTTGCGCACCGATGCAGAACAGGCGCGGCATGTGGTTTCTGTTTACAAAGCCGGCAGGCCGCAAGCGAGCAATCTGGACCTGTACCTGATTCTGGCTTCCGATGTGTCAGGCTTTCGTACCGGTACCGATACGCAGGCTGAACGCAAGGCAGCACTGGGTCCCGCGCCGGTCTACAAATATTACTTTGACTGGTATTCACCGGTTGCCGGCGGCAACTTGCGCTCAATGCACACCATGGATATTCCGTTTTTCTGGGATGACGTAAAAACCTCCGTGTCGTTGATTGGTGATGCACCCGAACTGCAGGACATGGCCGATAAAGTATCTGCCGCTGTTGTGGCATTCGCGCGCACTGGTAATCCGAACAGTGCCGGATTGCCACAATGGGACGCCTTTGACGGTGACAGGCGAGCAACCATGTTCATCAATGCAGACATGCGAATGGTTGCCGACCCTTACCGTGAAGAACGACTGGCACGTATGGCGGTACTGTCGAAGCAGGCTTAACCAATGCAGCCAGGCGCGGCGAGCCGGACCTGCGGGCGACGAGCGGATAGCGAGGGAGCTGCACGACCGGTGAGCGCAAGCGCTTGGCGTCGAACAGGCATTAACGGCTGCCACAGCAAATTTACTCCGCCCCCATTTTGCTGGTTTACTTCGCCTCCTTCGTTATTTGACCAGTGACCACCCCATGTCGCTCTGCCCCTGCTCCAGCGCCAAACCCTTTGCCGACTGCTGTGAACCCTTCCTGCTGCTGCAGGACAAGCCGAAATCCGCCCGCGCACTGGTGCGCGCCCGCTTCTGCGCCTACAAGCTCGGCGCCGGCACTTACCGCGAATTCCTGATGCGCACCTGGCATCCGGCCACGGCCAACAAGATCAACATCACCGATCTCACCAACGACAACCTGCAGTGGGCCGGCCTTGAAATCCTGTTTGCCGAGCAGAAAGGTGACAAGGCACGAGTGGAGTTCAAAGCCGGTTATACCGACAACCTGGGGCAGCCGCACGTCCATCACGAACGCGCGTTGTTCCATCGCATCAAAGGCACCTGGATGTATCTCGATGGCCAGGTACGCGACCTGACCGGGCAAGCCGCCGGCTGAGAAAGGCGGTGAACAAATTGATCTGCAACCAGGGCAGGCGTTGCTTCACCGAGAACAAGGGCGGCGACAGTGCCTGCCCTTCACGACTCACCCCGAACATGGCCTGGATATCGCCGGCGGCAGCTTCGCGCGCAATGGCATCGGGTTCTTCCTGCCGGGTTCTTCCTTCCGTACGATGCCCACCAGCCGGCACCCGCTGCATGTGGTCGCGCAACAGTTCAGTGGGCAGTGCCATCACCAGATCCCGGATGGCTACCATGCCTTCGATATGGCGATCCGCATCCAGCAGCAACTGCAGATGCTGACTCAGTAGCGGGTCGAGACTGCGCAAGCGGAGCAGCGCACTGGCGGCTTGTTGCAGATCGCATTGCTCGAGCAGTTGGCTGG
>CAISOD010000164.1 GCA_903887045.1 uncultured Gammaproteobacteria bacterium | reverse complement strand
TTCGCTGCTGTTCTACTGCGCATCGATGGTGTGGAAGCCCGCCAGTACCATGCTGCTGTCGGACGAGCTGTTCAAACACCGTTCGAAAGTGGTGGGCTTTCATATCGGCGAAATGATTTCGGCGAAAAAACTCTACTCGGAAGAAGTGCAGGATCGCACCCTGGTGGCCCGCCTGCGGCGCCATCTGTACAAACTGGAAAAGCCCGGCAAACACGGCTTCGAAACCGAACGCGCCATCGCCCACGCCGAGAGCCGTCAGCAACTGCAGCAGGAACTGAAGCAAGGCGAATTGCTGGGACTGACGCGCGACAACAACGCCATCATCCTGTTCGATTGGTCAGCCGATTCCGCCGTGATCCGCGAGATCGGCCGCCTGCGCGAGCTGGCATTCCGCCGCGTGGGCGAAGGCACCGGCAAACGGCGTGATCTCGACAACTACGACCGCCACTACCGCCACCTCGTCGTGTGGGATCGCGAAGCACTCGAAATCGCCGGCGCTTATCGCCTGGGCGAGGGCAAGGACTTGCTGACGCGTTTCGGTACTGAAGGCTTCTACACCAGCACGCTGTACCGTTTCTCACCCGACTTCCTCCCCTGCATCGAACAAGGCATCGAACTCGGCCGCAGCTTCGTGCAACCGAAATACCAGGGCAAAGCCAGCCTCGACTATTTGTGGCAAGGCATAGGCGCTTATCTCGCCAAGCGTCCTGACATCCGCTACCTGTTCGGCCCGGTGTCGATGAGCGCCGACTATCCACTGGCCTTGGGCGAAGAGCTGGTATTTTTCTACAGTACTTACTACCCGGCACAGCAGCAGTTTGTGACCACGCTGAATCCATTCGTCACTCCAGCAATTCGCAGTGAGCGCTTGCGCCTGAAATACCAGGGTTTGATTCTTGCCGATGCCTTTGCCTTGCTGCAGGAAAGCTTCAGTGAAGCGGGCCTGCGCATTCCAGTGCTGTATCGCCAGTATGCTGCGTTGTTTGCAGAAGGCGGTTTCCAGACGCTGGCATTCAGTATTGATCCAGACTTCACTGATTGTATCGACGGTCTGTGCCTGACTGATTTGCAAGCCTTGAAGCCGGCGAAGCGGCAGCGATACCTGCAGCAGCATGGAGTATCAACAGTGCGAGACCCGCAAGACTGATCGCGCCGCCCAAAGGCAGCAGTCGTTCGGCATAGATGAACTCCACTGTATGCGCGCCGGCAGGAACCCGCACGGCCTGCAACGCGCCCTCCCACTTTTCGATCTGCAACGGCGCACCGTCCAACAGCGCGCTCCAGCCCGGATACCAGGCTTCAGCGAAGGTCAGCAGTCCGCCCTGTGCGGAGTCGATCTGCAACACACGCTGATCGGCGGCGCGATTGCTTACGGTGATCTTGCCGCCTTCCAGTTGATAGACGGGTTTGGCGTCGGGATATTCCAGTACTTTGTAGTAGTACTGATCGCTGCCGACGCTGCGAAACAGCGGATTGGCGCGCAAGGCGGGGTAGTCGGCCGCTGGATCGCCCAGCAGGATGTAGCGCACGCCGAACACCTGCAGCGATTCCGGCCGCAGCAGATCCAGACTGAAGCCGCGATCGTCAACCCAGCGCCCGTAGCGTTCGCCCAGCTCACGGTAGTCGCTTGTCAGCAGCGGATCGAAACCTTGCGGTGAGCGCCAGCCCACTTGCCGGAGGGCGCTTTGCGGCGGACCGAAATCATGCAGCGCTACGCGGTAGTCCGAGGGCTGGCGCAGGATCTCGAAGGCCTCGGGGTCCATCGCCGGAAACTCACTGCTGCTGTACACCAGCGCAGTTCCCGCGCTGGCATCGAAGCGTTTGCTGGTACCGAAGGCCTTGTAATCGACACCCACGAAGATCACCAGTGCAACGGCCAGCCACCTGCGCCTCTGATTGCGTTCGCCACACAGCACCCACAGCGCAAGACTGAATACAGCCAGCGCGATTGCGGTATCGCCGAGCGAAGCCCAACCAACGGCAAAACCCTTGCCCGTCCAACGCCAGAGGTCGAAGACGATCCACAGTGTCATCAGCAGCAAAGTCAGCGCCAATGCCCAGGGCGGCGCTGGTTTGCTGTGCGAGGCCAATACGCGATCGAAACCGTGCGCCGTCAATCCCGCAATGCCGATGGCAGCGCCGGCCAGAAAATAATAGTCCCGCAGAAGGTCCGGCAGCAGCGTGGAATGTCGAATGCTGGAGCCCACCACATCAAAGGGGTTGATGACGAAAACCAGGCTGACAGCGACCACACCTGCCAGCGGCAGAATCGGTCGCCAAGGCCTGGTGAAGACAGCAAGCAATACGCCGGCAATACCGGGAGCGCCGAGATAGAACAAATCATTGCGACCGAAGGGTTGAACGGCAGCATCGATGGCATAGTCGTAGTAGTTCGGAACCAGGTAGTTGAGAAAGAACATCGGGTCCTGGATACCGCCGTAGCGGTTCTCGGGGTCACGGAATTGGGTGGCTTCCCAAACGGGCAGCACTTGCACCGCACAAATGACAAGGGCGAGAACGAAGCAGAGCACAACACCTGCCGCCAGTAACGGCGCGCGGCGCCAGTCGTCTCGCAGCAGCGCGTACGTACCGGCGGCGATGGCGAATACGGCCCAGGTGGGCGGATAACCCGCAAGAAAGGCCATCGCGGCTGCCAGCGTCACTTTCCACAACGGTTTCCACGTACGACCTTCAGCGGCTTCATCAATACCGATGAACGCAAGCGGCATCCAGGCATAGGTGCCCACCAGGCCAAAGTGCTGCAGTTGGGTGCAGAGGTAACCGGAGTAAGCGAACACTCCTGCGCCCAACACGCACGCGAGTGTCTGCAGGTGCCGACGACTGAGCCATAGATAACAAAGCGTGAACGCCAGCGCCACCTGCAGAAACTGCAGTTTCTGCAGCGAGTCGTACGACAGCAGCTCCTTGTCCCACGACGTCAAAAACATCAGCCAAGTAAGCGGATAGAACAACGCAGTCTGCACATTGGCCAGGAAGCTGACGCCACCATAGATGCTGGGATCCCACTGCGGCAATACGCCTTGCTTCAGGCTGAGGAATGCGTACTGGAACAGCGGAAAATGGTAGCCCTCCATGTCGTAGGGCAGTCGAACCGAACGCAAGGGCGGCAGGTATTCAAAAAAGAAGGCCCAGGTACCCGCCAGCGCAGACAAGAACACTTTGAAGAACGTTCGCATCCGACAGCCTGGGTGCCCTGGTAAAGGAAACACGAAGTCTCATTTCTGCAGCGGCCCCCGTCAACCGCTGACTCACACCCTGCAACCTGGCGGCTTGAGCCGGCTCGCCACGCTCAAGCTTCCACATTTGGTGAACGTCGCACTACTTCCAGAGCGCGTCAGCCAGGTCCTGCTCGGTTTCGCGGCAACCACCGGCAATCCATGCTGCCAGTGCTTTGGCTACGTTCGGATAGTTCACCGTTACCGCCGGTGGTGTATTTCGCAACCAGTTTTCGATTGGCGCTGGCTGCAGTGAATCAATGACAGTGGCGTACTGCAGGCGGGCCATGGCTTCGGCGTTTGACAGTTGTTCGAATTGGCCGTGCAGAGGCTTGGTGAGTATGGCTTTGCCCAGTTGCAGACATTCGCTGATCAACTCAAAGCCGCTGTTGGTAATGACCTTGCCGGCAGTCAGCAGATCCTGCTTGAAGCCGTCGCGGCTGATGGGGCGCAGGTGCAGGTGGCCATCGTCTTCATGCAGCGCATCCGGGTGATAGAACCAGAACTCGTGATCCTTCCACGGACTGAACATCTGGCGGATTTCTGCAAGATTTTCGAACGGCAGATACACAATGACTTTGTGGAAATGCACAACGAAGGGCTGTACCGGCAGATGCAGATCAACAATCGGCGGCAATATCGGATGGCCGAAGTGATGCCAGTGCAGACCTACACTCTTGGTTGTCGGCGCAAAAACGTTCATTAGTCCTTTCACGAACGGATTGGCGCCACGTAGCGGTATGTCATAGCGAAACGCGTACTGGTGGCCGATGCCAACGGTAGGCAGGCCGCGTTTGCGGGCAGCATGTGCCACCACCGGTTCGTAGTCGCAGATCAGCAGATCGTAGCCGCTCAGATCGAGCGAATTGACGTCGCGCCAGAACTGCACAAGATTGTTCTGGCGCGCAGTTTTCAGCAGATTGATCTTGCCGTTCTCACTGATGAAGGTGAGACCCTGCCGCCATTCGAAATTCTTGATCGCACCACAGCCCCGCTCGCGTTCGCGGCCGCTCAGCAGCCAGGTGACATCGACATCCGGGAAGGCTTTGAGTTCTTCGTATATCGCGCTCGCGCGACTGATGTGTCCATTGCCTGTGCCCTGGACACCAAAAAGGATTTTCATGGAGTTACACCACGCTGAGGCCGACTGAAGTTCCGAGCGCCGCGCCCATGACGATGTCGGACGGGAAGTGCACGCCGAGAATCACGCGCGAAGCCCCCACTGCACCGGCCCACAGGTACAGCGGGCTCAGCAAGGGACTGACGAATACACACAGCAGCGTGACAAACAGAAAGGCAGCCGAGGTGTGGCCTGAAGGCAGGCTGAAACGGTCGGACGGTTTGATTGCCGCCCTGAAGCCGGCAAGCGCCTGCTGCGGCCGATTGCGACGGAAAGTATTTTTCAGCACGAAGTAACAGCAGCGTTCGAACACAAACGCGGTCAACGCCAATTGCAGCAACTCACGCGCCGATGCAGGCCGCGCCAGCAAGAGGATGGGCACCAGCAGCGCATACAACCAGCCATCGGCGGTGGCAGACACAATCAGGGCAACACGGGCAGGCAGGGAAGACGAGGGCTGGCGGGCAGCAACAGACAGGAAGGTGCGGGTATCGAAGTCCTGGATGCTTCTCAGCGGATTCTTTTTCAGAAAGCTCAACAAGCTGACATACCTCCACCTGATCATACTGGTGGGCATTATGGGCAGCGGGGGTTAAGCCACGAGAAAATTACGTTAAATATCCGGTAAATGCGCAGCGTCGGCCAAGGGCGGCCCGGTGAGCGTCGTCAGTGTGGCAGTGAGTACGATGATGAGCAACGCCAATACCAACTCAAGCCCGATGGACGTCTGCAGCTGCGGGCGTGTCTTCTCTACATAGCCTGGCACCAGACGAAACTTGTTCAGCGCTGCCAGACCCAACAAGCAACTCGCCATTTGCAGTTTGGCCAGCATCAAGCCGCCATACACGGTTGTGAGCAGATCGCTGGCTCTGCCCAGCATTTGCCAGAGCATCACACTTCCGCCCAACAACAAACATCCGACCAGACTCCATCCCAACACACCAAAGGTGCGCAGCAATGGCAACAGTATTGCTGTATCGCCGGTAGCGTTCAGTTTACGCAAGGGCTGCAATGCACCTATCCACAACAGAACTGCAATTACGTGTACGCCGGCCGCCAGCTGTACAAACAAGCCTAGTGCGCTTGCATGGCCAACCACCGCGAACGAGAGCGCGAACAACAACAATGCGCTCGCGTTCGCCAGCAACTGACCGATCGAAAGCACTCGCAGGTCGCCGGCGCTCACTCGCAATGCGGCAAGCAGCATCACCAGCAAGGCCAGCACAAAGCCGGCGAGTTTGAAGGCGGTGCCAGTGCCAACCGGCGTTGCAGCCAGCACGCGCAGCAGCAAGGGATCCAACATGCCGGGCAAACCGTTCTGACTGATTGAACCCACTTGCAAAAGAAACAACAGAAGAGTCGCCAGCAGCCCCGCTGTTGCTGCCCACGCGCACTGGCGCAGCAACACACGATATTGCAGCTGGCACCAGTGTGCTGCTGCAGGATTCTCCGGCGTTGCCGGCAAGCGCGCTGCTTCACGTTGCAACAAGCACAACACCAGCATGCCGCCGCTTGCAGCCGCCATGCCGGCATACATCACTATCTTGGCCAGTACCTGTACCAGCTCCCACGCGCCGACGCTGAACGACATGGGTGGTTTACTCGACAGTAAAGCTGAAACTCTTGCTGATCTTGTGGCCGTCGGCACCCACTATTGTCCAGTCCACTGTGTAGCGGCCGGCAGCGAGGGTCGGCAACGCAATTTTGTGCTGAGGGGAAGCTTCCGCTCGCGGCGCAAAGCCGATATCCACCTCACCAGTGTTGCCGGTCACACTCAACACCAGCAGGCTGACAGGAGCTGCGAAATCCAGTGTCAGCGCTGCCGGCGCACTGACAGTCTCACCGTCGGCTGGCTGCGAAGCAGACAAGGCAGTGTGGGCAAAAGCAGGGAATTGCAACGTCAGCATTGCCAGCAACGCAGTAAAGGCGAAGGCGCAACGCAGTGAGTAGGCTTTCATGGGTCGGAACCAGTTGGAATTGAAAGAAGGTTCACCAGTATAGGCCAGCCCTTCCACTGCCAAGTAGCAGAGACTTGCGACAAATTGACGCAGAGACAACTGCCCTAACGGGCCTAGAATCAGGCGCATCGCTGCCACCTATGCCGGTGCAGCTCTTGTCACTCGAGGCAACTTCCATGAATCAGTTGATCGCTCGCAGCAGAACCCTCTGTTTCTTCAGCTTACTGACAGCAACTTTCGCGGCAGCCGTGCCCGCGCAAGCTGAGCAGAATGTGGCCATACGTTTCATGGCGGCAGTCGGCGACAAGGCCTTTGCCTGCGGCCAGAGTTACAGCGGCGTTGGCACTGCTGCTGCCAGCATCACACCAACCGATTTCCGGCTTTACCTGTCGTCAGTGGCGCTGGTGGATGCGCAAGGCAAGGTGGTGCCGCTGACACTGACGCAAGACGGCGTCTGGCAGTACCAGGATGTGGCACTGCTGGACTTTGAAGATGGCAGCGGCCCCTGCCAGAACGGCAATACACCAACCAACGATACCCTGCGCGGCAGCGTGCCCGACGGCGATTACCGCGGCGTTCAGTTCACGCTCGGGTTGCCATTCGGCCTCAACCATGCCGACAATCTGCTGGCGTCTTCACCACTCAACCTCAGCGCCATGTTCTGGAACTGGCAGGGTGGCTACCGCTTCTTCAAGGTGGACCTCGCTGCTGCCAACACCGGCATGCACAGCGGCATGATGGGGGGCGCAGCAGCTGAAGCCGGCGGCCACGGCAATGGCGGCTTTCTGATCCACCTCGGCAGCACTGGCTGTGCGTCGGCTGCATCCACCGCAGCGCCTGCAACAGCCTGCGCCAATCCGAATACGGTGTCGGCAAGTTTTGACGGTTTCAATGCAGCAGCTGACAGCATCGTGGTTGACCTCGCTGCGCTGCTGCAGTTTTCCGATGTCACTTCCAACACCGAAGGCACTTCGCCGGGCTGCATGTCTGCCGCTACCGATCCGGAATGTGCTCCACTCTTTCGCGGCTTCGGACTTGATGGTTCACCGCAGCAATTGTTCCGCGTGAAATGACTCTGCGCCATCTGCTGATCCCGCTGTTGCTCGGCGTAGCCGCCGGCATTGCAGCAGCCACTGACGATACACCAGCCTACGGCTGGCAGTTGCCGGCCTGGGTGCCACGCCCGCGTGTGCCCGACGACAATCCGATGACAGCAGAGAAGGTCGCACTCGGGCGCCAGCTGTTTTATGACAAACGGCTGTCGCGCGATGAATCGATGGCGTGCAGCACTTGCCACCAGCAGGACAAGAGTTTTACCGATGGCCGCGCCAAGTCACCCGGCATCGATGGCAAACCCGGCCTGCGCAGTGCGATGGCTTTGGTTAACCTCGCCTACCTGCCGGCGCTGACCTGGGCGAATCCGCTGATGAAGCGGCTGGAAACCCAGGCACTGGTGCCGATCTTCGGCGCGCATCCGATCGAGATGGGGATGGAAGGCCAGGAAGACCTGCTGATCAGCCGCCTTGCTGCCGATGCCAACTACCCCGCGCTGTTCCGCGCAGCGTTTCCCGAGCAGGACGGCGCCATCACGCTCGACAGCCTTACCAAGGCACTGGCCTCGTTCGAGCGCAGCCTGCTGTCGTTCAATGCGCCCTACTTTCGTTTCAAGTATCTGGGCGAGCGTGAGGCGATGTCACCAGCAGCGCAGCGCGGTGAATCGCTGTTCTTCAGCGAACAGTTTGAGTGTTATCACTGCCACGGCGGGCTGACGTTTACCGACAACCTCGTGCACGCACGGCTACCCTTCGAGGAGCTCGGTTTCCACAACACCGGCCTCTACAACCTCGACGGCAACGGCGCCTACCCGATCGACAATCCCGGCATCCGCGAAGTCACCGACAACCCGGCCGACGAAGGCAAGTTCCGCACACCCACCCTACTCAACGTCGCGGTTACCGCGCCCTACATGCACGACGGTTCCATCGCCACGCTGGAAGAGGTGCTGACGCAGCACTATGCTGTGGGCGGCAAAGCGGCGAGCGATGGCAACGCAGTGAGCCCGCTGCGCGATCCGCTGATAGTGGGTTATGAATTCAGCGAGCAGGACATCACCGACCTGCTGGCGTTTCTGGCAGCGTTGACTGATGCCGACTTTCTCACCAATCCTGCGTTTGCAGCGCCGGTAAAGTGAGGTTCAACTCAAGCTGCAACCAGACAGCGCTGATTCAGCGTCGTGGCGCGTGGATGACCTCAGCCTGCAGGCTTGTATTCCACTGTCCAGTTCGCATCCGTGCAGTAACCGCAATCGTCGCCCTGGAACCACTTGCCGGCTTCGGCAGCGCCTTTCAATTGCCAGTCGAGCCAGTTCACGGCGATCTTCGCCCAGTCGCCGCCATTCGGCTGCGAGAAGGTGCCGCCATGCCCTACCGGCAGCCAGCCGAGAAACACCGGCACATGCTTGATGCGGCTCGCGTCATCCATTGCATTCGGATGCGCCTGATCGGTGGCGCCGCCAGTGATGTAGGCGATGGGGCCGTGGATTGCATGCAGATCAAACTTGCTGACCTTGACCCGGCTCATGCCGCCCGGCACGTTGTATACGCCGCTGTCGAAGATCATCGCGGTCTTGATTCTGGGATTGGCCGCATACTTGATGCTCTGCAAGCCGCCACAGCTGTGACCGGCCACTGCAATGCGGGTCATGTCCAGATGGCCCTGCAGTTCGCTGCTCGATAACTCGTTCATGGCATAGGCCCACGCCAGTGCCATATCCATCTGCGCCACCACTGTTGCGTCAGTTTCATTGGGGTCCAAAGGCAGTTGTCCGCCACCGCCAATTTGTCCGCGGCGTTCACCGGCAGCTGCTGCCGCGCCGGCGGGTGGTGCGGGTGGCTGCGCATTCTGTCCACGCGGCACCGGTTCATTGCGGGCATAGCCCAGCGCAATGATGTAGTAACCGTGCGAAGCGACTTCGCGCAGGAAGAGCGAGTGTGAAA
Organism: uncultured Gammaproteobacteria bacterium; assembly: GCA_903887045.1. Lineage (GTDB taxonomy): Bacteria > Pseudomonadota > Gammaproteobacteria > Pseudomonadales > Pseudohongiellaceae > CAILUG01. Next base: position 538 of record CAISOD010000164.1, on the reverse strand, counting down.
GGCCGTTGTCGCTGCAGCCGCCGTTGCCCCAGATCAGCACCGGCAACGGCGAGTCCGGCATCTGCTCGGGACGATAAATTGTGTGCGCACGCAAATCTTCGCGGGATTCAGCTATCGCAGGCCATGCGCCAGTGCCGGCGGGAGCGCCGATGACGCCGACCGGCTGCAGGGGTTGGTCCGCTGCCATGGCGGGGACAACGCCCGCTGCCAGCAGGCAGCCCAACAACAGTTTTTTGCCAAATCCCGTTTGCATAGTGCCCCTCATCTGTATTGATATAGTCATTGGATTGTTAACAATACTTCAAATGCCAGGGATTGAAACCATGCATCGTTATCTCTTCGCCGGCTTGCTGGCAGCACTTCCCCTCTGCGCGAGCGCCCAGGTCTACGACCGCACACCAGCCTGCGACCGCGCCTGCCTGACCTCGTTCATGGACCGCTACCTGCAGGCGCAGGCTGCCAACGCGCTCGGTGATTTGCCGATGGCACCAACGGTGCGCGTCACTGAAAACGGCGACCTGATCGACGCCGGCGCCGG
>CAISOD010000163.1 GCA_903887045.1 uncultured Gammaproteobacteria bacterium | reverse complement strand
TTTGCTATCTGGTGACTAACGGTCAACGATTATCTTGCAAGCTCTGCTGCCTGCAGCAAATCGTCAATTGCATAGAACTGGAAAGTCCTGTCAGTCGACATTGCCACGAACAAGCCGCCAGGAAATCCCGGCAACTCCACCGTCGTCAGGTCGCTGCCGTCGCTCTCTTCGGTGGACACCGCGATGCGTGCCAGCAGTCCGTGGGCGTAGGGCGCAGTGGCAGTGCCTTCCCGCGCATACACATTGAAGTGATTCGCCTGTTGGTCTGACACCAGCAGATAGCCGGTGCCGTTGTCACGCGCATACACCGAAATGCCTTCGTGGTCTTCAGTAAACTCACCTCGACCAAATTCGCCCAGCTGATCTTCGGCATCTGCTGCCAGTGGATCAGCGTGATACTGGCGCACACCGTAGGTCTCATCGCTGTAGTAAACAAAGCCGGCGGCATCATCCACCGCAATGGCTTCGATTTCCTTCAGCCCGCTCCATTCACCAAAGGCACGCGTGAACACACCGTGCAAACTGCCGTTGCCATCGTCAACCAATCGGTACTGGTGCAGGTAGCCTTGGGTCGGCGCGAATGCATCGGAGCGGCTGACAATTGCAAACAGCGCGTCGTCAGTTGCCCGTGTGTAGAGCGCAATGCCCATCACTTCACGCGCACGCTAGCCTTCGAACACCGGAATGCCACCACCATCGATAGCCGCCATGTCGGGCAGACGGAACACGCGCAGTCGATGGGCATAACGCTCGGCCACTACTGCCACATCTACCTTCACACCGCCCACCATCACATCGTAGGCAATATCGACATTGTTCGGCCGCAGCAAGCCGCGCACGACTTTGTCCTGCACCACGCGTCCCTGCAGATCAAACACATAGAGCGCGCCATCGGCATCCTTGTCGGTGCCGATGACAAGGCTCTGCGAAGGATCGGCACGATTGATCCAGATCGCCGGGTCGTCGCTGTCGTGTTTGACTGCTTCCGTAACGACGCGCGGTTTTACCACCGCTTCCGCACCCTGCACGGTCGCCAGCGGTAAGCCGGCGACCAGCGCGAGTGCAATATTGATTACCAACTTCATGTAGTGATTACTTAAAAGTTGAAGCGAACGCCGCCAAGGTAACGGGCACCGAAACGTTCAAACTCGATCGGGAATTGCGCCTGATCACCATAACGGCGGGCGCCGAGGTTCGTCAGGTTTACCGCATCCATATAAACTTCGAACGTCTCGTTGACCTGGTAGCGCACGGAGAGATCGAGCTCGTTGTCGGTGTCCCAGAAAACGTCACCAATGCCGTCTGCATAGACCTTGCCGTTGATCGTACGATAGGTGCCGATCGACTGGCCCCACGGGGTACGATATTGATAGGCCAGACGCACCGACAAGCCGTAGTTCTCGTAGGTAGCCTGGATGTTGTACACCTCATCCGAGGTGCCCAATACGCTGATGGTGCGAGCTGGCTGAATGCCTACTGCCGGCAGATCGACTTCGGAATCGGTCCAGGTGCCAGACACATTCACGCCGAATCCGCCCATCCACTCTGGCAGTCCGAGGCTTGCCACCAGTGGTGCCGCAGAGGCCACGTAGGCCAATTCAATCCCGTTCAATTCACCATCACCGGCATTGCCGATGGCAGTCTGGGTGTAACCCGAACGGTCGATGCCGGCAACGTCAAGCGTGTCGAGACCAAAAGCATTGGACTGCTGCACGAGTACGTCGCGCAGATTCTTGTAGAACATGCCGGCGGAAAAGAAATCGCCGTTGGGCATGTACCACTCGAGATAGGCATCCAGGCCCGCCTGCCGCTCTGGTTTGGCTGCAGGGTTGCCACCGGAGATGGTTTGAGCCGCGTCATTGATCGTGAAGTTCGGGCGCAGGTCGTCAAAATCCGCGCGCGATGCCGAGGTGGTTGCACCAAAACGCACTTTGATTTCGTCGGTGAGGTTCCAGTTCAGATGGGCACTTGGGTAGACCAGCGTATCGTCGCTGGATACCTGCACCAACTGCTGGCCAACTGCCGGCAGGTTGACCCAGGCCTCACCAGTGTTGTCGATCTGCTCTACGCGAGCGCCGTACACCAGTGAGCCCCAGCTGAACGTGCTGGTCGCCATGGCATACAGAGCAGTGATTTCTTCAGTGACTTCCCAATAGTTGCCGCGCGTGTCCTGTGCGGTGGCGGTACCGTCCGCAATCAGCGAGTTCATGAAGTTGGTGGTGAAATTCTGGTCGGTGTAGCGGAACTTGTAGTTCAGATCCTGCGTCCCCAGGTACCCGGTATTCGTAGCGAATGTGGCCCAGGTTGGAATGGTGCCCGTGGTGAAATTGCGCAAGAAGTTGCTCTCGGCAGAGCGTTTGGTGCGATCGGTGTAAAGACCACCAAGCTCGACTTTGGTGCTCAAACCGAAGAGTTCCATCTCGTGATCCAGATCCAGCTTGTAGGTATCGGCAACGGTACGGTCGCTGCCTTCGAGTTGGCTGATGCTCTGCATCGGAAACTGGAAGTCCTCGATGTTGGTGATCTGTGCACCTTTTGTGCGCGCGGCAGTGGCGCCACCCGTGGTGAAAAAGCGCATGGTGTTGACGTTGCCATCACGGAAGTCATATTCCATCGTGGGGCGCAGCAGGAAGCTGCTTGGACTCTGGAAAGCCGCCGATACCGGCGTGTTGCGACCATCGTCGGTCATCGTGCGGTTAAGGCGCCATGAGACATCCCACTCGTTCACCGAATGCTCGCCACCGAAGGTATGGGTAGTGGCATATTCCTCGGTATCGCGGTAATCGACACGGGCATTGATGCGGGCACCGAATGCCGTCCCATTGGTGGGATCATTCGCGTTGATATAAGCAGCGCTGGTGTAGCTGTTGCCTGCGGCATCGGTGCCCTGGTCGAAGCGAACAATGAAGTTGTCGCGCAGTTCATCGTCATGGAACATGGTGTTGATCGTGCTGGCAAAAATCGTGTTGTTGTCATCCAGCCGGTAATCAAAGCGCAGCGAGGCTGAGTAGTTCTGACGGGTCAGGCGGTAATGCTTGTTCTCGTGTTCACGGGCGAAGTGTTTGTCAGGGTTGATGGTGTTGGTCAGGTACGGATCGGTTTCCCAGTTGTCGGTCGCCATTTCGCGCTCGTAATACGAGCCTTGCGCCACTACGCCGAGTTTGCCGTCGAGCAACTGATCGGAATACGTCAGTGCGCTGTCGTATTCATCACCACCGCCCAAACGTACACGGCCTACACCCACCTTGCCGGTGACAACGCGGCCCGGAGCATCGAAACCGGTACGGGTGCGGATATCAACGTTGCCGGCCACAGTGGCGCCGGACATCGATGGCACAACTGCTTTTTCCACCACGATCTGTTTGGCGATTGCGGACGGAATGTTATCGAAGCGCGAGGCGCGACCTTCCGGGCTGACGATGCTGAGTCCGTCGTACGACAGCGTGGTCCAGTAGTTCGGTGCACCACGCAGGTTGATGTAACGCGCCTGGCCTTGGTCGCGCTCAATGCCAACGCCCGGCAGACGACCTACTGCAAAGGCGATGTTCTGGTCGGGCAGGTTGCCGATGGCATCTGCCGACAGTACGCTGACCAGCGAATCGGAATTGCGTTGTACCGCCAAGGCTGCGGCCACACTTTCTGCCAACGGGCGGCGGCCTGACACCACAACTTCTTCAATATTCCCGCCACTGGCAGCCTGGGCAAAAACGCCCGGGCTCAATCCGACCACGGTTGCACCGACTAACAAGCTTCTCAAAGACTTCATTGGTATTTCCCCGGTTTAAGTAAAACAAAAAACTGGAACAGCAACCGCCGTCAATCAGACGCGCGCGATGCGGCTTATTTCATAGGTGATGCCGTCGCTATCAAGATTCAGCGGGCCTGTCTGCGAGCTGAAGTACAGCCGCTGGAACGACGGGTCGAAGGCTGGACCGCAGATCTCCGACTCGTCCTGGCCTACGATCTGTACTATCGGCAACACGATGCCGTTGGGTGCCAGCAATACGATCTGCATGTCACCGCCGTCTTCGGCAACCAGCACGTCGCCAGACGCGGTGATCGTGACGTTGTCGACGCCACTAAGATGCGGTGCTGCTGCAGTCTTTACGTCGTACAACACTTCAAGCTGCTGACGACGGGTATCCAATCGCCAGACGCGGTTGTCGCCTTTTGATGTGAAGTGAATCAGGCCGGCGTGGAACGCAATGCCCTCGCCGCCGTTGAAATGAGTGGCCTTATCCACTTGATGGCGCGTAGCAGTAGTTGCAGCCTGCGGGTCGGGCACTGCGTGCCAGACGAGTTGCACAGTGCCATCTTTCTCAATGGCTTCAGCCACTTCAAGCTGGCCCGCTTCAAGTGAAGGCAGTGGTTGCGATGGAATGAAGCGATACAGACAACCGTCGGTTTCATCTTCTGTCAGGTACAGATGGCCGTTGTCGGTATCAACAGCAACGGCCTCGTGTTTGAAGCGGCCCAGCGCAGGACGCACAACAGCCGCGCTGCTGCCGAAAGGATCGCATTCATGCACCCGGCCACGATCAACTTCTTCGCACGACAACCATGTCTGCCATGGCGTCTTGCCGCCAGCGCAGTTGTTGTCGGAGTTCTGCAGTATGGGATAGGCCGCAAGGATGTTGCCTTGTGCATCAAAACGCACAGCGCCAACTCCGCCACCACCATCACTGACTTTGACTTCGCTGTTGGATACATAAACCCAGCCGCCATCGTCAGCGGCGTAACAAGCACCTCCATCCGGCGACTTGTGCCAGATATAGGAGGACCCGGGCAGTACAGTACGGCCAGTGTGCGCAATTACGCGTGAGCGAAATCCGGCTGGCAGCCGCAAGCCGTTTGCATCCGGCGGCAGCAGCTCACCGGGCAATTCGGCGAACAAGGCAGAGGGTGGATTGTCGTCGGCTGCCAACAACGCTGGTGCGTGGGAGCCTGCAAAAAAAGTGGCCAGCGCGCGGGAACCGCGTCGCAGAAAATCCCGCCGCTTAACGTTGTCTTCATCATGTTTACGCATGCGCGCAGGGTAATGGCGCTTTGCGAAGCCATGATTAACACCAATCTGCGACACGGTTAAGGTCGATCGAGTTTTGGGTTAAGACCGCTATTTCCATTAAGTCATGCGTGGACTAACCTGACACCCTGGTTTCGCAAGAGGGGCAGTGCAATGGCGACAGTAGAAACAAAAACGGCAGAAACGATAGTCATCACCGGCGCCAATCGCGGCATAGGCCTTGGGCTCGTGCGGTGCTTCGCCGCTGCAGGCCATCATGTTGTCGCTGCGTGCCGACAGCCCGACAAGGCTGAGGCGCTACGTCTGGTCCCGGGCGCTGTCGAAATAATGCAGCTTGATGTTGCTGACGCGGTATCAAGCGCGGCCTTTGCCAGGCAGATCGGCACACGCACTATTGATGTATTGATCAACAACGCCGGCGTAATGGGCGGCAATAAGCAAGGCTTTGCCAATATGGACTACGACGCCTGGCTGCGTACTTTCGAGATCAACACGCTGGGGCCGTTCCGCCTGACATCCCTGCTGCTGCCGAACCTTAAGCAGTCGAAGCATGCGCGCGTTGTCACCATCTCAAGCCAGATGGGCGCCTTCGGTCTCGACATGGGCTTTGGTACCTATGCCTATCGCAGCTCCAAAAGTGCAGTCAGCAAGGTGATGCAGGTGCTGGCACTGGAGTTGAAGGCTGACAACATCATCGTATGCCCGGTGCATCCGGGCTGGGTACAAACCGACATGGGCGGTGCCAACGCGCAAATACCGGTTGAGCAAAGCGCTGGCGGTTTGTTCAAATTGATTTCCACTCTCACTCTCGCGCAGTCTGGTCGCTTCTGGACCTGGGATGGCAGAGAGCATATCTGGTAGGCCCATGCTGAAACTTTACTACACTCCCAATTCCTGCGCTGTTGCCACTCATCTTGCACTCGAGCACAGCGGCAGCGCTTATCAAGTCCACAAGCTCGACTTCAGCAAGGGCGAACAACGCTCGCCGGAGTATCTGGCTGTCAATCCGAAAGGCCGGGTGCCGGCGCTGATTACCGAACACGGGGTACTGACAGAAAACCCGGCAATTCTGACCTATCTCGCGCAACGCTTTCCGGCAGCAAAGATGATGCCGCTGGACGACCTTTGGCAGTTCGCGCAGGCGCAGGCTTTCAACAGCTATCTGGCTTCCACCGTGCACGTGGCGCACGCGCATCGTTATCGTGGCGCCCGTTGGTCCGACGACGCGGCAGCAATCGAGTCAATGCGAATCAAAGTGCCGCAAACAATGAAGGCCTGCTTTAACCAGATTGAAAACGATTTCTTCAAAGGGCCGTTCGTGCTGGGAGATGACTACTCGGTGTGCGACATGTACCTGTTCACCATCACCCAGTGGCTGGAAGCAGACGAGGTGGATGTGAACTGGTTTCCGAAGGTGGCTGCCCATCGCCGCTGGATGCTCGCCAACCCGGTGGTACAGAAAGTATTGCAGAGCCAATAACGATCAGCTGATGGTTAGGCTACTGCGCCACTGGCTGGCATAATTGCCGCTTCGCTTACTGCCACCACTTTCAATCGCATGAGTCCCAAGTCCAACATTGTTCTGATCGGCATGCCGGGCTCCGGCAAAAGCACTATCGGCGTCATTCTCGCCAAGCGCACTTCACATGATTTTGTCGATACCGATGTGGTCATCCAGAGTGTGGAGCACCGCTCACTGCAGGACATCCTCGACAAGGAAGGTTATCTGGCGCTGCGTGAAGTCGAAGCCCGCGTGCTGCAGAGTCTGCGGCTGGAAAACCATGTGATATCGACCGGGGGCAGCGCAGTATACAGCGATGCAGCAATGCAGCACCTGAAGCAGAACGGCACCTGCATCTATCTCGACGTCAGTGTCGCTACGCTGCGCTCACGCATCACTGATTACGAAACCCGCGGCATCGCCAAGCGGCCCGACCAGAGCTTTGCGGATCTTTTCGAAGAGCGTACGCAGCTGTACCGCAAGTATGCCGACATCACGATCACGGCGGATGTGCTGAATCAGGATGCGGTGTGCGATGCGATCATGTTGCAGCTGACGCGGTAGCTCTTCTGGCATTTGCTTGCAGCAGATCAGTCCGCGCGATTGTGTTGGCGGGGACAGTTCTGTTTAATCCTGCCAGAACAACGAATAAGAACTACGAGGAGATACTCCCATGGCTCATTTTCCCGACACTCTGGCCTTTTCCGGCATTCTCAAACCGCTGCGTTTCGAAGCCGACATTATCGACGTGGAAGTGGAGGGTGTGATTCCGCCTGAGCTGAACGGCACCTTCCATCGTGTGCACCCGGACCAGCAGTTCCCGCCGATGTTCGACAGTGACCAGTTCTTCAACGGCGACGGCTTGATCTCGCTGTTCAAGTTCCGTGGCGGCAAGGTGGACTTCAAACAACGTTATGCGCAGACCGACAAATTCAAACTGGAACGCGCCGCCGGCAAAGCATTGTTCGGCGCTTACCGCAATCCGCTGACCGATGATCCGTCGGTGAAGGGCCGAATCCGTGGCACGGCCAACACCAATGCCGTTGTGCACGCCGGCAAGTTGATGGCGCTGAAGGAAGACAGCCCGGCGCTGTTGATGGATCCATTGACGCTGGAAACATTCGGTTACACCAACTGGGGCGGCAAGTGCAGCAGCCAGACCTTCACGGCGCATCCGAAGATTGATCCGCTTACCGGCAACATGATTGCGTTCAGCTATGCGTCGAAAGGCCTTATCACCCGCGACTGCACCTTCATGGAAATCAGCCCGACTGGCGAGCTGTTGCGTGAAGTGTGGTTCGAGGTGCCCTACTACTGCATGATGCACGACTTTGGCGTTACCGAAGATTACGCGGTGTTCCATATCGTGCCCTGCGTATCGAGCTGGGATCGTCTTGAAGCCAAACTGCCGCACTTCGGATTTGACACCACCCTGCCGGTTTATCTCGGCATCCTGCCGCGCAAAGGCGAAGCCAAGGACATGAAATGGTTCAAGTCGCCGAACCTGTTCTGCTCGCACGTAATGAATGCATTCAACGACGGCAGCAAGATTTACTTCGACACGCCAGTGGCGAAGAACAACATGTTCCCGTTCTTCCCGGACATACACGGCGCGCCATTCAACCGTGAAGAAGGCCGCTCCTTCATGACGCGCTGGACGGTGGACTACAACAGCAAAGGCGACGAATTCGAAAAGGTCGAGCGGCTGACCGATCACATGGGCGAGTTCCCGCGCATCGACGATCGTTATGCCACCCAGAACAACCGCTATGGCTGGCTGCTGGTGATGGACGCTTCGCTGCCGTTCAACGGCCCTTCAGCGCGCGCCTCCGGACTGCGCATCAACAATCTCGGTTTCATGGATCTGCACACCGGCAAACAAAGCCTGTGGTTCTGCGGTCCTGACTGCCTGATCCAGGAGCCCTGCTTCATTCCGAAATCACCCGCCTCACCGGAAGGCGTTGGTTATGTCGTTGCGCTGATCGACAACATCGTGCTGAATTATTCCGAGCTGGCGATCTTCGATGCGCTGGCAGTGGAGAACGGTCCGATTGGCCGCGCCAAACTGCCGTTCAGGCTCAGACAGGGCCTGCACGGCAATTGGATGGATGCGAGTGGGTTGCCGGGGTGGCAATAAAGGAAGGCAACAAGGATTAGAGCGTATCCGGTGCCTTCGCTTTCAGCTTGGCTTCTTCGCGGCTGACCACGCCTTTCTGGATCAGGGTTTTCAGGCATTGATCGAGCGTCTGCATGCCAAGCTGCGCGCCGGTCTGGATGGCCGAATACATCTGCGCGATCTTGTCTTCGCGGATCAGGTTGCGGATGGCGGAGGTGCCGATCATGATTTCGTGCGCGGCGACACGACCGCCACCGACTTTCTTGAGCAGTGCTTGTGATACCACGGCCTGCAACGATTCCGACAACATTGAACGCACCATGGCTTTTTCCGCGGCGGGGAATACGTCGACCACGCGGTCGATGGTTTTGGCGGCAGAGGTGGTGTGCAGCGTGGCGAACACCAAGTGGCCGGTTTCGGCGGCGGTGAGCGCCAGGCGAATGGTTTCAAGGTCGCGCAACTCGCCAACGAGGATGATGTCCGGGTCTTCACGCAAGGCGGAACGCAGCGCTTCGTTGAAGCCGTGGGTATCGCGATGTACTTCGCGCTGGTTGATCAGGCACTTCTTGCTCTCGTGCACGAATTCGATCGGGTCTTCGATGGTGAGGATGTGGTGGTAATGGTTGGTATTGATGTAGTCAACCATGGCCGCCAGTGTAGTGCTCTTGCCGGAACCAGTAGGGCCGGTGACGCAGACAAGGCCACGCGGAACTTCGGAAATCTTCTTGAAGATTTCGCCCATGCCAAGCTGTTCCATCGACAGTATCCTGGACGGAATGGTACGGAATACTGCGCCGGCACCGCGGTTCTGCACGAAAGCGTTGACACGAAAGCGTGCCAGGTTGGGGATTTCGAAGGAGAAATCGCACTCAAGATCTTTCTCGTAGTTCTTGCGCTGCTTGTCGTTCATGATCTCGTAGATGAGCCCGTGCACGGCTTTGTGGTCGAGCGAGGGCACGTCGATGCGGCGGATGTCGCCATCAACACGGATCAGCGGTGGCATGCCGGCTGAAAGGTGCATGTCGGACGCTTTGCTTTTGACGCTGAAGTTCAATAGTTCCTGGATGTTCATGGCGGGACATGCTCCTGTAACATTTCACTGAATTCAGTTGGGCAACGCGACCGCATGAGTAATTCTACGGACCATTCATTACCTGGCAACTTACCTGGGAACTTACCTGGCAATCCGCAGCACAGCTTGCTGAATGAATTGCGGAGCCGGTTGCAGCAGGTAAACCAGCGCATTTCTGACTATGAACTGGAGTATGGGCGGGAGGTTGGGAGCGTGCAATTGCTGGCCGTCAGCAAGACACAAGCGGCAGAACGTGTGCGTGCGGCCCACTCCCTCGGCCAGCTGCGCTTTGGCGAAAACTACCTGCAGGAAGCGCTCGGCAAGATGCAGGAACTCGCCGATCTGCCTATCGAATGGCATTTCATCGGCCCCATCCAATCCAACAAGACGCGCGACATAGCCTGCCACTTCGACTGGGTGCACAGCGTCGACCGCCTGAAGATCGCCCAGCGGCTGAGTGAACAGCGGCCGGCTGCCAGCGGCCCGCTCAAGGTGCTGATCCAGGTGAACCTCAGCAATGAAGACAGCAAATCGGGCTGTTCACTGATTGATCTGGAACCGCTCGCCAATGCCATCGCCACCCTGCCGGCGCTGGTGCTAAGCGGCTTGATGGCGATTCCGGCACCTGCTCCCTCACTGCCAGCCCAACGGCTGGTTTTCCGCCAACTGGCCGAAGCCCGTGCACGGCTGCAGGCCCGTGGTCATCACGCCTGTACCGAGCTGTCGATGGGCATGAGCGCTGATTTCGAGGCAGCCATTGCCGAAGGCGCCACCCTGGTGCGCATCGGCAGCGACATCTTCGGCCCGCGCCACTAGCCAAAGGTCTGGCAATGGGGGCGGAGCAAAGGCTTGCTGGGTTACAATGCTGCGATGCTTTCGACTACTACATCCATAGGCTTTATCGGCGCCGGCAACATGGCTACTGCTCTTGTTGAAGGGCTGCTTGCCACTGGCGTTGCCGCCTCGCGACTGTGGGCTGCCGATACCGATGTGGCCAAATTGCAGACCCTTGCTGCCAAAGGCGTGCACACCTCTACCGACAATTTGAGCATCGTTGCAGCCTGCGAGGTGGTCATCCTCGCCGTGAAGCCACAAGTGATGGGCGCTGTAGTGCAGCCCTTGCGTGCAGCACTGGCCGCCAAGCCGGTATTGCTGCTGTCAGTGGCCGCCGGCATCCCCTGTGCGCGCCTTGCCGAGTGGTCGTCGCCCAAGCAGGCCATCGTGCGCTGCATGCCGAACACGCCGGCGCTGGTGCAGGCTGGAGCCAGCGCGCTGTATGCCAACGCGGTTGTCAGTGCGGAGCAGCGCGACATTGCCGGCGCCATTCTGCAAGCCGTAGGGCTGGCTTGCTGGCTCGACCAGGAAGCACAGATGGACGCAGTGACGGCGCTGTCGGGCTCCGGCCCTGCCTATTTCTTCCTGTTGCTGGAAGCCATGCAGGCCGCCGGCACTGAACTGGGGCTGTCGGCCGAGGTGGCGAAGGCACTGGCACTGCAAACCGCGTTCGGCGCAGCCAAACTGGCGCTGGCGAGTGATGTGGATGCAGCCGAGCTGCGGCGCCGCGTAACTTCGCCCGGCGGCACCACAGAAGCCGCGATACGCCAGTTCGAATCCGAGCACTTCCGCGACATCGTCGCGCGGGCGCTCGGAAAAGCGGCGGCCCGCTCGGCCGAACTGGCCTCTTCCTGACAGTGATACGACAACCATGGGTTCATCATTCGGCGAAGCCGCGCTTCTGATCATCAGCAAACTCGGCGGCATTTATCTGGCGGCCGTGATGCTGCGCTTCCTGCTGCAGGCGGCGCGCGCGGATTTCTACAACCCGCTGTGCCAGGTCATCGTCAAGATTACGTCGCCGCTGGTGAACCCGCTGCGGCGGGTAATTCCGGGTTGGCGCCGGCTCGACATTGCCACACTGATTCTTGCGCTGGTACTCAACACGCTCGCTACTTACGGCATGGTGCTGCTGACCGGCCAGCAATTACAGGTCGGCATGGCGGTGAGCTGGGCATTTGTGGGACTGATTGCTTTTACGCTTGACCTGTATTTCTACGCGATGGTGGTCTTGGTAGTGGCCAGCTTCATCGCACCTTTCAGTGGCCATCCGGTACTGTTGTTGATCTTCCAGCTGCTGCAGCCGTTCTACAAGCTTGCCCAACGCATCATTCCGCCGATGGGCGGGCTCGACTTCACGCCACTGCTGTTGATGTTGGCAATTCAGGTGATTGAAATCCTCGTGCTGAATCCGCTGGCCAGTGGTTTGCGCGTGGTGCCTGCCTACGTGATCGGGCTATAGCAATGGAAGCGCCCCAGAAAAAAATTCCCGCCGATTCCGTGGGGCTGGTCGCACCACAAAAGTTGCATTTCAGCGAGCCGCTGCCGCTGCGCAGTGGTCGCACCATCGACCAATACGATCTGATGGTTGAAACCTACGGCACACTGAACAGTGATGCCAGCAACGGCATCCTGATCTGTCACGCCCTCAGTGGCGATCATCACGCTGCCGGCTACTACGACGCCGGCAATCCGAAGGAAAAGCCGGGGTGGTGGGATTGCTGCATCGGCCCAGGGAAACCCTTCGACACCAATCGCTTTTTTGTTGTATGCCTCAACAACCTTGGCGGCTGTGCCGGCAGCACCGGGCCGAGCTCGCTCAATCCGGAAACCGGCAAGCCCTTCGGTCCGGATTTTCCGATCATCACCGTGCGCGACTGGGTGTTGAGCCAGGCGCGTCTGGCTGATCGACTCGGCATCCGCCAGTGGGCGGCAGTAATCGGTGGCAGCCTTGGTGGCATGCAGGTCATGCGTTGGGCGATCTCGCATCCCGAGCGGTTGCGGCATGCGCTGATCATAGCGGCTGCGCCGAAACTGTCGGCGCAGAACATTGCCTTCAACGAAGTGGCGCGCCAATCGATCATGAGCGACCCCGACTTCCACCAGGGCCGTTATTACGACTTCAACACCTATCCGCAAAAAGGCGTAATGCTGGCGCGCATGGTCGGCCACATCACCTATCTGAGCGATACGCTGCTGCGCGAAAAGTTCGGCAAAGGCGCGGGAGAAAACTTCGGCCGCGATCTGCGTGGCGGCAAACTCAGTTTCGGTTTCGATGTCGACTTCCAGATCCAGAGTTACCTGCAGTACAAAGGCGAATCCTTTTCGAAGAATTTTGATGCCAACACCTACCTGCTCGTTACCAAGACGCTCGACTACTTCGATCCGACTGTCGATTACGACGGCAATCTGAGCAAGGCCTTCGACAAGAGTGCCTGCAAGTTCCTGGTGGTGTCGTTCAGCAGTGACTGGCGCTTCCCGCCTGAACGCTCGCGGGAAATCGTCGATGCCCTGTTACAGGCGAAAAAGGATGTCAGCTATCTCGAAATCGAAGCGGCTGAAGGCCACGACTCGTTCCTGCTGCCGATACCACGCTACATGAAGGCGCTGCAGGCCTACATGAACCGCGTGGCCAACGAATGTGCCGGAGGCAAGGTCTGATGCTGCGCGCCGACCTGCAACTGATCCAGGACTGGATTGCACCGCACAGCCGGGTGCTTGATCTTGGTTGTGGCGATGGCTCGTTCCTCGCCCACCTGAAAACCACCCGCCAGATCCGCGACTACGGTCTCGAAATCGATACGGCCAATATCCAGCTCTGTCTCGAAGCCGGCGTCAATGTGCTGGAGCAGAACATGGACAAGGGGCTGAAGAATTTCGGCACCGGCAGTTTTGATACGGTGATTCTTGCGCACACGCTGCAGGCCTTGCATCGGCCCGACGAAATCGTCGACGAAATGCTGCGGGTCGGCAAGAACGGCATTCTGACCTTCCCCAACTTCGCCTATTGGCGTCATCGGTTGTCGCTGCTTACCGGCGGCCGCATGCCGAAGTCGCCGCAGTTGCCGTATGAGTGGTATGACACGCCGAACCTGCATCATTGCACGATCAGTGATTTCGACGAGCTGTGCCGCTTGAAGAACATCAAGGTGTTGCACCGTACGGTGGTTGACGACAGTCAGCACAGTTCGCCATTGATGCGCTTGTGTCCGAATTTCTTCGGCATCAATGCGATTTATCACATCACGAGGTAGGGCATGCGCTGGTTGGCCTTGTTGTTGATGTCATGTATCACCACGCTTGTGCAGGCAGAATCACTTACCTTCGGCCAGTACACGGTTCACTACATCGCCGTGAACAGCACTTTCCTGACGCCGGAGATTGCGGCGCAGTACAAGATTGTGCGCAGTTCGCGCAGGGCTTTCCTGAATATCGCGGTGTTGCGCAACAATGCAGATGGCTCTACGACGCCAGTGGCGGCAACGGTTGAGGGTGGCAAGCGCAACCTGATGCAGCAGCAAAGCAGCATCGACTTTGCGGAAGTGCGCGAAGGTGAGGCGATCTACTACATTGGTCAGTTTGATTTCTCCAACGCCGAAACAGTGCGTTTTGCTGTTGATGTAACGCCAGCTGGCGAAAGCAAGGCGCAGGCAATCGAGTGGAGCACGCAGCTCTATGCCGACTGATCGCTGGCTCACACCATGACTACCATCGTTATTGCCAGTGGCAACCGCAAGAAACTGCTTGAACTGCAGGCAGTGCTGCACAGCCGCGTGTCTCCCACCCTCAAACTGGTGCCGCAGAGCGACTTCAATATTGCCGATGCAGTAGAAGACGGGTTGAGTTTCGTTGAAAACGCCATCATCAAAGCGCGCCATGCCAGTACATTGAGCGGACAGCCGGCGATTGCCGATGATTCCGGTATTGAAGTCGATGCGCTTGGTGGCGCGCCTGGTATTTATTCGGCGCGTTTTGCCAGTCACTATCTGCATGGCGGCTTTCCTGCACTGCCTACACTGCCGGCTGGCGCAGTGCTGGTGCGTGACAATCCCGATGCCAACAATAATTCGCTGCTGCTCGAACTGCTGCGCGAGGTACCGGACGCCAAGCGCAGCGCCCGCTTCCAATGCGCCATCGCCATGTTCCGTTTTCCCGGCGATCCGATGCCGCTGATCTGTCAGGGCGCCTGGGAAGGCCGCATCGTGCACGAGCCTCACGGCGTGCACGGCTTCGGCTACGATCCATTGTTCTTCGTACCCACCCATGGCTGCACGTCGGCCACCCTGACACCCGACGTGAAGACTGCGCTGAGCCATCGCGCACAGGCCCTGCAGCAGCTGCTGTCGCGCTGGCCGCTGTGACCGATATTCCGTTGAGCCTCTATGTGCACGTACCGTGGTGCGTGCGCAAATGTCCGTATTGCGATTTCAATTCACACCAACAGCAAGGCGAGTTGCCGGAGCAGGCCTATGTGGATGCGCTGCTGGCGGATCTCGATTGTGATCTCGCCGGCGCCCAAGGCCGCCCGCTGCAGAGCATCTTCATCGGTGGCGGCACGCCGAGCCTGTTCAGCGCGCAGAGTTACCAGCGATTGTTGCAGCAACTCGCCAAGCGGCTGCGCTTTGCCGACGACATCGAAATCACGCTGGAAGCCAACCCAGGCACCTTCGAGCAAGCGAAGTTCCGTGACTTCCGCGATGCCGGCATAAACCGGCTGTCGATTGGCATCCAGAGTTTCGATGCTCAACAACTCACCCGTCTTGGCCGCATCCACGGCCGCGATGAAGCGCTGCGCGCTGCCGACATTGCGCACAATGCCGGCTTCGACAATTTCAATCTCGACCTGATGTTTGCGCTACCCCAGCAGACACAGGAACAAGCGCTGGCAGACTTGCGTACCGCACTCAGCTGCAACCCCACGCACCTGTCCTGGTATCAGCTGACGATAGAACCCAACACTGAATTTTTCAGACGGCCGCCGGTACAACCAACAGACGATGCCATCGCCGACACGCAGCAGGCCGGTATCGAACTGCTGGCCAGCGAGGGCTTCCAGCGTTATGAGATTTCGGCCTTTGCAAAGCAAGGCAAGCGCTCGCGCCATAATCTCAACTATTGGGAGTTCGGTGATTACCTCGGCATTGGTGCAGGTGCTCATGGCAAGCTGAGTCACATTGCCAACGATGGCTCGCTCATCATCGAGCGCACGCGCAAGACGCGGATGCCCCAGCATTATCTGGCCGCGAAAGGTGCTTACTGTGTTGAACGCAAGCAGGTGTCTGCCGAAGAGCTGCCGCTTGAGTTCATGTTGAATGCACTGCGGCTCTGCGATGGAGTGCAAACAGCCAGCTATCAAGCGCGCACTGGCGAGCCAATCGCAAGCATCGCCACTGCTTTGCACAGGCTGCGCCAGCAAGGCTTGCTGCAGACTGCAGATTCCATGGTGGCACCAACCGCACTGGGGCTGCAGTTCCTCAATGATGCGCTGGTGGAATTCATGTGATATCGCGGCGTGCCGTTCGCCTGCAGGGATAACGCCATGATGACGTTGCCGCTTTCCATCATCGACGCCTTTACCACCCGCCTGTTTCACGGCAACCCGGCCGCTGTGTGTCCGCTCGATGCCTGGCCAAGCGACACCCTGATGCAGCAGATTGCTGCCGAGAACAATCTGGCAGAGACCGCCTTCCTGGTGCCGCAAGCCAATGGCTGGCATCTGCGCTGGTTCACCCCGATCAAGGAAATTGAGTTGTGTGGCCACGCTCGGCGTGGACGTAGTAGCCGTGACCCGCGCCGCCCAGCTGTCGGCCCGCGGTGGCGAACTGTTCTGCCAGCTGCGGGGTGATCGCGTGCTGATGAGCGGGCACGCGGTACAGTACAGCGAGGGGCGTATCCGCCTGCCTCCCCCGTAACGATCTGCGCTAGAATGGTAAAAAACACAGCAAGGGGGATATCCATGGCCACGACCATTGCCAGCACCGGTTCTGTTACCCGCAATGCTTGTTCACACGGCTTCATCAAGGCGACCTGCTCGGACTGCAACCTCAAAGGTCTGTGCCTGCCGATCGCGATGGACATTCCCGACATCGAGCGCATCGACAAGATCATCCAGCGCGGTCGGCCGTTGCAGGCAGGCGACCATCTGTACCGCTCCGGTGATGGCTTCAAGGCCATCTACGCCGTGCGCTCCGGCTCCATCAAAACCTACCTCGTCGACGAAGACGGTCTTGAACAGGTCACCGGCTTCTACCTGCCAGGTGAAGTGCTGGGTTTTGATGGCATCGGTACCCACAAGCACGGCTGCAACGTGTTGGCGCTGGAAACATCCGCCGTGTGTGAAATCCCCTTTGAGCGATTGGAAGAACTGTCGCTGCAGGTTCCTTCACTGCAACACCACATGTTCCAGCTGATGGGCAAGCAAATCGAAAGCGATCACCAGATGATGTTGACGCTCAGCAAGAAGAACGCCGAGGGCCGCATCGCCACGCTGTTGTTGAGCCTGTCGCAGCGCTATGCCCGCCGCAACCTGTCTTCTACTGCCATGCGGTTGCCTATGTCGCGCATGGACATGGGCAACTTTCTCGGCCTGACGATCGAAACCGTCAGTCGCACGCTAAGCCGTCTGCACAAGGACGAAGTGATCGGCGTCGAAGGCCGCGAGATCATCATCAAGAACCGCGCGCGGCTCGATGAGCTGTGCCACCTGTTGCAATAACAGCCTTTCCCTTAAGCCCCCTCCTCTTGCTGTAAATCAAGCAGTCACCACTTCCCGATTGTGCGGGTGCACGGCTGCGCCGAGAATTTCTGCACCCTGGTGTTGCACGCTGATTTGCGTGCCCAGCGGAGGTTCCCATGAATGCAGCCACTGTTTCGCAACAAGCCATACCCGGTACCTACCTCTTCGACGGTCGCATGGCGATGAAAGGCTACAACCTCAATCGCATGTGCTATTCGTTCAACTCGGCCGATAACCGCAAGAAGTTCAAGGCGTTCCCGGAAGCGTACTGCCACGCCTATCACCTTACGCGCGAGCAGATTCATGCAGTAACCGATCTCGATGTGCTGCGACTGTTACAGGTCGGCGGCAACATCTACTACCTTGCCAAACTCACCGGCATCTACGGTATGACGGTACAGGATCTCGGCGCCCAGCAAACCGGTCGCTCGATCGACGAGTTCCGCGCCAGGCTGGAATCGCAGGCATGAGGGCGTCGGAGTAAACCCCTCATGCAAATCGCTACCAGGAACGCTGTGTTTTTTTACTCTGACACCCGGGATTCGCTATGGCACGCATCATCGGCGCACTGACGTCCTCACACATTCCGTCGATCGGCAACGCCATCTCGAACGGCAAGCAGCAAGACGCCTACTGGAAGCGCTTTTTTGATGGGTACCAGCCAGTATTGCAGTGGCTGGACGCACAGCAACCGGATGTGGCGATAGTGCTCTACAACGACCACGGTCTTAACTTCTTCCTCAACAACCTGCCTACCTTCGCCGTGGGCGCTGCGCAGGAATATATAACCAAGGATGAAGGCTGGGGGCTGCCGGTGTTTCCGGCCTATCACGGCTATCCCGAGATGTCGTGGCACCTGATTGAGAGTCTGATCGAGCAGGAGTTCGACATCGCCATGTGCCAGGAAATGGCCATGGACCACGCTTTCATCAACCCGATGCGGCTGTTCTGGCCCAATGAAAATCCGCCGAAGATCAAAACCATTCCGGTGGCGATCAATACCGTGCAGTTCCCGTTACCACGGCCGGCACGCTGCTTTGCTCTCGGCAAGGCGATTGGCCATGCAGTGGCATCGTGGCCTACCGATGAGAAAGTGGTAGTGATCGGCACCGGCGGCATGTCGCACCAGCTGGATGGTGAGCGCGCCGGTTTCATCAACAAGAAATTCGACGAGATGTGCATGGAGGCGCTGTTGAATGACCCCGAGCGGTTGGCGCGCTACAGCGCTCTTGATCTGGTACGCGAAGCAGGTGCCCAAGGCGCCGAGATCATCATGTGGCTGGCAGCGCGCGGTGCGCTGCTTGGCAATGTCAGCAAGATCCACAGCAGCTACCATATTCCGATTTCAAATACGGCAGCTGGAGTGCTGGCAATGGCAAACCAGTAGGTCGCCTGCCGGTAGTTCGTCGGTGTCTTGACTGGCTTCTACCCCGTCCACCCATGCACAATCGCCGGCATGAAACGCCTGTTTTCCCTGCTGCTGGCGCTTACGCTGATTCCTGCCGCGTACGCCCAATCTTCGATATCGCAGCGCATCGTCAGCATGAACGTTTGCACCGACCAGCTATTGCTGTTGTTGGTCGAACCCGCGCGCATTGCAGCGCTGAGTCACTTTGCGGCTGATCCGGCGTGGTCGTCGCTGGCGGCACAAGCTGCCGGAATTCCGGTGAATCGTGGCCAGCCCGATGAAGTGGTGGCGCTCGAACCCGATCTGGTGCTGACCAGTGCCTTCAGCGGCACCTTTGCCGCCAGGGTGCTGGAGCGTCTGCAGTTGCGGGTCGAGCGCCTCGGCTTCGCCGCTTCCCGCGAGGAGGTGTACCACCAGATCGCGCAAATGGCAGCATGGACCGACAGCAACAGCGCCGGTCAACAAATGATCATCGCTACCCGTGCCCGCATAGATGCCAGTGTGCAACAGCTGCAACCACGGCTGGCCGGCAACAGCGCGCTCTTCCTCAGCAGCAATGGCATAGCCTTTGGCAGCTCCACCTTGCAGGATGATTTCTTGCGCAGTCTCGGCTTGCGCAATGTTGCCGCCGAAGCCGGGCTCAGCGGGCCGGCACCACTGTCGCTGGAGCTGCTGCTACAGGCAGCGCCCGACTTCATCATCAGCGAAGCGCGGGGCGAGCTCGACAGCCAACTGGCGCATCCCTTTCTGCTACATGCAGCATTGCAACAATTGAATCCACGCCGCCTCAACCTGCCTGATCGCTGGTTCGACTGCGCCGGCCCCTGGCTGGCGGATGCCTATGTCAGCATCGCCACCCAACTGGATGCCGCGCCATGACGCGTGCTGCGCTGCCGTTGCTATGGTTGCTGGTGCTGCTGTTGTGGCTGCTGGAACTGGTGGTCGGACCGGCAACGATCAATGTGTTTACTGCACTGGCTGACTGGATCAACAACAGCGACAGCGTGGCCCGCATCATCCTGCAGGAAGTACGGGTGCCACGTGCCTTGCTGGCATTGCTGACCGGCGCTTCTCTCGCCATCAGTGGTGCTGCGCTGCAGGGGCTGTTGCGCAATCCGCTGGCAAGCCCGGACCTGCTGGGCATTTCGCAAACGGCAGCGTTGCTGGCCGTGTGTGTATTGTATTTCGGCTGGTCGCAGCGGGCCTGGTGGCTGTTGCCGCTGGCGGCCTTGCTCGGGGCCGCACTTGCGGTACTGCTGTTGCTGCAACTGACGCGCAAACTGCCCGGCACCCACTCACTGATTCTGGCCGGCCTGGCGCTGACAGCGCTGACCAGTGCGCTGACTACCTTTGCGCTGTCATTCGCGCCAAATCCCTATGCGCTGCAGGAAGCCTATTTCTGGTTGCTGGGCTCGGTGGCCAATCGCAGCCTGAGCGATGTAGCGATTGCACTGCCGTTCATGCTGTTGGGCTCGGCACTGTTGCTCAGCTGTGGCCGCGCGCTGGACGCTCTCAGCCTGGGCGAAGACACTGCCGCCTCGCTCGGGTTTCCACTTGCGCGTTATCGCTGGCGCCTGATCATCGGCGTGGCCTGCAACATTGGCGCTGCGGTGGCTGTCAGTGGTTGCATCGGTTTTGTGGGGCTCATCGTGCCGCATCTGCTGCGTCCCTTGTGTGGCGCGCAGCCGGGCCGTTTGTTGTGGTGGAGTCTGCCCGGTGGCGCTGCGCTGGTGTTGCTGGCCGATGCATTGGTGCAGCTGGTTCCCGCCAGCCAGGAACTGCAGCTGGGTGTGCTGACGGCACTACTGGGCGGGCCGTTCTTCCTGCTGTTGTTGCTGCAGCAGCGGAGTGAACGATGACCACACTGCTGCATGCCGCTCATCTGCATTGGCGCACCCCACAGGCTGTACGCGTGGCGGACATCTCGCTCGATGTGGCCGCCGGCGAAGTCATCGGCATCATCGGCCCCAACGGCGCCGGCAAGTCATCGCTGCTGAAATTGCTGGCAGGCTTGCAGCTCTGCGACAGCGGCGAGCGCGAACTCGCCGGCAAACCACTGGCAACAATGGCGCCACTCGAACGCGCGCGCCTACTGGGCTATCTCGAACAGCGGCCGGTACTGCACTGGCCGTTCACCGTACAGCAAGTAGTGGCACTCGGGCGTTTGCCGCATGGCGACGCTGATCGTGCGAGCGGTGTTGCTGCCATTGCCGCTGCGCTGGCGCAGTGCGATGTGCTGGATTACGCCAGCCGCCGCTTTCAGCAGTTATCCGAGGGCGAGAAAATGCGGGTGAATCTTGCGCGACTGTTGGCCGGTCAGCCGCAGGTGTTGCTGGCGGATGAACCCACTGCCTCGCTCGATCCGGCACGGCAGCACGAGGTGATGGCCTTGCTGCGACTACAAGCACAGGCGGGGCGTGCCGTGGTGGTGACCTTGCACGATCTCACCACAGCAGCACGCTATTGCGACCGGCTGCTGTTGCTGCAACAGGGCCGGGTGCTTGCCAGCGGCGCGGTGGCGGAGGTGCTGACGCCGGCATTGCTGCGACAAGCCTTCCAGATCAATGCCAGCTTAGATACCAGCTCTGCTACTGTCATCATTCATTCGCCGCCGATGGCCTGACCTGCGTGGACTGATCTGCATGGACTCCCTGTTCTTCTACGCCTCCAAGATAGTGTGGATGCTGCTGCAGCCTGAAGCTGTGCTGCTGTATTTGCTTGCACTGGCGCTGCTGCTGTTGATTTGGCAACGCCAACGCTGGGCGCAATGGCTGCTGTCGGCCGTGCTGGGCGGCTTGCTGGTGCTGGCGGTGTTACCGATCGGCTCATGGATGTGGGGGCCGCTGGAGCGGCGCTTTGCCGCCAATCCACCCTTGCCGGCGCGTGTCGACGGCATCATCGTGCTGGGCGGCTTTCTCGATCCCGGGTTGTCGGACTTCTGGGGACAGGCCGAAGTCAATGACTCGGTGGAGCGAGGGCTGGCTTTTGCTGCACTGGCACGCCAGTACC
This sequence comes from uncultured Gammaproteobacteria bacterium, assembly GCA_903887045.1. GTDB lineage: Bacteria > Pseudomonadota > Gammaproteobacteria > Pseudomonadales > Pseudohongiellaceae > CAILUG01. The sequence goes on along the minus strand of CAISOD010000163.1, from coordinate 4,483 downwards.
CTGAAGCCAAACTGGTGATGAGTGGCGGCTCCGCTGCGCTGGTGTTGGATGACTTGCGCGAAGCCGACTACACACCGCTGATGCTGGATACGCTGCAGGTGGATGCTTCCCGCGTACTGCTCGAACGCGAATCACGCAACACCAGCGAGAACGCCAGTTACAGCAAGCAGTTGGCACAGCCCCAGCCCGGTGAAACCTGGGTATTGGTAACCTCGGCCAGCCATATGCCGCGCGCAGTGGGTGTGTTCTGCCGACAAGGCTGGCCCGTAGTGCCCTGGCCGGTCGATCACCAATGGTCCCCAGTTGCCAACAGCCTGGGCTTTTCACTGATCGGCAACTGGCTGACACTGAACGCAGTGCTGCATGAATGGCTCGGATTGCTGGCGTATCATCTCACCAACAGAACCGACACCCTGTTTCCCGCCGGGTGCTCGTCGCGATAATTGCCACAGCCTTCGTTAAAAAAGTAGTGCATTACCCGGAGTCCGCATGAGTATCTGGAAACGCCAAGCCACCGTCGCCGACATCAACGCACTGTGCAGAGGCACGATGTGTGAGCACGTCGGCCTCGTCGTCACCGAGATCGGCGATGACTACATCAAGGCCACCATGCCGGTGGATTACCGCACGCAGCAACACATGGGCATCATCCACGGCGGCGCTTCGGTAGTACTGGCAGAAACGCTCGGCAGTATCGGCGCCGGTATGTGCTGCCCTGAAGGTTTCCACATCGTCGGCCTCGACATCAACGCCAACCATATCCGCGCCGGCAAGCCGCCTTATGTCACCGGCACCACGCGCCCCATCCACATCGGTAGCTCAACCATGGTCTGGGAAATCCGCATCACCGACGTACACGACAAACTGGTGTGCATCTCGCGCTTGACGTGTGCGGTGCTGAAGAGCGGGAACAAACAGGCAGGAACATGACAACGCCACTTGCCGCCGAAGCTCTCACTGCCTGCCGCAAGGGCATGGCCACGTTGACTCGATCCGAACTCGGCGTAGTGCTGAATGAGTTGCCCGCCTGGGAACTGGTGCAACTCCACGACGAAACGCAGCTGCAGCGTGTCTATCCATTTCGCAACTTCACCGATGCACTGGCCTTCACCAATGCCGTTGGCTCCATCGCGGAAGCAGCTGATCATCATCCGGCGATAACCGTTGAGTGGGGCAAGGTAAGTGTACGTTGGTGGACACACGTGATTGCAGGCTTGCACCGCAACGACTGCATCATGGCAGCGCGCACCGATGCTTGTTACCGCCAGCAACCAGGAGTCTCCGCATGAGCCACGATTTCCGCCGGCTGTTCGGCCAATTGCTGGCATTGCCTTCTGTCAGCTCGGCCACTGCCGGCATCGACATGAGCAACAGGCCGGTGGTGGAGCTGCTGGCGAATGTGTTCGGTGATCTCGGCTTTGTGTGTGAACTGCTGCCGCTGCCCACCCAACCGCACAAAGCCAACCTGATTGCTACCTATGGCAGTGGCCCCGGCGGACTGGTGCTGTCCGGCCACACCGACACGGTGCCATTCGATGAAGCGCTGTGGGGCTGCAATCCACTGGCGCTCACTGAAAAAGACAATCGCCTCTATGGCCTTGGCAGCAGCGACATGAAGGGCTTCTTCGCGCTGGTGCATGCAGCGGTGCAGCCCTTGCTGACCGAAAAATTCAAAGCGCCACTGATCATCCTTGCCACCGCTGATGAAGAAAGCTCGATGGACGGTGCCCGCGCACTGGTGCAACAAGGTCGCTCTCTCGGTCGCCATGCGGTGATTGGCGAGCCAACCGGGCTGCGGCCGATCAATCGTCACAAAGGCATCTTGATGGAGCGGCTGCAGGTGCAGGGCCAGAGCGGTCACTCCTCCAACCCGGCACTTGGCCGCAATGCGCTGGAAGCGATGCACGAAATGATCGGCGCGTTGCTGCAGTTTCGTGGCCAGTTGCAACAACGTTATCGCGATCCGCACTTTGCCATTGATGTGCCCACGCTGAACCTCGGCTCCATCCACGGCGGCGACAATCCCAACCGCATCTGCGGCCACTGCGGCCTCGAATTCGATGTGCGCATGTTGCCCGGCATGAAGAGTGTTGAAGTACGCAATGACATCCGCGCCTTGCTCGAACCCATCGCGACCCGCCACCGGGTGGAGTTCACCTTCACGCCGCTGTTTGCCGGCACCGAAGCCTTCGCCAATGACAACAGCGAGTTGCTGCACGTATGTGAAACGCTCACTGGCCACAGCGGCCAGAGCGTGGCGTTCGGCACCGAGGCACCGTTTCTGCAGCAGCTCGGCATGGACACGCTGGTGCTTGGCCCAGGCAGCATCGACGTTGCGCACCAGCCCAACGAGTACATGGCGCTGGATCAGGTGCAGCCCTGCATTACGCTGCTGCAATCACTGGTGCGCCGCTTCTGCCTGTGACAGTTCTGCTAAGCCCCTGTCAAATCAGGGGAAATCCCGACAAACGGCATGACTCAACCGCCATTGGTGGCTAAAATGACGCCCTTTTTCCCGCCCTTGCCCGAGGGTTGCAACGATGGATGAGATGGACAGCAAGCAGTATGTAAACTGGTTCCGGCAGTCGACGCCGTACATCAACGCCTATCGCGGCAAGGTGTTCGTCATCCTGTTGCCCGGCGAAGCCATCGGCCACGACAACTTCTGGAACATCGCCCACGACATCACGCTGCTGAACAGCCTCGGCGTGAAACTGGTGCTGTGCTTCGGCGCGCGCCAGCAGATCGACTCGGCGTTGGCCAAGGCGAATATCGTCTCCGACACCCACGACATCGTCACCCATCAGGTGCACAACAAGATGCGGGTGACCGACAGCGCCACGCTGGATGTGATCAAGCAGGTAGTGGGCAAACTGCGTATCGACGTCGAAGCCTCGTTTTCGATGGGCTTGATCAATTCACCGATGCACGGCGCTGACCTGACGCTGGCGAGCGGCAACTTCATTGTGGCCAAGCCCTTCGGCATCCAGAACGGTATCGACTTCGGCCTGACTGGCGAAGTGCGCAAGGTGGAAGTGGACGCCATCCGCAAACAACTCGACAACGGCAACATCGTGCTGGTGTCGTCGCTCGGCTATTCGCCTACCGGTGAAGTGTTCAACCTCACGGTGGAAGACGTGGCGTGTTCCACTGCAATCGCACTCAAAGCCGACAAGCTGCTGATCTACGGCAGCGAAGCCGGCATTCTCGACCAGGATGGCGAACGCATCAGCAAGCTGAGCGCGGAAGAAGCGCAGGCGCTGATCAAGGACAAAGTGGCACAAACCGGCATCGACGACGAGCTGCGCAATCTGGAGCTGGGAGTGAAAGCCTGTGGCGCCACCGTGAAGCGCTCGCAGGTGATTTCGTATGAAGACGACGGCGCCCTGCTGGTAGAGCTGTTCACCCGCGATGGTATCGGCACGCTGATCACACAGGAACAATACGAATCGTTGCGGCCGGCCACCATCAAGGATGTCGGCGGCGTACTCGAACTGATCGAACCACTCGAACTGCAGGGCATCCTGGTGCACCGCTCGCGTGAGTTGCTGGAAGCCGAAATCGAGCAGTTCAGCGTGATCGAACGCGAAGGCATGATCATCGCCTGCGCCGCGCTGTACCCGCAGGACAGCAAGAGTGGCGAGCTGGCCTGTCTGGCCACGCACCCGGATTACCGCAACCACAATCGGGGCCAGCTGCTGTTGGAACATGTCGAGAAGAGCGCACGCAAACTCGGGCTCGGTTATCTGTTCGTGTTGACGACGAAATCGCCGCACTGGTTTGTCGAGCGCGGATTTGTGCCAAGCTCGGTGGATGAACTGCCGGAGCGGAAAAAGTCGCTTTATAACTACCAACGCAATTCAAAGATTTTTGTGAAACCCCTTTAAACGGGGTCAGAGTAACTTGATCTCTGCGAACTACGCGCCGAACAGATTCATGTTGATCAAGTTACTCTGACCCCAATCTCTGCCGGAGAGTCCTATGCCAAAGTACAGATCATTTACCACCACCCAGGGCCGCAATATGGCCGGCGCCCGCGCGCTTTGGCGCGCCACCGGCATGAAGGATGGCGATTTCAACAAACCGATCATCGCCATCTCCAACTCGTTCACGCAGTTCGTGCCGGGCCATGTGCATTTGAAGGACCTCGGCCAGTTGGTAGCGCGCGAGATCGAACGCGCCGGTGGCGTAGCGAAAGAGTTCAACACCATCGCGGTTGACGACGGTATCGCCATGGGCCACGACGGCATGCTGTATTCGCTGCCCTCGCGCGAGATCATCGCCGACTCGGTGGAGTACATGGTGAACGCGCACTGCGCCGATGCGATCGTGTGCATCTCCAACTGCGACAAGATCACCCCCGGCATGTTGATGGCTGCCTTGCGCCTCAATATTCCGGTGATCTTTGTTTCCGGCGGCCCGATGGAAGCCGGTAAAACCAAACTGGGCCAGATCCAGGTAGTGAAGCTGGTCCTGATCGACG
>CAISOD010000162.1 GCA_903887045.1 uncultured Gammaproteobacteria bacterium | reverse complement strand
GGGGAACTCTTCAGCCTTTCAATTTTTGCAGCAGGATGTCATTGACCTGGGTCGGGTTGGCCTTGCCTTTGGATTCCTTCATCACCTGGCCGACGAAGAAGGTGAACACTTTCTCCTGGCCGCTGCGGTACTGTTCAACCTGTTTCGGATTGGCGGCAATGATGGCAGCTATCATCTCTTCAATGGCGCCGCTGTCGGTAACCTGCCTGAGACCTCTGCTGTCGATGATGGCATCGGCACTGCCTTCGCCGGCCACCATCGCCTCGAACACGGTCTTGGCAATCTTGCTGGAGATGGTGTTGTCCTTGATGCGTTTGATCAGGCCTGCCAGTGCGCTGGCGCTGACGGGGCTGCGGGCGATATCAAGTTCGGCCTTGTTGAGCACTGCCTGCAAATCGCCCGTTACCCAGTTGGCTGTCAGCTTGGCATCGCCACACTCCGCTGCTGCCGCTTCATAGAAATCGGCGGCATCACGATTGGCTGCCAGCACGTTGGCATCGTATCCGCTGAGGCCGTATTGCTGCTGAAAGCGTGCGGCTTTCACATCCGGCAACTCCGGCAGCGTGGCGCGTACGGCTTCGATGTAGGCATCGTCGATGATGATTGGCAACAGGTCTGGCTCGGGGAAGTAGCGGTAATCGTTGGCCACTTCCTTGCTGCGCATGGAACGGGTTTCATTTTTGTCGGGATCATAGAGACGGGTTTCCTGCACCACCCTGCCACCATCTTCGATAAGATCAATCTGACGCTGCGCTTCGATGAGGATGGCCTTCTCGACAAAGCGGAATGAGTTGATGTTCTTGATTTCAGTCCGGGTGCCGAATTGGGTGTCACCCAGCTTTCGAACCGACACGTTGGCGTCGCAGCGCATGGAACCTTGTGACATGTCGCCATCGCTGATGCCGAGATAGAGAATCAGCGAATGCAGTTTCTTCAGATACGCCACGGCTTCCCTTGCGCTGCGCAATTCAGGTTCGGAAACGATTTCAAGCAGCGGGGTGCCGGCGCGATTGAGGTCAATGCCGGTGTCCTGCGGGAAAAGCTCATGCAGTGATTTGCCGGCGTCTTCTTCCAAATGCGCGCGGGTAACACCAATGGTCCGGCTGGTGCCATCTTCTAGTGTGAAAGTCAGTGACCCTTTGCCGACAGTCGGATGATTCAACTGGCTGGTCTGGTAACCCTTCGGCAAATCCGGATAGAAGTAGTTCTTGCGATCGAACACTGATTTCTTGCCGATCCAGGCGCCGATGGCGAGTCCGAACTTCACTGCCATCTGCAATGCTTCGCCATTCAACACCGGCAGTGTGCCGGGCAGTGCGAGGTCGTACATGCTGGCCTGCGTGTTGGGCGCGGCGCCGAACTCGGTGCTGGAGCCGGAGAACAATTTGGACTTGGTGGAGAGCTGGACGTGTACCTCCAGCCCGATGACGGTTTCCCAGGCCATGTTAGTGGTCTCCTTTCATGCCGGTGCCTGCGCCAACACCCGGCGTGCGGGTATGCCAGTCGGTCGCCTGCTGAAAGCGGTGGGCGATGTTCAGTAACTGGCCTTCCGAAAAATCGCGACCGACAATCTGCAGGCCGACGGGCAATCCGTTCAGCAGGCCGGCGGGAATTGACATACCGGGCAAGCCGGCAAGGTTCACGGCAATGGTGTAGATATCCTCGAGGTACATGGCCACCGGATCTTTCTGCTTGTGCTTCGAGCCGAGCGCAAACGCGGTATGCGGTGATGTCGGCCCCATGATGACGTCGACTTCGCTAAAGGCGCGATCGAAGTCGTCTTTGATCAGGCGGCGGATTTTCTGCGCCTTGATGTAGTAAGCGTCGTAGAAGCCGGCTGACAGCGCGTAAGTGCCGACCATGATGCGGCGCTTCACTTCCGCACCAAAGCCTTCGGCGCGGCTGCGTTTGTACAGATCTTCCAGATCAACCGGCTTGTCGCAACGATGGCCGTAGCGAACGCCGTCATAACGAGACAGGTTGGCAGATGCTTCGGCAGGTGCGATGACATAGTAGGCCGATACCGAGAGATGGCTGTTGTCCAGACTCACTTCCTTCAGGATCGCGCCCTGCTTCTCGAACTCGGCCAGCGCATCGCGGATCAGTTTTTCCACTTGTGGATTAAGGCCCTCGGCAAAGTGCTGTTTTGGCAGGCCGATTCGCAGGCCTTTCAGCGGTTGGTCGAGTGTGGCGAGGTAGTCGGGCACAGGCAGATCGACGCTGGTAGAGTCTTTTGGATCGAACCCGGACATCGTCTGCAGCAGGATGGCAGCGTCCTCGGCGCTGCGGGTCAGCACTCCGGCCTGGTCGAGACTGGAGGCAAAAGCGATCATGCCCCAGCGCGAGATGCGGCCGTAGGTGGGTTTGATGCCTGTAAGCCCGCAGAACGCGGCTGGCTGGCGAATTGAACCGCCGGTGTCGGTGGCAGTGGCCGCTGGGCACAAGTGGGCTGCAACAGCGGAGGCGGATCCGCCGGATGAGCCACCGGGCACCAGCGTGCGATCCCAGGGGTTCTTCACCGGGCCGTACCACGAGGTTTCATTGGACGATCCCATCGCAAACTCGTCCATATTGGTTTTGCCGAGCATTACCATGCCGGCGGCGTTCATTTTCTCGACCACAGTGGCGTTGTAAGGCGCAATGAATTTGTCGAGCATGCGCGAGCCGCAGGCAGTGCGCACGCCTGCCGTGCAGAAAATGTCCTTGTGGGCGAAAGGGACTCCGGTCCACGGGCCGGCAGTGCCAGCCGCGCGCATTGCGTCGGCAGTCTTGGCCTGCGCCAGCGCCTGTTCGCCGGTAATGGTGACGAAGGCATTGAGATCGTTGTTGTGCAGCTGGATGCGGTCGAGAAAGGCCTGGGTCACTTCTACACTGCTGAAGTCTTTGCGGGCCAGTGATTGGGCAAGTTCGGCTACACCCTGGTTCATCATGTCTGTCATATCGCTTACTCCAGCACCTTTGGCACCAGGAAGAGGCCTTCGGCGGCGTTCGGTGCAAGTTTGAGCAGGGTGTCGCGTTGATCGGTTTCGGTGACAACGTCAGGCCGCAGGCGTTGCGAGGCATCAAAACCATGCGACAGTGGCTCGACGCCAGCGGTGTCGAGTGCCTGCATCTGGTCAATCATGCTGAGGATGCTGGTGATGCTGTCGAGGGCTTCAGTCTTCTCTGCCTCGCTGAGCTGCAGCCGCGCCAGATGGGCGATATTTTCAATGTCCTTCAGTGCCAGTGCCATGCGGAAATCCGGTGTTTGCGTGGAGGTTGCAACCTTTGGCTTGCAAGGGTCGCAACATGGAATTTTCTTGCTCTGTGCGGTGTGCGGTTGTTACAGTTGCACTCCACAAAAAAGCGCGAATTATACCGGAACTTTCCGGCTTTTAGCCAAGTCACAGCGTGTAATCACGCATCCCCGGTTGAGGTACCACCAAGTCCATGTTGAAAAAGCTGAGAGGCATGTTTTCCAATGATCTTTCGATCGATCTTGGAACTGCCAACACCCTGATTTATGTCCGCGAACGCGGAATTGTGCTGAATGAGCCTTCTGTCGTATCCATCCGCATACACAATGGCCAGAAAACTGTCACTGCCGTAGGTGCTGACGCCAAACGCATGCTGGGACGTACACCCGGCAACATTACGGCCATCCGGCCACTTAAAGACGGCGTTATTGCAGACTTCCAGGTTACCGAGAAAATGCTGCAGCACTTTATCCATAAAGTGCACGAAAACAGCTTCATACGCCCCAGCCCTCGAGTGTTGGTGGGCGTGCCATGCAAATCAACCCAGGTGGAACGTCGCGCCATCCGGGAATCGGTAATGGGTGCCGGTGCGCGCGAAGTGCGGTTGATTGAAGAACCAATGGCAGCTGCAATCGGAGCCGGCTTGCCGGTCGATCAGGCCAGCGGCTCAATGGTGGTCGACATCGGAGGTGGTACCACCGAGATTGCGATCATTTCGCTCAATGGCGTTGTGTATTCCGAATCCGTGCGTGTCGGTGGTGACCGGATGGATGAAGCCATCATTACCCATGTTCGTCGCAACTACGGTTCATTGATTGGTGACGCCACTGCCGAGAGAATCAAGAAGGAGATCGGCTGTGCGTATGCCAGCAAGGAAATCCGTGAAATTGATGTACGTGGGCGCAACCTTGCTGAAGGTGTGCCACGCAGCTTCACACTGAACAGCGACGAAATCCTGGAAGCATTGCAGGAACCCTTGTCGACTATCGTGCAGGCAGTGAAGAGTGCGCTTGAGCAGTCACCGCCGGAGCTGGCGTCCGATATAGCCGAGAGTGGTCTTGTACTGACAGGCGGTGGCGCATTGCTGCGTGATCTGGACAAACTGCTCAGCGAAGAAACCGGGCTGCCTGTCATTGTGGCAGACGATCCATTGACATGTGTTGCCCGCGGTGGTGGCAAAGCAATGGAACTGATGGATACCCATGCGTTGGACCTGCTGACCGTGGATTGATTCGGGACGGAGGTAACTTCCCATCAAGTCGTTATTTGTCCAGAACACTTCGCAAGGCTACAAACTGGTCGGCTTGGGGCTTTTGTCGCTCATGCTCATGTTTGCTGACAGTCGTTTCGACTATCTCGGCAAAGTGCGCTATTACACCGCTGTGGCAGTGACGCCGCTGCACCTGATGGCGAATTTGCCGTCACGCATCTCCGGATCATTCGGCAATTTCTTCCAGTCTCGCAATGAATTCGAAGCCGCCAACGCGAGGCTGGAGGAAGAACTGCTGATGTTGCAGTTCAACCTGCAGAAACTTGCCCATCTGGAAGCAGAGAATCGTCGTCTCAACGAGCTGTTGAAAGCATCGTCGATCGTCAACGAAGTGGCTGTGCGGGCCCAGTTACTCGGCGAATCTCCTGATCCGTTCTCCAAGCGTCTTCTGATCAACAAAGGCAGCAACGAAGGAGTGTACGTCGGCCAACCGGTGCTGGATGCATACGGTCTTATGGGTCAGGTGGTTGAAGTTGATCCTCTAACCAGTTGGGTCTTGCTGATTACCGATCCGCTACATGCAACGCCGGTGCAAGTGAACCGCAACGGTGTGCGCGCAATTGCTGCGGGCACACCCGACAGCCTGCATCAACTGACGCTGGAAAATGTCGCCACCACGGCAGATGTGCAAGTGGGAGATGTGCTCGTCACATCGGGGCTCGATCAACGGCTCCCGGCTGGTTATCCCGTCGGTGTTGTCGGCAGTATCGTCAATGACCCCGGCAAGTCGTTTGCCACCGTTCATGTTACGCCTACTGCGCAACTTGATCGCAGTCGCAACGTGCTGCTGCTGTTTAGTTCACCGGAACCTTTGCCGCCGCAGCCATTGCCGGAAACCACGGTAATTGCCGAGTCGGAAGCTCTGGTACAAGCACCGACAGATGTGGCAGCAGCACCAACGAATAACCCGCAGGCCGAGACGGTTGTTGTTACTGAGGCAGCCAACTCTGCTGTTCCGGATACATCTGAATCATCCGGTGCGGCTCCTGCCGATGGCGCGGAAGGTCCCCGTTATTTCGAGGGGAGGGAGTGATGGTCGAGATCAGCAAGCAGTCACACAATCTGTGGGTCATCGCGTTGTCGCTGGTATTTGCCGCTGTGATGACGATCGTACCGATACCGACGTGGCTTGAATTATGGCGGCCTGATTGGGTAGCGCTGGTGCTGGTCTATTGGGTTATTGCGTTACCGCATCGTGTCGGCATGGTTTGGGCTTGGACTGTCGGCTTCCTGCTTGATGTGCTGGAAGGCTCGCTGCTGGGGCTCAATGCGATCGTACTGACCATGATGGCCTACATCGCTTTAACGCTTTATCAGCGCTTGCGGATGTTCACGCCACTGCAGCAGAGCATGACGATACTGATGCTGGTGGGTACCGGCCAAATACTGGTCTTCTGGGTACAAACCGCCACTGGCCGCAACACCGCAGACAATCTCGTGTTCGTGTTGTCGGCAGTCACCAGTGCATTATTGTGGCCGCTGATATTCGTCAGTCTGCGCTTCTGGCGTCGCTCATTCCGGGTCAACTGAAGGGATATCCATGAACGGTTGGCAACGCTGGCTGCAGGCTCCGCATACGCTGCCGTTGCGCCGGGCGTTGTTCCAGGTTCATTTGTGGCTCGGCATTGTCTGTGGTCTGTATGTGCTGATGATCAGCCTCACCGGCAGTGCCGTTGTACTGCGGCCACAGATCGCCAACTGGTTCACCCATAATCAGGTTGTTTCCACTGAGGGAGTCGCGCTGGAGGGAGCCGGGCTTGAAGCCCGCATCGCCACCGTATATGCCGACGCCACCATCACACGGATTTCACCGTCGACACGGGAAGGCCGTGCCACCTATGTTGCAATGGAAAAAGAGGGCAGGGAAATCAGCCGCTATTTCGACCACTACTCGGGACTCGATCTGGGCAGCACATTTCCGTGGCCGGTTGCTGCCGTGGAGTGGCTGACGCGGCTGCACGACGATCTCCTGCTGGATCGCGAAGGTCGCAAGCTCAATGGCTATGGTGGCATCCTGTTTCTGGCTATGGTGTTGAGCGGATTGGTGCTGTGGTGGCAGGGCAAGCGCCGTTGCTATGAAGGG
>CAISOD010000161.1 GCA_903887045.1 uncultured Gammaproteobacteria bacterium | reverse complement strand
CTACCCGGTTGCGGGTTGTGTAAGTTATCGCGGCTATTTCGCCGAAGCCGCTGCACGCCGCCAGGCCGGGCAGTTGAGTGCGGAAGGTTGGGAGACTTACGTTGGGGGCGTCACCGCCTACTCAACGCTTGGCTGGTTCGATGACCCTGTGCTGAGCAGCATGCTGCGGCGCGATGACATTCAACTGGCGGGTGTACTGTTCCATGAGCTGGCACACCAGCGTGTTTACGCGGCCGGCGACACCGAGTTTAACGAAAGCTTTGCCACCCTGGTGGAGCAGGAAGGTCAGCAGCGCTGGTTGCAGCAACAGCCTGAGCAGCGCCGCATTGCCCTGGCTGCAAGTCTCGAACAAACCCGCACCCGCCAGCAGCAATTCGTAGCGCTGGTGCAAAGCGCCAGCGCCGAGCTGGCCACCCTTTATGCCGAAGCCTTGCCGGATGCCAGTCGCCGCGCTCGCAAAGCCGTGTTACTGCAATCCCTGCGGCAACACTATGCCGAGCTCAAACAGCAGTGGGATGGCTACAACGGTTATGACCGCTGGTTCGATGGCCCACTGAACAACGCGCAGCTCGGTACGGTAACCACTTATAACAAGTGGGTGCCGGCATTCCGCTGGTTGTTGCAGCAATGCAACGGCGATTTTGCGTGTTTCTTCCGCGAAGCCGATGCCCTGGCACAGATGGATACAGCGACGCGTTTGCAGCGGCTGCAGGAACTTTCCCTAGCCCCGTGAGTGGCGTGGCGGCAGCGCCGGCCGTGCTAACATTCGCGCCGCTTTGCATTTCCGGAGGAATGTCCCTTGATCATCAAACCCCGTGTCCGCGGCTTCATGTGCATCACCACCCATCCCACCGGCTGTGCGGTGAACGTGCGCAACCAGATCGACTACGTCAAACAGCAGGGCAACATTGTCGGTCCGAAGAAAGTGCTGGTGATCGGTGCCTCCACCGGCTACGGCCTGGCTTCCCGCATCACCGCTGCCTTCGGTTGTGGTGCTGCCACGCTTGGCGTGTTCTTCGAGAAAGAAGGCACCGCCGAGAAACCCGCCTCGGCAGGTTGGTACAACAGTGCGGCGTTCCACAATGAAGCGCAACAGGCGGGCCTGTATGCCAAAAGCATCAACGGCGACGCTTTCTCCAACGAGATCAAGCAGAAAGCCATCGACACCATCAAGGCCGATCTCGGTCAGGTTGATCTGGTGATCTACAGCCTGGCCTCACCGCGGCGCCAGCATCCGGTGACCGGGGTGGTGCACACCTCCACGCTGAAACCGATTGGCAAGGACATCGTGATGCGCGGCATCAACACCGACAAGGAAGTGATCCAGGAAATGAGCGTGGCCGCCGCCACCGAAGAGGAAATCGCCAACACTGTGGCCGTGATGGGCGGTGAAGACTGGCAGATGTGGATTGATGCGCTGGATGCTGCCGGCGTACTGGCACCGAATGCGATGACAGCGGCCTATACCTACCTCGGAGCCGAGTTGACCTGGGACATCTACTGGAATGGCACTATTGGTGCTGCCAAGAAGGATCTCGACAGTTGTGCGCAGGCGATCAACGCCAAACTTGCACCACGTGGTGGTCACGCGCGTGTGGCCGTATTGAAAGCAGTAGTAACGCAGGCCAGTTCAGCTATCCCGGTGATGCCGCTGTATCTGGCATTGCTGTTCAAGGTGATGAAGGCGCACGGCACCCACGAAGGCTGCATCGAACAGGTCTATGGCTTGCTGCGGGATTCGTTGTACGGTTTTGCGCCGCACATCGATGCCTATGGCCGCTGGCGTGCGGACTACAAGGAACTCAACCAGGAAGTACAGCAGGAAGTGGCAGCACTGTGGTCGCAGGTAACGACGGAAACCATCGGTACCATGACGGATTTCACCGGCTACAAAACCGGCTTCCTGCAATTGTTCGGGTTTGAAGTGCCGGGAGTTGATTACGAAGCCGAGGTCGATCCGGTAGTGCCAATCGCCCAAATGGTGGTCTAGGCGCTTGCGGCCATGCTGCCCCACTGCTCGGGCATTGCCAGCGGCGGCCGTTTCGGCGTCTTGAAAGTCGGCACTACAAAGCGGGAAGCTTCTTCCTGCAGGTTGTGCCGCACTTCAGCCAGTGTGGCTTGCCGTTGCGCCAGTTCACGCAGGCGCTTCATGCGGAACGCCAGCGTGGCAATCACTTCATCGAAACACTGCCAGCAGGCATCGTAATCATCTTCGAGACGCGTTGGGTCCGGCAGTGGCCAGTGGATGCGCGTGGTGTTGGGGTCGCCGAGCGGACAGCTCTCGCCGGCTGCGCTGTCGCACAGCGTGATGATGAAATCGGGTTGATAGTCGCTTAACTGCGTCCATGCCTTTGAACGCAGACCCCGCAGCGGGATGTCGTGCAAGGCCAGTTGTTCAAGTGTGAGCGGATGTACCTTGCGGGCAGGTGCAGCGCCGGCGCTCTGCACTTCGATCAGCGTGCCGCACACCTTGCGGGTGATCGCTTCAGCGAGAATACTGCGGCAGCGGTTGTGAGTGCATAAAAACAACAACTTCATGGGAGAGCACTGTCAGCGGAACCTGTTTGGCAATCTACCGGCCACCCTTAAAGAAACGATAAAGAAGTGGCGACGGGCTCAGTGTCACGTTGCCACGGCAGAGGCACGTGGCTATTCCTTGGATTTGTACTCGCACAGATCGTGGATCACACAGGCTCCGCACTGCGGTTTGCGCGCTGTGCAGGTGTAGCGGCCGTGCAGGATCAGCCAGTGATGGGCATCCAGCAGGAATTCTGCAGGTATATGTTTCACAAGCGCTTTCTCGACTGCCACTACGTTCTTGCCGGGAGCAAGGCCGATACGGTTGGACACGCGGAAGATATGGGTATCAACCGCCATCGTCGGTTGCCCGAAGGCAGTGTTCAGAATGACGTTGGCAGTCTTGCGGCCAACCCCAGGCAGCGCTTGCAGGGCGTCGCGGTCGGCCGGCACCTCTGAGCCATGCTGTTCGATCAGGATGCGGCAGGTCTGGATGACATTGCCGGCTTTGGTGTTGAAGAGGCCAATGGTCTTGATATAACCCTTCAGCTTTTCCACCCCGAGCTGGTAAATCGCTTCCGGGGTGTTGGCGACCGGAAACAGCCGCGCAATGGCCTTGTTGACGCTGACATCGGTGGCCTGCGCCGACAGCATAACGGCGATCAACAACTCGAAGGGGGAGTTGTAGACAAGCTCAGTGGTCGGGTGCGGATTGGCAGCGCGCAGGCGCTCGAAGATCTGGATGCGTTTTTGTTTGTTCACGAGTGTAATCGGTTCAGTGTAGGGCCTTGGGTCATTATCCCCTTCTGAAACACGCCGTGAACCCGTCCTTGGGGGCTTGTGTTCGGCATCCATGCCTCACACAGTTTCTGAAGGAGATAATGCCCCAAGTCCGTCGAGTGAGGAGATAAACCCGTCAATTGGCAATAGCAGGATAGAAATCGGTGCTACAGCATGGTGCTGGTCTTGTAGCAGCCGAGCATGAGTTATTGGTTCACCATGACGATAACGGGCATGTGGTCACTGACATGTAGCCAATCAGCGGCTTTTCCAACCGCGATGCTGGATGAGCTCAGTAAATCGCCGGAAACAAAAGCGAAATCAATGTGGTAAGGCTTTTGACGGTTTCTGTGTAAATAGAATGTAGGTTCAGATTCACTACCTTGTAGTTCTCCGCTCGAATGATGGTAAAGGCTGTGGATGTTCAACTGTGCAAGTTCAGCAACCACGGTTGAATGACTCCACCATCGATCAGGTTTGTCCCAAATGGCATTGCTGTTGAAGTCGCCAATAATCATGGTGCCAGGGTGAGCAAGCTCGCTGTCATGTATTTGCAGGTACTTCCAGAATTGTCCGATGTATCCAAAGGCCTCTGAGTTACTGCCTTTTGTCCAAACGCCCAGGATTGTCAGTGTGTCGTTGACCTTGAAAGGCAGGAACAGTTTCAGGTCAGCGGTTGACCATGACTGTGATTGATGTGGACGTTCAAAGCCGCTAATTGAGAACTTTCCCTGCCAATCCAACGCTGAAATACGAGCGCCATTCCTGGGAAACACACCGATGCCTCTATTCTTGTCAGTTCCTGCCCACAGGTAGTCGCCGGCCCACGTTTGATAGTGCCCCGGATGGAAAGCAGGATTCTCACATTCCTGGATCAATAACAAATCTGCGCCCAAGGAGTCGGCATCTCTGAGCTTCTTGCGAAATCCACCGTTGCAGTTCCATGTAACGATTTTCACTGGCTCAAACCTGTCCGGTGACTCTAGCCCGCTTGCTACCCGGCACAAAGTCTTCCGGAGCGGCAACAGATCGGGCCAGTTTCCTGTCGATGACATTCTTCAGCGCAATCAAAAATCCCAGCACCAGAAACGCACCTGGCGGCAGAATGGCGAGCAGGAAAGGGGTCTCCGGGTTGAACGGGTGCAGTGTCCAATCGGAGGCGAATGGCAGCAATTGATGCATGTTGGCGAACAGCGCGCCGGTGCCGAGCAGTTCGCGGATGGTGCCAATGATGACGAGCACCAACAGGAAACCGCCTCCCATCATCAGGCCGTCGAAGGTGGCAGCGAGTGGTGGGTGTTTGCTGGCGAAGCCTTCGGCGCGGCCGAGCAACACGCAGTTGGTAACGATCAGCGGAATGAAGATGCCGAGCGCCTGATGCAGTTCCCAGGCCCAGGCCTGCATCACCAGTTCGGTGCAGGTCGTCAGTGAAGCGATCAGCATGACGAAGGCGGGCAATCGAATTGCCGGCAGCAGCTGGTGGCGGAACAGCGATACCAACAGGTTGGAGCCAGTCAGCACTGCCATCGTTGCCAGCCCTAGACCGAGTGCATTGACGACAGAGTTGCTGACAGCCAACAGCGGGCACAGACCGAGCAATTGCACCAGACCCGGGTTGTTCTGCCACAGGCCCTTGCCGGCGATGTCGGCGTAGTTGGTGGGTTTGGTAGAGTTGGTGGATTCGGTGTTCATGGCGTGGTTCCTGCCAGCAAACGTTCGCGGTTGGCGTCAAAAAACAGCAAGGCGTTGTGCACTGCCGCCACTACCGCACGCGGCGTTATGGTGGCACCGACAAACTGGTCGAAGTCGCCGCCGTCCTTTTTTACCTGCCACAGCACTTCCGGTGTGTTCGGCAGCGAGCGGTTGTTGAAGCTGCGTATCCATGGCGACAGTGCAGTGTCGATCTTGTCGCCGAGCCCTGGTGTTTCGGCATGCTGTACTACGCGCACGCCGGTGAGGGCGCCCTCGGCATTGATGCCGATCATCAACACGATGGTGCCACTGTAACCGTCGGCAGTTTCCAGCGGCAGTATCACGCCACTGCCCACGCCGGTCAGCGTGGCTGCATAAGCGGTGCGTGCTGTGCTGAGGCCCAGCAGGTGGGTTTGCATAAAGCCGGCAGTATCCGGTTGCAAAATGAAGGCGGCGTCGAGCAAGTCGTTGTCGTGCAGCGCAAGCGGAAACACCTCGGCCAATGCAGCGCGTTCTGTTGCAAGGCGTTGGTCGGCGATACGGTCTTTTGTCAGCGCATAGACTACAGCCAGCAGCAGCGCAGTACCGACAGCAAAGGCACCGAGCCGCAGACTGTGCCGGCGCATCGTGTCGGTCAGCGTGTCGGAGTTTTGCGTCATTTGGCGTGCCCAAAAGTGCGCGGCTGTGTACAGGTATCGATCAAGGGTGCGGCGAAATTGGCCAGCAGCACGGCGAACGCAACGCCGTCGGGATAATTGCCGAAGGCGCGGATGACATAGATGACGATGCCGATCAACGCACCATAGACCAGCTGGCCACGTGGCGTTGTGGCAGCGGTTACCGGATCGGTAGCAATGAAGAACGCACCGAGCATGGTGGCGCCGCCGAACAGATGCATCAGCGGCGATCCGTGGCTGGCCGAGCTGCCGCCGTCATGGAACAGCAGTGCGAGCAAGCCGAGTGTCAGCAATACTGTTGCCGGTATGTGCCAACGGATAATGCGCTTGTAGAGCAGGTAGAGGCCGCCGAACAGAAAGCCGACATTGATCCATTCCCAGCCAAGGCCCGACCATTGCCCCATTACCGGTGAGCTTTGCCGGAACTCGCTGACGAGCTGGGCACCCTGTTGCTGGCGGAAACTGTCGAGCGCAGTCGCGCCGGTAAACGCATCGATGCCTTGCAGCAGTTCGCCATCGAAGAAGATCGTCACTGCTTCGCTGAACCCTGGTAACGCATCAGTTGCGCCCTGCGGCAACAACCAGCGTGTCATCTGGACCGGAAACGAGATCAACACCACTACATAACCAACCATCGCCGGGTTGAACGGGTTGTAACCGAGACCGCCATACAACTGCTTGCCCACCACGATGGCAAAGAAGATGGCGATGAGCCCGAGCCACCACGGAGCGGTTGGTGGCAGTGCCAACGCCAACAACACCGCAGTAACGGTAGCGCTGAGGTCACGCAAGGCCGGCATTACTGCCCGCCGGCGCAGTCGCAACACTGCGGCTTCGCTCAACAAGGCCATCAGCAACAGGCTCACAAGATTGAACAGCACACCGTAGCCAAAGAAGAACACCAGTGCTGCAGTGCCTGGCACGCAGGCGAGCAGCACGTGCAGCATCAGCTGGCTGACGCTGTGGCCCTGATGGCTGTGCGGTGAACAGGTGGGCGCTGCATTGTTCATTTGCTGTCGCCCTGCTTGCCGGCATCAATCGATTGTGCCGCCTTCTTTGCCTGCACCCTTGCCAATGCCGCAGCAATGGCGTCCTGCGCACTGGTGCCGGGTGCAGCAGCTGGTTGCGCTTTCACCGCTGCAGCGCGCTCAGCGCGGCGTTGGTCATTCTGTGCCTGTTCGAGTGCAACGCGTTGCTGATGCACTTCGAAGCGTTGCTTCGCGTAATCGGCGCGCTGGTGTTTGTCACTCTGCTCGCGTATCCCGGCCTTGGCATTGCGGTAATACTGCACCAACGGAATATGGCTGGGGCACACGTACGCGCAGGCACCACATTCGATACAGTCTTGCAGGTTGTGTGCCTGCGCCTTGGTGTACTCCTTGCTGCGAGCGAACCAGTACAGTTGCTGTGGCAGCAATTGCACCGGGCAGACGTCGACGCACAGACCGCAGCGGATACAAGCCTGGGCCGGTGGTGGCGACGGCAGTTCGGCTTCGGTAGTGGCGACAACACAGTTGGTGGTCTTGGTCACCGGCAACTGTGCGTGCGGTAGTTCAATGCCCATCAGCGGGCCGCCGCACAGCAGCCGCGACAGTTGAGTGTGATCAACACCGCTGTGCTGTAGCAGCGCCGCCACTGGTGTGCCTGTCAGAACCTCGTAGTTGGCTGGTTCGCGCAGCGCAGCGCCGCTTGCCGTGGTAATGCGCGACAGCAATTGTTCGCCGTGCACTACAGCTCGGGCGATGGCATACGCAGTGCCGACATTGTGGCAGAGAATGCCACTGTGTACCGCCAAGGTGCCGCTGGGGATTTCCTTGCCGGTCAGAATATGGATCAACTGGTTCTCGGCACCCGAAGGATATCTGGCGGGAATTACTACCACCTGCAAACGGTCGTCGCTGCAATGCTGCTGCAGTGCGGCGATGGCTTGCGGTTTGTTGTCTTCAATGCCGATCAGGCAGCGCCCGGCACCTGTGATCTGCAGCAGGATCAGACCGCCAGTGACAACGTCAGCGGCGCGTTCGCACAGCAACGCAGCGTCGGCGGTGATGAACGGCTCGCACTCCGCTGCATTCAGCACCAGGGTATCAACCTGCTGCAAGGTCGAGCGCAATTTCAGCTGGGTAGGAAAGCCGGCGCCGCCGAGGCCGCTTATGCCGGCATCGGCAATACGTTCGATCAGCGTGTCGATGCTTGCGCCCGGATAATCAAGTGCTTTGAGTTTGGCCCAGCGGGTATCGGTGGGGTCGGTGTCGATGACCACGCACAACTCCGGCAGTCCGGATGCATTCGGTACCGGATATCCAGCGATGGCGCTGACAACCCCTGCCGCCGGCGCATGCGCCAGCAACCCGCTGCTTTGGGCTGCGCGCACCAGTGCCTGCCCCTTGTGCACGCGATCACCAACCTGCACGCACAACTGCGGTGTTGCATAGTCCGGCTGCGTCACAGGTACTGTCAATTGTGGCGGCAACGCGGCCATACGGATCGGCCCATTCAGTGATTGCGACTTGTTCTCCGGCGGATGGATGCCACCGGGGAGACTCCACAGTTTTGGCAGTGCGTTGTTCATGCGTGCACTCCCTGTCGGCGATCACTGGCGATCAGGGTAGCCGGTTCAGGCAGGGGCCAGTGCCAGCGTTGCAGTGCGGTTTGTGCCGGGATCATGTCAATGCAATCAACCGGGCACGGTGCTACGCACAAATCGCAGCCGGTACATTCGCTGACGATGACGGTGTGCATGTGCCTTGCACTGCCGAGAATCGCATCGACTGGACACGCCTGGATGCACTTGGTGCAGCCGATGCATTCAGCTTCGCGGATGTACGCAACCTTGCGACTGCTTTCAACTCCGTGTGTTGCGTCAAGCGGCTCCGCAGCAACGCCGAGCAAGTCGGCCAGCGCAGCAATGGTTGCCTTGCCACCGGGCGGACATTTGTTGATGGCACCACCAGCGGCGATGGCGGCTGCATATGGCTTGCAGCCGGGATGCCCACACTGGCCGCACTGTGTCTGCGGCAGCAGCGCGTTGACCCGATCAACCAAGGGATTGCCTTCAACACGAAAGCGGGTCGCTGCAAAACCGAGCAAGCCACCGAACAGCAACGCCAGCGCCAGCAGCATCACGATGGGAGTCAGCAGCGGCAGCAGGGAAGACAAAAGGGAGTGGGCAGTCATCGCTATACCAGAGCCGCAAAGCCCATGAAGGCCAGCGACATCACTCCCGCTGTGATCAGTGCAATGGCCGGGCCCTGGAACGGCTCTGGCACGTCTGCTGCTGCGATACGCTCACGCATCGCGGAGAACAATATCAGCACCAGCGAAAATCCCGCCGCCGCACCAAAGCCGTAGAACACCGACTCGGCAAAGGTGTTGGCGCGGTTGTCGTTGATCAGCGCCACGCCCAGCACGGCGCAGTTGGTGGTGATCAGTGGCAGGAAAATGCCGAGCACGCGATACAGCACCGGCGCAGTCTTGTGCATCACCATTTCGGTGAAGTTGACCACCACAGCGATCACGAGGATGTAGCTGATGGTACGCAGGAAGACCAGCTCGAACGGCTGCAACAGGTAGTGATAGACGAGATACGTACAGGCCGAAGACAGTGTCAGCACAAAGGTAGTGGCTGCCGCCATGCCGACTGCGGTTTCCAGCTTGCCGCTGGTGCCCATGAACGGGCAGAGGCCGAGAAACTGCGTCAACACGAAATTGTTGACGAGTATCGCGCCCACCAGCAGCAAAAGCATGTCAGTCATGACACAGGTCTGCCTGCACGCGCCGGAGCCTGCTGAGTGAACGCAGGTTCCAAGGCCCTGGTCATGCGCGTTGTATCAGTTCGATTTTGTAACCGTCGGGGTCTTCCACGAAGGCAATCACGCCGCCGCCGAACTTCATCGGGCCGGCCGGGCGTACGACTTTGCCGCCTTTGGCGGTGATGTCGTCGCAGGCCTTGTAGGCATCCTGCACGGCGATGGCGATGTGGCCGAAGGCGTTGCCGAGCTCATAGCTCTTGGTGTCCCAGTTGTGTGTCAGTTCCAGTACGGTATTGCTGTCATCACTGCCGTAACCGACGAAGGCCAGCGTGAAACGGCCGTCCGGAAAATCCTTTCGGCTCAACTGCTGCATGCCGAAAATATTGGTATAGAAATCAAGTGATTTGTCGAGGTCGGTGACCCGGATCATGGTGTGCAGGATGCGCATGGAAGCTCCGATGAATTGGCGGTGTTCAGCTCCAATTAAACTACATGAACAGGGTGCGGAGTAGCGGTTGGGATGTTGTGGTAGCCTTGCCCGTCTTTTCCAGGGGGCCTCCAATGCAGCCAAGCCTTTTCCGTACTCTGATTTGCCTTATTGCCCTGATATTGGCTCGCCCCGCACTGGCCCAGAAGTATGTATGCATGGAATCCAACAAGGGCGAGTGGTGCTTTGAATTGTTGCGCTCGGCAGCGCCCAACACGGTCAATAACTTCCTGCGTTATGTCAATGCCGGTGATTACACCAACAACCTGATTCATCGCAGTGTGCGCGGCTTTGTAATCCAGGGTGGGGGCTTTGGCATTGATCAGAGTGGCCTGCTCGGCGTCACCAGAAACTACGGGACCGTCGTCAACGAGTACAGGCGCTCCAACCTGCGCGGCACAGTGGCAATGGCAAAGCTGGGTGGTGATCCCAATAGCGCCAGCAACCAGTGGTTCATCAATCTCGGCGACAATTCTGGCAATCTCGACAACCAGAACGGCGGCTTTACCGTGTTTGCCGAAGTCGTCCACGGTTTGGATGTCATCGACAGGATTGCCGGTTTTCGTATCGGCAACCTGACTGGCATTCTGGGCAGTGGATTCAACGAAGTGCCGGTGGACATACCGGCATCGGCCACCACGGTTGCCCGCAGCGACCTTGTCATAATCGCCCGCGCATACGCCACCGACTTGTTGCCGGGTCAGACCATTGCGCCGTATCACTGCAGCGTGGCAGTGCCGAACGAATCACTGACAGAACTGTGCAGCGGAGAAGTCGCCTTTCCGGTCAATGTGCAGAACGTTGGCTCCTATGAGGGCACTCTGCAATTGGTGACCAGCAATCCGATGGTGTTCGCTATCAAGCCCGGCAGCCTGAAGCCGATTGCCAGCCTGCCTGCCGTGCATGCCACCTATAACCCCGCCACGCTGGAACTGACAATTCCGTCGGTAAGGGCCGGCGCCAGCTTCTACTTCAACGTCAAACTCAAACTAACCAATGTTGCAGCCCAGCAGTTCACGCTGCAGAGTTTCACGCAGCCTTGATGCAACCAGCCGCGCAACATACAGCGGTGTTGCCCGTGCGTGGGCAGGTACAGCTGCATGTGTTGCCGGAGCCTGCTGCGTTGGCGGCCGCAACTGCCCAACGTTTTTCACAGTGGCTGAGTCCCGTCGAACACGAGCGCTGGCAGCGCTTCCGCCTGGAGGCCGACCGCCAACGCTTTCTGCTGGCCCGCGCGCTAGTGCGCAGTGTGCTCGGTACCTGTGTGCAGCAAGCTCCTGAATCGCTGCAATTCGTCTGCAATCATTACGGCAAACCGGAACTGCTGCAGCCCGCAGCAACTCCGGAACAAACGCTGAAGTTCAATCTGAGCCACACCAGGGGTTTGCTGGTGCTGGCGGTAACGGCTGCTGACGAAATCGGTGTCGATGTTGAATCAATCACGCGCGAAGCCGAGATGCTGGCACTGGCTGAGCGCTATTTCGCTGCATCAGAAGTTGCAATGTTGCGCGCCGCTGATCCCCTGCAGCTGCAAGAGCTGTTCTTCCGCTTGTGGACGCTGAAAGAGGCCTACGTGAAAGCGCGCGGCCTTGGTTTGCAGTTGGGGTTGGACAGCTTTGCAATTGGCTTGGGTAGAAATTCAACGCCTGCTTTGCTGCACGCAGCAGATGACGACATCGCCCGCTGGAGCTGCTTTTCAATAGCCCATGCTGATGTGTTCCGCATTGCGGCTGCGGTGAATGCGCCGACTGCCTCGCTGCAGCTGAATGAAGTCAGCCTGTTCTGACATCGTGAGCGGCGCAACATAGTCTCGCCAAACCCGGATATCAGGTAACCCGCGTCCCCGGCTTTGCCCCCTCATGCGGGGCAATCAAAAAGATTTCCTTGCCGTCGCCTGCTGCGAGAATCATGCCTTCTGACCAGCCGAATTTCATTTTGCGGGCTTTGAGGTTGGCTACCAGCACCACGTGCTTGCCGATCAGGGATTCCGGTTTGTAGGCCGACTTGATGCCGGAGAATACGTTGCGTTGCACGTCGGCACCTTTGTCATCGGGACCGAGGCTCAGCGTCAGCTGCAACAGTTTGTCAGCGCCTTCGACGTGCTGCGCATTCACTACCAGCGCAATGCGCATGTCGACTTTGGCGAAATCAGGGAATTCGATTTCGGCGGCAACGGGCTCTTTCGTCAGCGGTGAATCCACCGCAACTACCGGCTGTGCTTCTGCAACTGCTGCGAGGCTGTCCTTGCTGGCTTCGATCATGGCGGCAATGGCTGCCGGATCGACGCGTGTCATCAGTGGCGAGAAGGTACCGATCTTGTGGCCAAGCAGCAGTGTTTGCCCATCGCTCCATTGCAGAGGCGCGATTTGCAGGAAATCCTCCACCTGTTTTGTCATCGCCGGCAGCACCGGTTTCAGGTAGATCATCAACAGACGGAACAGGTTGAGGCCAACGCTGCAGATGTCCTGCACTTGCTGTGATTGTGGATTGGCTTTCGACACTGACCACGGTGCTTTCTCGGCGATCCACGCGTTGGCTTTGTCGGCCAACGCCATGATGAGACGGGTGGCTTTGCCGAATTCACGGGCGTCGTACAGGGAGGCGAGTTCGGCGGCAGCTTGCTGGAACCCGGCAGTGAGTGCGGGTTCGCTGTCAGTAGCCGACAGCTTGCCACCGAAGTTCTTGCCGATAAATCCCGCACAGCGGCTCGCTATGTTCACCACCTTGCCCACTACATCGGCATTCACGCGCAGTGCGAAGTCGTCGAGATTCAGATCGAGATCGTCCGGATTGCTGCCAAGCTTGGCGGCAAAGTAATAACGCAAATATTCCGGATTCAGATGTTTGAAGTAAGTATCGGCCATGATAAAGGTGCCGCGTGACTTGGACATCTTCTGGCCGTTGATGGTGATGAAGCCGTTGACGCTGATTGCAGTCGGCAAGCGGAAACCGGCAGTGGTAAGCATTGCCGGCCAGAACAAGGCGTGGAAGTTGACGATGTCTTTGCCGATGAAATGCCACAGTTCGCTGTTGTTGCCGTCGCCTTTCCAGAAGGCGTCGAAGTCCAGACCTTGCTCATTGCATAATTTTCTGAAGCTGGCCATGTAACCGATCGGCGCATCGAGCCACACGTAGAAATACTTGCCGGGCGCGCCGGGAATTTCAAAACCGAAGTAAGGTGCATCGCGGCTGATGTCCCACTGCTGCAGGCCACCGTCGATCCATTCGGCCAGCTTGTTGGCGACAGAATTGGCCAACACGCCATCACGCCGCGTCCACTCGCGCAGGAAGTCGGCGAAGTCGGTCAGCTTGAAGAAGTAGTGCTCCGAATCCTTCAGCACCGGCGTGGCGCCGGAAATCGTTGAGCGTGGGTTGATCAGATCAGTAGCGGCGTAAGTCGACGAACACACTTCGCAGTTGTCGCCGTATTGGTCCTCCGCTTTGCATTTCGGACAGGTACCCTTGATGAAGCGATCGGCGAGGAACAGACCTTTTTCGGGATCGAACAACTGCGTGATCTTGCGGGTATCAATTTTGCCGTGCTGTTGCAGCTGTTGATAAATATGGGATGCCAGCTCGCGGTTTTCTTCCGAGTGCGTTGAATGGTAGATGTCGAAGTCGACATGGAAGCGCTGGAAGTCGCGGTGGTGTTCCTGCCGGATGCCTTCAATCCATGTCTCAGGTGCGATACCCGCCTTCTCGGCACTGAGCATGATGCTGGTGCCATGGGCATCGTCGGCGCAGACATAATGCACCGTATGCCCCTGCATACGTTGGAAGCGCACCCAGATGTCAGCCTGGATGTAGCCTAGCAGGTGGCCCAGATGGATCGGACCGTTGGCATAGGGCAGGGCGTTGGTAACGAGGATGTTGCGTTGGGTCATCGGACTTCGAGGCTCCCTGAAACGAGGGCGGCATTGTACCCGAAGCCTGCGCTTGGGCTGTCGCAGTTCCATGCCTCACTGTCTTGGGTGTTGCCTACAGCCCGCGCATAGCCCGTCGCAGCTTCATGCCTCCTTGTCATAGGTGTCGCTTACAGCCCGGTGCAGCTGCGTGCTCTCAGGTTCAGTGAAAGCATTGGGCCGTGGGGCTTTGGAATTCCTGCAGCCAACTCTGGACTGGAGAGACCGTCGCCGCTTCCTGCCGCCAAAACCCATCTGAGGCATGGATGCCGAAGAGGGGAGCCCCCAGGGATGGGTTTACGGCGTGTTTTGGTGGCAGGAAGCGGCAACGGGCTAGGAGCAGAACCCACACGGCGCACAACGCGAAGCTCAAGCCCGGCTAGTCGTGATAGCGGGATATGACGAACGCCTCATCATTGAAGTGCAGCCCGCCGTATTTGTTCAGCACTTTCTCGGTGGCTTTCAGGTAAGTGCCGTCGCGGATCACTTCTTCCAGGCGCTGGTCCTCGATCTGGTTGACGTAGACAGACGCGTTCCATGCCGCAAACAACGTTGAGGTGCCGATGCTGGCGCCGCCCATCTCCGATGGCAATGTATGCATGCGGTAGCTGAAGATGGCTTTTTCATCCGGCTCTTCGCGGATCTTGAAATGGCGGGCTTCGCGGCCGAGCACGGCGCGTAGTTCGTTGATGAGAGAATGCCGGTCAACCGGAAATGGTTGCTCGCCGGGCCAGAATTCGTGGATCACTTCTTCCGCCGGATCCTTGCCGCACGACTGGATAACAATCATGCGACCACCCGGGGCCAGAGAGCGCGCCAGCGGTGCAACGATCTTCTCGGCTTTGAATTTTGCCGACGTGCGTGCGCGCCATGGCTGTGACGCCAGCACAAAATCGAAATACCAGTTCTGCATACCGGGCCGTGGAATCACCGCGTCGAGCAGTATCTGATGATCCTGACGGTAGATCACCACTACTGAAGGACGCTTGAACAAGGGATTACCGGAGGTCTTGCTGGTCTGGGTTTCCCAGCCGTGCGCAAACAGCGGGTGCAGGCTTTCCAGCTGTTGTTTGTAGCCGTACGACATTGTGCCTTCGAGTTTGATTTCCTGCCAATTCATCGCATTGGCCGAGGCAACATTCGACGGCATCAGGCGGCAATCGGAGTAGTTGAGGTTGGTCAGTACCAGCACGGTGGCGGGATGCTCGCAGAAGCGGTCGACCATTTTGTCGAGGCCGATGCGCACGTCTTCCATGCTGATTTCCTTGGCAACAACGACAACCGGCACCGTAGGAAAACGGTGGTGCAAGTCACGCAGGCAGTCGCTGAGTACGGTGGCGTCTCCCATGCCTGCGTCATAGAAGCGCAGCGCAGGCGGTATCGGCCGCAGGTGCTGGAATTCCTTGCCGACGCGTTTGGCGATGGCAGACTTTTCGTTACAGGTGTTGATGAACGACAGGTAGTTCTGGCGGTTGTCGTAGAAACGGAATTCGGTCTTTGGGTTGGTGACGGCTTGCTTGCTGGTGCTCTCGTCTGTCTTGACAGACTTGGGCTTGACAGACTTGGGCTTGACGGCCCTGGTTTTGGCGGAATTGGTTTTGACGGTCTGGGTCTTGCTGGTACGTGCCATGCTGATCCCCTTAATCTGTTTTTATTTATGCTGCAGCGGGTCTTTGATCGCTTTGGTGACTGTGGTGGCATTAAGAAGCAACACAGGCTTTGGATGGTAAGAGGCGACTGCCACAGGGGTCAAATGCCAAGGCAACCAAAGCCAGCGACACCAGCGGTGTTGTCATAGAGTGACAAATTTTGTCAGTCTGAAGCGGCTTTTGTCAGTCGTATCAGTGCTGAGTTGCGGGCCCGGTTGGCGTTTAGGCCGGCATTCTTGGCCTGTTAGCGCTTTGGTTCACCACATTCGGTGCTGGGCCGCACGCTATGGTGACAACATGAAAAAAGCCCGTTCTGTGGCGCAAGTATTGCTAGCATTGGGGTCAACATTGACGCTTGATCCTGCTCCGTCAGGGGAAATCCGATATGTCGACCAACAACTACATTGCAAACAACAGGAGCACTTCCATGCAAAACATGAAGCAGAAAGTTCAAAAGGGTTTCACCCTGATCGAATTGATGATCGTAATCGCGATCATCGGCATTCTGGCCGCCGTCGCACTGCCGACTTACCAGGATTACACCGTACGTGCCAAAGCATCTGAACTGCTGTTGGCCGCTACTACTGCCAAAAACCAGGTCGGTGAATACATAATCATAAATAGCACGCTGCCTACCACCACGCAGCTCACGGTGCCGAACACTTCTTCGGGCATGACCCGCAGTGTGACCTGGACCGGTACCCAGATCCAGGTAGTCGGCAAGGCTTCGCAGCTTGGCGGCGTCGCAGTGACCTTGGCAATGGTACCCACCGAAACTGCAGAAGGCGGTGTGACCTGGAACTGCAGCCCTGTTGTTGGCACCAAGTTCATCCCAAGCAGCTGCAACTGATAAAGCTGCTGGTTATTAAAGCCGGTTCTTGCCGGTTGGAAACAGAAGCCAGCTTCTCACGAGGCTGGCTTTTTTGTTGGTGCGCCAACGGCGCTGCCTGATGCCTCCCGCTTATGATCGATATCGCTGTCAAGTTGCGATTGCCGCTGGCCTGCGTCGGTGTGCTGGTACTAGCCTGCGTGTTGTACTGGCCCGGCCTGAACGGGCCTTTCGTCCTTGATGACTGGCAGAACATCGTCAAGGTGCATCTGGAAGAAATGGACTGGGATGCCTTTGTCTACTCGGTGACGCACAACACCAGCGGGATGCTGGGGCGCAGTGTCTCCATTGTCAGCTTCGTGCTGAGCGGCCTGCAGTACGGACTGTCGGCCTGGGGCTATAAATTCCACAACCTGTTGCTGCATCTGCTGAACGCTGTGTTGTTGTTGCGCGTGCTGCAGCACGCATTGCAACTACTGGTACCGGCAGTGGACGCGCAGCGGCGAACCCTCTGTGCCGGCCTGACGGCGGCGTTGTGGTTGTTACACCCACTACAGGTCAGCACCGTGCTTTATGTCGTGCAACGCATGAGCATATTGGCCGCATTGTTCATGCTGCTCGGCCTGTTGACCTATTTTGCAATACGGCGTGAAACGGCATGGAGCTACCGTTACTGGTTGCTGGCATTCCTGTTGTATCCGCTGTTGCAGGGACTGGCGGTGTTCTCGAAGGAAACCGGGGTATTGTTGCCGCTGTTCGTGTTGGCGTGTGAGGCGCTGGCGTGGCGTAAAACGGGCAGCAGTTTCACGATGGCCAGGCCGCTGCAATTGTTCCTGCTGGTGTTTGCGCTGTTGCCGCTGGCAGGTGGCGGCCTCTATCTGCTGTCCCATTTCGACCAGATCATCGACTACAGTACCCGCACCTTCACGCTTGGCGAGCGCTTGCTCACCCAACTGCATGTAGTGCCGTTCTACATGAAATTGATTTTGTTGCCGCGTTTGAGCGATATGAGCCTCTTCCACGACGATGTCGTGGCAACCGGCGCTCTCGACCCGGTGACAGCCTTGCTGCTGCTGTTCATGCTGTCGCTGGCCGGCCTGGTTGTCTTGCTGCGCAAGCGGGCGCCGGTGGTGGCATTCGGAATAGTCTGGTTTCTGGTTGCCCATTTGCTGGAGTCCACTGTCATCCCGCTCGAACTGGTGTTCGAACATCGCAACTATCTCGCGCTGGCGGGGTTGTTGCTGCCTGTCATGTTCTATGCAACGACCTACGGCAACCCCAGACTGTCTGGCGCGCTGCTGACGGTATTCGTGCTGGTGCTGCTGCTGCAGACCTTTGCCCGGGTACAGGAGTGGAGCCACGAGGAGCTGATGTTTACCCAGGCAGTCGCTGACCATCCGCAATCGTCCCGTGCACGCACTACCCTTGCCAATGTACTGACCACCAACGGGCAGTATGACGAAGCCTACAGCCAGCTGCAGGCGGCAGCCGACATCGACAAGCAGGATGCCGGCCCTGTGCTGCATGCAGTTTTCATCCGCTGCCTGTTGATGGAGAGCGCACCAGAGCTGCTGATTGAAGCAGCCAGGCGACTGGCGGCATATCCCGCCAGCGTCTACGCACTGAATGCCATGGACAACATGCTGAGCGTAATCAACAGCGGACAATGCACCCACGTTAGTCCCGAAGACATGGGGCGGTTGTTGGTGGCCGCCAACCAGCAGGCCAGTGTGCTGGAAAACCCGACCATGCAGGGCTACCTGTTGCGACTGCAGGGAGTAGCCGCCATGTTGGACGGCGAATATCCGCAGGGAGTGGTGTTCTTCCGCATGGCGCACGAAGCCGGTGGCGACAACGGCAATTTGGCTGAGCTGATTGAAGCCCAAATCAACTTCGGCGAGCTCGGTGATGCAGCCGAGACGCTGGCAGTGTTACAGCAGATAAACGAACAACGTTTTGGCAGCGAGTCCTATCAAGTAGAGCGGCTCACTGCGTTATTGAGCGCAGCCCGTAATGGCGCGGCCGTACCGGAAGCACCGGTAGCCGAGCTGCCTCAGCCGGCGCCCTGAACATTCGGGCCGATGGCCAGGCTCCGGACCATAAAAAAGGCGCGAATGTTCGCGCCTTTTTTGTTGGTGTCGTACGACTGCTGTCTAGAACAAACCGTCGATCTGTCCATTGTCGTTGACGTAGATCTTCTCGGCTGACGGCACTTTCGGCAGGCCCGGCATGATCATGATCTCGCCGCAAACGGCCACGATGAACTCGGCGCCGGCCGACAGCCGCAGTTCGCGGATGTGCACGGTGTGGTTCACTGGGGCGCCCATCTTGGTGGGATCGGTCGAGAAGCTCGATTGCGTCTTCGCCATACAGATCGGGAAGTTGCCGTAGCGCTGCTGCAACTCGTCGAACTGTTTGCGCACGGCGGCGTCGGCCGTCACGTCGGACGCACGGTAGATTTCCTTGGCGATGGTGTTGACCTTCTCCCACAGCGTGGCGTCGTCCTTGTACAGGTAGTTGAACTGGTTCGGCTGTTCGCACATGCGCACCACTTCATTGGCCAGTTCTTCGGTGCCTTTGCCGCCTTCAGCCCAGTGCGTGCACAGGATGACCTTGGCGCCGGCAGCTGAGCAAAGCTCGGCCAGCAGTTTGTGTTCGGCGTCGGTGTCGTGCACGAACTTGTTGATTGCCACAACCGCAGGTACGCCAAACTTGCCCACGTTCTGCAGATGGCGTTCCAGGTTGGCGAAGCCTTTTTTCAGTGCTTCCAGGTTTTCGCCTTTCAGCTGGTCCTTCGGCACGCCGCCGTGCATCTTCAATGCGCGCACGGTGGCCACGATGACAACAGCGGAAGGCGCCAGGCCGGTTTTGCGGCACTTGATGTCCATGAACTTCTCGGCGCCGAGGTCGGCACCGAAGCCGGCTTCAGTCACTACGTAATCAGCCAGTTTCAATGCGGTAGTGGTGGCCATTACCGAGTTGCAACCGTGGGCGATGTTGGCAAATGGACCGCCGTGGATGAAGGCAGGCGTGCCTTCCAGCGTCTGTACCAGGTTGGGGAGGATGGCGTCTTTCAGCAGGGCAGTCATGGCGCCGTCAGCGTTGATCTGCTTGGCAGTGATCGGCTGTTTGTCGCGGGTCTGGCCAACAACGATGTTGGCAAGGCGACGCTGCAGGTCTTTCAGGTCGGTGGCGAGACAGAAAATGGCCATTACTTCGGAGGCAACCGTGATGTCGAAACCGGTCTGGCGCGGGAAGCCGTTGCCGGGGCCGCCGAGACCGATGGCGATGTCACGCAACGAGCGGTCGTTCATATCCATCACGCGGCGCCAGGAGATGCGGCGGCTGTCGAGGCCGAGCGAGTTTTCCCAGTAGATGTGGTTATCGATCATGGCCGACAGCAAGTTGTGGGCAGAGCCGATGGCGTGGAAGTCACCGGTGAAGTGCAGGTTGATGTCTTCCATAGGAATAACCTGCGAGTAACCACCACCAGCAGCACCACCTTTCACACCGAAGCAGGGACCGAGGCTCGGTTCGCGCAAGCAGATGGCGGCTTTTTTGCCGATGCGGCTGAGGCCGTCGCCCAAACCCACAGTCGTCGTGGTTTTGCCTTCACCGGCGGGCGTTGGCGAAATGGCGGTCACGAGGATCAATTTGCCATTTTTGTTGCTCTGTTGTTGCTTGATGAAGCCGTAATCTATCTTGGCCTTGGTATGGCCGTAGGGCTGCAGCGCGCTGGTGGGGATGCCGAGCTTGGCGCCGATTTCGATAATGGGCTTGGCGGTGGCAGCCTGGGCAATTTCAATATCTGACAGATGCGTCATGACGAATTTCCTCGTTCTTCGGTAGAGTTTGGGTTGGAGAATTGAATTGGTGTACACCACCGGGCGGGCTGAATACTCCGGCAGCAACTGTAAAAGGCGCCGCAGTCTAGCACCATTGCCAGGCGAGGAAAACCGGGCGGTTCGGCTATAATGCGGCTGGTTTTCCCAACAAATTCGGGGTGTTAGATGTCATTTATCCCATACTTCAATCAGGTGTTCTGTCGTCCGTTCGTGATCAGCGTATTGGCACTGACCACGGCCATGCCGGCGGTCGCCCAGTTGGTCTACGACGCCGAATACCCGCTGATGGGCTACGGCAAAACCGCGCCATCCGATGCCTTCTCCCAGCTGATGCAGCAACTGCAGCAGAGTGGCGCCAAGCTGCCGCACGACGCTGCCGGCCGCGGTTATCTCGACGGCATTCTGGCGGCGCTCAACATTGATCCGTCGTCGCAGGTATTGGTGTTTTCCAAGAGCAGCCTGAAGCAGCGCTTCATCGAACCCACTAATCCACGCTCGCTGTTCTTCACCGACGATATCTATGTGGGCTTTGTGCCCGGCAGCACCTCGGTCGAAATTGCCGCGATGGACCCGGTGCAAGGCCCGGTATTCTTCGATGTGAAGCAGGACCCCGCCGCCGAAGTACCGTTCAAGCAGGAGACCACCCGCTGTCTGCGCTGCCACGACACCTACTCGATGACCGGCGGCGGTGTGCCGCGTCTCATGCTGAGTTCAGTGATCACCGGCAGTGACGGCAACATCGTGTCGCACGAGTTGAGCGAGATCACCGATATGGCAACGCCGATGGAAGCGCGCTTTGGTGGTTGGTATGTAACCGGCAACACCGGTGAGCAGATTCATCTTGGCAACTTCATCGTCAGTGATGCCAGCCAACTGGCAGAGCGACCTTGGCACGGGGTAAGCAACCAGAGCGATCTGTCGGCCTTTGTCGATCTGAAAGCCTATCCGCGCCAGACCAGCGACATCGTGGCGCTGCAGGTGTTGCAGCATCAGGTGGACGTACAGAACCGTATCGTGCGGTTGCAGTACGAGAGCCGCAAAGTGCTGGCTGCCAATCCGAATACCGAAACCACCGCCTTGCAGACATTGGTGCAGCCGGTACTGGCGGCCTTGTTCATGACAGAAGAAGCACCGCTTACTGACAAAATCGAAGGCAATTCCGGTTATCGGGAATGGTTCGAGCAGCGCGGTCCGTTGAGTGCCGATGGCAAATCGCTGCGGCAGCTTGACCTGCAGACACGTACCTTTCGTTATCGCCTGAGCTATCTGGTGTATTCCGCTGCCATAGATGCGCTGCCGGCACCCGTGAAGAGTGTGCTGTTCGCCGACATAGCTGCCGTACTGGATGGCAACACAGCCTTGTTGCCGGGATTCTCATTGCCGGCTGATGAGCGCACGGCCATCCGCGACATCCTGGCCGCCACCAAGCCGGAAGTACTGGCTGCGCAATGATGATGCCCTTGGCGAAAGACAAGCGAGCGCTTCGCGGTCATACGAGTACGATGGAAAAAACCGGGGCCGACAGTGCGGCCCTGCAGCAATAGACAAACGGACAATTGAAAATGCCGATAGATAAAACAGTCAAAATGTTGCCTGAGCTGCTGCTGGTGCTGTTCAGCGTTGCAGCAAGCCTGGTGGCCAGCGTTGGCGCATTGGCGCAATCGGCCGGCGTCGCCGGTGAAGAACAAAGCAGCGAACACGTCAAAGCAAGGCTGGTTCCAGAGACCAACAGCGCGGTGGCCGGCAGCACCTTGTGGGTGGCATTGCGACTTGAGCATGCCGAGCACTGGCACACCTACTGGATCAATCCCGGCGATGCCGGCAAGGCCACCGAGATTAGCTGGCAGTTGCCTGCCGGGGTTACTGCCGGTGACATCCTGTGGCCAACGCCTGAGCGCTTCAACCTGCCGGCCGACCTGGTGGATTTCGGCTATACCGGAGAAGTGTTCGAGCTGATTCCGCTGACGATTCCAGCCGATTTCAGCGGCAGCGAAGTTGCCGTGACTGCGCAGGCCAACTGGCTGGAGTGCGAAGACATCTGTATTCCCGGTGGCGCCACCGTAAGCCTTACAGTGCCGGTGTTGCCGGCCGGCAGCGCGGCAGAGGCCAACACGCCGTGGCTCTATGGCTTTGAACGCACACGCGCCTCGCTGCCGCGCAGCGACATTTCCCTGTCTTCCACCTTTTCCTTCTCTGCTGGCGAGCTCAATCTGCTGGTACAGGCCACCGACAGTATCTTCGCCAATGCCGGCAATATCAGTTTCATTCCGGATGAACACCGCGTTGTCGACTACATCGCGCCGCAACAGATCACGTCGCAACAAAGCACCTTGCAGTTGAAGCAGAAACAGCATCGTCGGGTTGAGCGGCAAGTGCCGGAACGAGTAGGCGGCTTGTTGTTGGTGACTGACGCTGAGGGCAAGCAGACGTCCTATCAGGTCAATGCCGCCATCGACCCGCTGGCAGCAGCCGCTGCAAGCGAGGCAAGTCCGCTTGCTGCTCCGATCAACACCGTCGGTGGTGATGTGTCGATTGCAGGTGCGTTCCTGTTTGCGTTGCTTGGTGGACTGATTCTCAATCTGATGCCCTGCGTATTTCCGGTGTTGTCGCTGAAGGTGCTGCATCTGGCGTCGTCGACACACACCCCTATCCGTGAACAGCGTTTGCATGGCCTCAGTTACATGAGCGGCGTCATGTTGTCGTTCCTTGCGCTGGCAGCGGTATTGCTGGGTCTGCAGGCGAGTGGTGCCGCGGCCGGTTGGGGGTTTCATCTGCAGCAGCCCTGGTTTGTGGCATCGCTGGTATTCCTGTTTTTTGTCATGGGTCTCTCCATGTCGGGCGTGGTCGAATTCGGCACCTCGGTGATGGGAGTCGGTGCCGACCTGCAGGATAAAGATGGTTATGCCGGTTCGTTCTTCACCGGCGTGCTGGCCGCAGTGGTGGCGAGTCCGTGTACGGCGCCGTTCATGGGAGCTGCGCTTGGTTTTGCGTTCACGCAGTCGATGCCGGTGGCGCTGACAGTATTCCTCGCACTTGGCTTCGGCATGGCGCTGCCCTTCGTAATATTGTCGTTCGTACCGGCACTGGCAAAGCTGATGCCGCGCCCCGGTCCGTGGATGCTGACCTTCCGTCAGCTGCTGGCATTTCCGCTTTACGCCACCGTAGTGTGGTTGTTGTGGGTGCTGGGCCAACAGACCGACAGCAACGCGATGGCACTCGTGGTCGCCGGCTGCGTAATCCTTGCCTTTGCCTGCTGGCTCTACCAATACCGCCACAACGCGCAGGGCTGGATGCGTCACGCCAGTCTGCTGTTGATCATGCTGTGCGTAGGTGGTGCCGGCAGCACACTGTTCACTCCCTTCCTGCAAGTACGTACCGCCACCACAATTGCCGCTGCCGAAGCCGGCGAGAACTACGAGTCTTACAGCGCTGCCCGCCTGCAAGCTCTGCGTGCCGAAGGCAAACCGGTGTTCATCAACATGACCGCCGCCTGGTGCATCACCTGCCTCGTCAACGAGAAAGTAGCCTTGGGTTCCGAGGCTTTCATCACCGCGATGACAGACAAAGGCGTCACCTACCTCAAAGGCGACTGGACCAACAACGACCCCGCCATCACCGAAGTGCTGAAGCAATACGAAACCAGCGGCGTCCCGCTCTACCTGATGTTCCCCGCCGATGCATCGAAGCCGGCAGAAGTGTTGCCGCAGATTCTCACTGAGGGTTTGATGCTGGAGGCGTTGGAACGGATATGAGTATGTCCTGCTAAGGTCGGAGCACGTAGCCATACCTCCGGGACACGCGTGAATACGTCCCTGTAGCTCCCTTCGGCATCCATGCCTCAGAGGTCCCTACGGCATGGCTACCTGCCCCTCCGTGGTAGATGCGTTTGAATTCAGGTGAAGCTTGCCCGGCATAGCCCACCGGGCGCGGCCGGACTTGTCCGCCATAGCCCGTAGGGCGACGGCTGGAATAGAATGCGCCCTTTGCTTTATCCCCATCCCAATTTGGGGGATCGCCGCAATTTTCCCGGTACAACACCCACTACAACACCCACGAGGTCTTCATGCAGTTACTCGACGGCAAAGCCACATCTGATCAACTCAAAAAAGAAATCGCCGGCAAGGTAGCCGTCATCAAGGCGGCCGGTGGCAAGGTGCCGCATCTGGCAGCTGTGCTGGTGGGCAGCGACGGTGGCAGCATGACCTACGTCAACAACAAGGTACTGGCCTGCAAAGCCTGTGGTTTTGATTCGACACTGTTGACTTATCCCGCCACCATCACTGAAGACGAGTTGCTCGCCGTGGTCGACAGGCTCAACAAGGACCCGAGCATCGACGGCTTCATCGTGCAGGTGCCGCTGCCGAAGCACATCAGCGAAGACAAAGTCACCGAAGCCATTGATCCGCGCAAAGACGTCGACGGTTTTCATCCGGAAAACCTCGGTCGCATGCTGCTGGGTCTGCCCACCTATATCTCGGCCACGCCAAACGGCATCATGGAATTGCTGAAGCGCAACAACATCGACACCAGCGGCAAGCATTGCGTAGTCGTTGGCCGCAGCAACATTGTCGGTACGCCGATGAGCGTATTGATGTCGCGCAACACCAACCCCGGCAATGCCACTGTCACACTGGTTCACAGCCGCACCGCCAACATGAAGGAAATCTGCGCCAGTGCCGACATCCTCATCGTTGCCATCGGCAAGCCGATGTTCGTTACGGCCGACATGGTGAAGCCAGGAGCAGTCGTGATCGACGTCGGCACCACTCGCGTGCCTGATGCATCAGATCCAAAAGGCTTCAAGCTGCGTGGCGATGTCGACTTCGACAACATCAAGGACAAGTGCAGCTGGATCACGCCGGTACCAGGTGGCGTTGGCCCGATGACCATCGCGTCGCTGATGCAGAACACCTTGCTCGCGCTTGAAATGAAGAATCGCTGAACATGTCTGCCGCACCATCGCCTTCATCTGCAGAGTTGAAAGTACTGCTCGCCAAAACTGTTGCCGGGCAGCCTCTCAGCTTTGCCGAAGCGCAGCAGGCCTTCGGCCTCATCATGGATGGCGCTGCCTCGCCGGCGCAGATTGCGGCGCTGCTGGTGAGCCTGCGCATGCGTGGCGAGACGGTCGATGAAATCAGTGCGGCGGTATCGGTGATACGCAGCAAGGCGCTGGCGATCAAGGCACCTGCGGGAGCAATGGATATCGTTGGCACCGGCGGTGACGGCATGCACACGCTCAATATCTCAACCGCCACGGCGTTGGTGGTTGCTGCCTGCGGCGTGCCGGTAGCGAAACATGGCAACCGCGCGGTGTCGTCGAAGTCGGGTACTGCCGATGTGCAGACTGCACTCGGCATCAACATCAACGCCGGATTTCCGGTGATCGAACGCATGCTGCGCGAAGTCGGCTACGGTTTCATGCTGGCGCCGCGTCACCACGAATCGTTCAAGCATGTAGGCCCGGTGCGGGCCGAGCTCGGTGTGCGCACCATCTTCAATCTGCTGGGTCCACTGTGCAATCCGGCCGGCGTTCAGCGCTATTTGCTTGGTGTGTACGCGAAAGAGTGGGTGCGTCCGGTGGCGGAAACGCTGGCGCGGCTTGGTTGTGAGCGCGCATGGGTCGTGTACGGCGCCGGCGGTCTTGATGAGCTCAGCACACTCGGCAGCAACACCGTGTGCAGTGTTGAGCAGGGCGAGTTGTCCGATCTGGAAGTAACCCCCGACCAAGCCGGCCTGCCGCGCGCAACGATTACTGATATCCAGGGCGGTGATGCTGCGTACAACGCCAGCCGTTTGCAGGCGCTGCTGGCCGGGCAACAGGATGCCTACCGCGACATCGTGGTGTTCGGTGCGGCCGCCGCCTTGTTGATCGCCGGCAAGGCAACCGATTTGAAGAACGGCGCTGAATTGGCCGCCGCCTGTATCGACAGCGGTGCCGCCAAAGCTACCCTTGAGGCGGTGATACGCCTCAGCAACGGCACTGCCTGAGGCTACTGCGATGCCCGCTATTGTTATCTACTCGAAGGACTGGTGCGGCTATTGCCAGGCAGCAAAGCAATTGCTGACCAGGCTCGGCTATCAGTACGAAGACATCGATGTCACCCATGACGTCGCGCGCTATCAGGAGATGCGGCAACGCTCCAATCGCACTACGGTGCCGCAGATATTCATTGATGGTGTCAGTGTGGGTGGCTACACCGATTTGAGCGCGCTGGTGCGTGACCAGAAGCTGCTGCCGGCAGCTGGCGGCAGCAATTCTGACTGACGAGTCATTTTTTCCTTTTTAGCTGCACTATTAGCGGTAAACCCTGCTCTTTGCAGGGCGTTTAATCCTGTTGGAACGCCCTTGTTCTCCCCAAGTCCGGATTTCTCCCAATGCAAACTGTTGTTCGTCGCAAGTCCTTCAAGAAAGTCATTATTGCTGCTGCCGTGGTCGTGGCAGCCGCCGGGGCGTGGTACTTCACCCGCAGTGATGAGCAACAGGCGAGCGATCAGCCGCTATTGGCTCGCGCTGAAATCGGTTCGATCGAGAACACCATTGCCTCGTCAGGTACCTTGAAGCCCAGCCATTTCATCGATGTCGGTGCACAGGTGTCCGGCATGTTGCAGAAACTGCACGT
>CAISOD010000160.1 GCA_903887045.1 uncultured Gammaproteobacteria bacterium | reverse complement strand
TTGAAGTCGTAGGCCGACAGCGTGCGCAACACGCCGGCGAATTCACTGAAGAACATCAGTTCGAAGCCCATGTCACCGCTATGGCAAGCAGCAGCCGCCCAGAAATCGGGATACAGCAACGCGTGCACCATCGCTCCATAGCCGCCCGAACTCTTGCCGAACACCCCGCGGCGGCCAATGCCGCCACAGCCGAACCGTGTTTCCACCAGCGGCACCGCTTCCTGCATCAGCACATCAGCCCACGGCCCCATAACGCTGCTGTTGATGTACTGATTGCCACCGAGCTTGGTGAAGCAATCGGGCATCGCCACTACCACCGGTGGCACGATGCCTTCTGCAATCAAACGATCGAGCCGCTCCGGCAGGTTTTCGCCAAAGGCTTTCCAGCCGGCATGCACCGGCCCGCCCGACAGGAATGCGGCAAGGTCGACCAGCAACGGCAAGCCGGCTCCATCGTGGCCATGGGGCACATAGACATCGATACGGCGTTCGGTATCGCTGCCGAGGAAATTGGATTGCAGCAAGGTGCTCTGCAGCCACAGGGTATGGACTGAGCCGCGTGCCGTGTTTGATCTGGATCGCATGGGAATGCTCGAACGGGAGAACAGCCCTGAAGTATGATTGGGCGAAACAAAAACACCAAGTTTGGGGACCCCAATGCAACTCTACCCGCCCGCCCATTACGACGACGCTGCCAACGGCTACACTCTGATCAAGACAGTACCGCTGGCAGCCGCAATGGGAGCCGAAATCCAGGGCGTGCAAATCCCCTCAATCAGCGACGCCCAGTTCGAACAAGTAAAGTCGGCGTTGTACCGCTACAAGATGGTGTTCTTCCGAGACCAGAACCTGAGCATCGAAGACCAGGAAAAACTGACCCTGCGCTTCGGCAGCTTTGGTACCGACGCCTACACCAAGGGCATGCCGGGTCACCCCAATGTGCAGCATCTGTTGAAATCCGCCAGCACAGTGGTCGATCGAGTGTTCGGCGAGGGCTGGCACACTGATTCGCCCTTTCTGGCGCAGCCACCGGCCGTGAGCCTGCTTTACGGCAAACAGATTCCACCCTGGGGTGGTGATACCTGGTGGTGCAATACCGAACTGGCCTACGACTTTCTCAGCGATGGTATGAAACAACTGATCGCCGGTCTGCGCGTGCTGATGAGCGCACGCGAAGCAATACGGCTCACAGTACGCAAGGACGCCAGCGGCAAGGAAATCGTCGGTGACATGAAGCTGGTAATGGAGGAAGAAGCAGCCATGATCCGCGGCAACTTCCACCCGCTGGTGCGCACGCATCCGGTCACCGGCAAGAAGGCGCTGTATGTCGATCAGATCTATGCATTGGGCATCCAGGGCCTCAAGGACGAAGAGGCCCGCCCTTTGATCGACTATCTCGCCCGCCACGTCGCCCGCGAAGAATTTGCCTGTCGGCTGCGGTGGACGCCGGGCACGCTGGTGATGTGGGACAACCGTATCTGCGTGCACAAGGCCTTCAACGACTACGACGGCCACACCCGCGAGATGATCCGCACCATCGTCAACGGCGAAGTACCGGCGTAGAAGCCGGTACCGGTACGTCCCGCGGAAAGACCTGAAATTAATTCCGGTTTTTCGCTGTCTGTGTCGTTGTGCGTACGGCTGGTAGCTGCCAGAATCCGCGCGTCCCGCAACCGCTGTTGGGAACCGACGCTTTGACCACCACCACCGCCAGGCCACCCGGATCGGCAACCAAGACCGATCTGCTCAATGATCCAGTAGGCACTGCGCTCTACCGCACCGCCGTCCCCACAACCATTGGCGCAGTAGCCGTTATTGCGTACTACCTCGCCAATACCTTCTTTGTTGGCCTGCTCGGTACTGATGAACTGGCTGCCATTGGCTTCACCTTCCCCGCCACCATCCTGTTCACCTACTTTGGCGTGGGCTTGGGCATTGGCACTTCGGCGCTGGTCGGTAGAGCGATAGGCAGCAAGAACCCCGAACAGGCCTGCGAGATTACCTTTGCCAGCATGGCGATGGGGTTTTTGCTGGGGCTGCTGTTCATGATCCCGGCGCTGCTGTCCATCGATTGGATTTTCCCCATTCTCGGGGCCCGCCCGGAACGCGTCACGCTGATCCGTGAATACATGCAGATCTGGTACCTCGGCATGCCGCTGCAATTGATGCAGTTTGCCGGCACCGCCGTGATCCGCGCCACCGGCAACGCCAAACTCCATGGCAAGCTGATGATTGTCAGCGCCATCATCAACGCGATTCTCGATCCCATCCTGATCTTCGGTATCGGTCCGATAGAAGGCATGGGGATTGGCGGTGCTGCGCTGGCCACCGTGATTGCCTGGGCCTTCACCATTGTCGTTATCAGCTATCAACTGTGCGTGAAGGAAAAACTGCTGCGCTTCAAGCTGCCGGCGATGAAGCACTTGCTGGATTCGTGGCGCCGGTTGCTGGTGATAACCGCCCCCGCTGCTCTCGCCAACATGATTACGCCGCTGGCCTCCGGTGTACTGACTGCCGCCATCGCCGTTTACGGCCCGGAAGCAGTGGCGGCCTTTGGTGTGGCCAGCCGACTTGAAAGCTTCATCATGATCGTGGTGCTCGGCATGTCGATGAGCGTACCGCCGTTCATCAGCCAGAACTTCGGCGCCCATCGCTACGATCGCGTGCGCCAGGGTTTGCGACTGTCGCTGAAGTTTGTGTTGGTGTGGCAATTTGCGCTGTATGCGATCGTTGCTGTGTGCGCGCCATGGATCGCCGCCATCTTCACCAAAGAACAATACGTGCGCGACATCATCACCATGGTGCTGCGCATACTGCCGGCGTCCTATGCATTCCAGGGCATGGTGGTGCTGAGTGCCTCGTCGTTCAATGCGCTGCATGCGCCACGCAACGGTCTCATTACCAGTCTGCTGCGCTTCTTCGTGTTTTACGTGCCGCTGGCCTTGCTCGGCAATACCTATTGGGGTCTCAAGGGTCTCTTCATTGGCGCTGCCGTGGGCAATGTGCTGGCCGGTATCGTCATCACCAGGTGGATCAGCGTGTACACCAAACGCTTGCTGGGCACCCAGCCGCAACCTGCCTGAGCCGCTGCAAGGGAACACCCGATGTTCAAGCCCCTCCCTCTCTCCACTTTTATCCACACCTCCCTCGCTTTGTCGTTGCTGCTGGTAGTGCATTCGCCAGTAGCCAACGCGCAAACGCTGACCTTCACCCAGCAACAAGTGGATGCCGGCAAAGCCACCTACCGCGAAGTCTGCCAGATCTGCCACGGTTCCAGCCTCGCGAATGGCCAGTTCGGCACGCCCTTGAAAGGTTCGTTCTTCACTGACAAGTGGAAAGGCAAGAGCCTTGCCGAACTGGTGACCTTCGTGTTCGAGAAGATGCCGCCAGACAACCTGAAGTCACTGGCACCGGAGCAATATGTCAGTGCCGTTGCCTACATCCTTTCACGCAATGACATTGCAGTGTCGGGTACGCCGATGAGTACCGACAAAAACAGCCTTGGCGGCGTCATGCTTCCCTGGTAGTTGTTCAGGCAATGCTGCAATCTTCATGGGGTAGACCTGATCAAGGACGGAAGCGTTTTGATTCTAGCAGCGTCGTGCATGGACTGGCAGACAGCACAAAACTGCTGGCCTCGCCGAACAGGAAGCTCCGTGCGATT
>CAISOD010000159.1 GCA_903887045.1 uncultured Gammaproteobacteria bacterium | reverse complement strand
GTCGTACAACATTTGATACGGATCGGTGAATTTGCGCGGCAGGTCGTTGAGCACACCTTCCTCCAGCATGTCCTTCGCACTGCGGCCCTTGTCGGTCATATCAGTGGTGCGGTCATACAGGGTCACCATCATGTCGCGCTCAGCCTGCAGCTGCGCGCGTGTCATCACCGGGCCGTATGCGGGCACGATGATGGTGCTGTCGTTGGCGAGTTCGAGCAGATCATCAAGTGCATCCACGCGGCCACCGAGCCAGCCACCGGCAAACCAGTCGTGCACCGGATCGCGTTCGGGCGAGGCAACATCGCCAGCAGCCAACACATTGGAGTCGCGGAAGTACACATAGCTGTCGCCACGCGTGTGGGCTTCGATCAGGTAACCGAATTCGATGTGTTCATCACCGGACGTCAGCGCACCCTGGGTGCGAAAACTTTCGGTGGGGCGCGCTTTCTCCGGCAACGCACTCACCCAGCGATTTTCAGTAGGCACGTAGTAGTCAGCCGACAACCACTGCTTGGTGATTACATGCGCATGAATGGTAGCGCCTTCGTTGCCGAACACTTCGTTGCCGCCGCTCTGATCCGGGTGATAGTGGGTGTTGAACAGCCGGCTTACTTTGGCGCCATCCAACGTGGCCAGCACTGCGCGTGCGCTGTCGGCAGCGCCGGCGTCAACCAGCACCACACCGTCCGTGGTGTTGAGTGCAATCACGTTGCCGGGCGCGCCGCTGATCAGCGTGGCTTTGCCGGCGAGTGCCTGTGTCGGCAGTTTCGATGCTTGCGCCGCCCACAGCGGTGCGGCAATGAAGCCGGCAGCAGCGCCGAAGCCTGTCTTCAATAATTTTCTGCGATCCATCGTTTTCATAGTGCGCTCACACATCCGACAGCACACCTGTGCTGTTGCCGAAGCTCGGCTGCGGAATGCCGAGTTTGTCGAGGATGGTCAGATGCACATTCGCCAGCGGCGTGCGCTCGGGCAGGATCAGGTTCTTGCCGCCCACGTGTTTGCCGTTGGCACCACCGACGAGCACTTCCGGCAGCGGATAGTTGTCGTGCTGGTTGCTGTTGCCCATGTTGGAGC
Source organism: uncultured Gammaproteobacteria bacterium (assembly GCA_903887045.1). GTDB lineage: Bacteria > Pseudomonadota > Gammaproteobacteria > Pseudomonadales > Pseudohongiellaceae > CAILUG01. Next base: position 5,537 of record CAISOD010000159.1, on the reverse strand, counting down.
CGTACAGGAACAGCGAATGATCCAGCAGCGTGCCGTCGCCGTCCGGCGTATCGGCCAATTTCTGCACAAACTCGGCAAAACGGGTCATATGGTAGTGCTGGATGATGGTGAGGCGACGAATGCGCTCGCGATCATTACTGTGATGGCTGACCGGGTGATACGAATCCGGCACACCCACATGGTTGTAAGTGCGGTTGGTACCTTCGGCCACCATCACATAGGTGGCAACGCGAGTGAGGTCGGCCTGATACGCCAGCGCGATGAGGTCGAACATCATTTTCACTTGTTCGTCGAAGTTGTCGAGTTCGCCCACTGGTGCATCCGGCACATCAATGTTGGCCAGATCACGCGAACCGGCCATGTCGACGCGGCGTTCGATTTCACGCACCGTATCGAGGTAGTCCGACAGTTTGGCTTTGTCGCCAGCGCCGAGTTCGTTGCGCAGCGACTGCGTGCGTTCGCTGATCATGTCGAGAATGCTGGCGTTCTTGCGGATCAGTGCATCGCGTTCAGCAGCGGTATCACCTTCACCCAACAACTGGATGAACACTTTGCGCGGGTTGAATTCCATCGGCAGCGGTGTGTTGGCATTGGCATAGGAAGTGGTGGCTGCATAAAAACCACCGTTGCCGGCTGCCACCTGGATCGTGGTTTCCGACGACAGCTCCATCGACGGCAAGGCAGTTTCCTGCCCGATCTGCTGCGCAATCAACTGATCCAGCGTGACCGACATCGACGCGCCCTTGGCAGCGGTATCAGGACGCACACACGAGAGCCAAGTGGCCGGATTCAGCGTGTGCACCGAACCACCGGCTGCCGTGTTTTCCAGATTCTCGAAAGTGGTGACGTAGTTCTTGAGTTTTTCCAGCGGCGACAGAATGTGCCCCAGTTTGAAATCAGCGCCCTTGCCACTTGAAGTCCACGCATCGGCTTCTTTGCCGAACGGCGTGTTGTTCATGATGGCGCCGTGCGGCAAATAGAAAAAACCTGCACGCATTTTCGGGTTGGCAGCAGTCTGCGCCAGTGCAGTGCTGGCAGGCACCATCGCATCCAGCAGCGGCAATGCCAGTGCTACACCAGTGCCACGCAGTACTGTACGGCGTGAAAGGTGTTTCTTGGTCAGGAAATTCGCCATCGTCGTCTCCCTTGTTCTGTTTATGCGTTCGCTTTGTATACGTTCAATGAGTGGTGCAAATTTACTGTGCTGGACCGCTGTCGTTGCTTGCCACTTGCTCCGCAGCTGCTGCTTCTTCCGCGCCCTGCAGGCGGAAAGCATCACTGTTGACGATGCCGGCGATGATCGACGCGAACGTGTAATTGCTCTCGCCCGACTTGCGCACGATCTCGCGAATCGCTGGCATGTCGAAGTATTCGATCTCGCGATTGAGTGCATACATCATCAAGCGTCTGGTCACCGTGGTGGGGAACTGGTCAGGCTTGCTGTTGAGGTAGCGGCGCAAATCAACCGGGCCATGCATCTCAACACCGCTCGACAACACCGTGCTGGAATCAATCGGCTCTCTCGCAGCCGCGTCCACTACGCGCCAGCGGCCTGTCACGTCGAAGTTTTCCAGCGCAAGGCCGGGCGGATCGATTACACCGTGGCAACCCTGGCAAGTCGGATTGGCGCGATGCGCTTCGAGGCGTGCGCGCACCGTGGTGGGCTTCTCGCCTTCACGCACCGACAAATCCGTTTCCACATTCGGTGGTGGTGGTGTGGGCGGCGTGCCCAGCAGGCGATCCAACACCCAGGCACCACGCAACACCGGCGAGGTGCGATCACCGTAAGACGTGCGCAGCAACATCGAGCCCTTGCCCAACAAGCCCCAACGGTTTTCGTTGGCGAGTGTTACGCGGCGGAACTGCGGGCCGAACACGCCTTTGATGTCGTAGTGACGTGCCAGCGCTTCATTGACGAAGGTGTAATCGGCATTCAACAGATCCATCACGCTGCGGTCTTCCAGCAGCACGCTGGAGAGGAACAGCTGCATCTCAGTTTCGAAGTTGCTGCGCATGGCGGCGTTGAAGGTGCGGTCAGCCGGTTCCACCTGATCAAGTTCGTCGAGGTTCAACCAGGCGATGGCAAAGTTTTTCACCAGTGCCTGCGCGCGTGAGTCGTCCAGCATGCGGGCGATCTGCTCGTTTAGCACGGTGGCGTCGGAGAGTTTGTCGTCGGCGGCCAGCTGGATCAGCTGTTCATCCGGACCTTGACCCCACAGGAAGAACGACAAGCGCGAGGCGAGTTCGAGATCATCGAGCGGGCGGGCGTCGCCATCGGTGGGTGTGTCGATGGAGCGGTAGAGGAAGTCGGGGCTGGAGAGGATGGCAGTCACCAGTTCGATCACGCCGGCATCAAAACCGCCGGCTTCGGCGCGGCCCAGCTCGTAGAACGGCATCAGCATGTCGAGATCGGCAGCGCCAACCGGGCGGCGGAAGGCCTTGGTGGCCAGATTGCGGGCAATGTCTTCGGCGCAGGCGCGCTCTTCGGCGGTTTCAAGCGGCTGGCACACCATGACCTTGGCGCGGCTGGCGTTCATCGACAGGCCCTTGGGCTGGAACGGCCCGGCGATCTGCATGCCGCCCTTGATCACCGGCATGTCGCCGATGCGGCCGCCGCCAGCGGTGTCGTTGCTCATGGCCCATGAGCGTTCAATATAAGTAGCAGTGATGGTGTGGCGGCCAGCAGTGACCGGAACCGTGAACTTCATTTTGGCGACGATGGCTTCTCGGCCTTGCTGCGCCAGTTTGTCGGTCAGCGCCAGGTCTTCCGGGCCGCCGACATTGCGGCGCGCCATTTCCACGCCATCCACCAGAATCACCATGGTGGCTTCGGTAAGCATGCCGAAGGGGTAAAGACCGGCGTTGAGGTTGTCGGCGTCGAGGAAATCGAGTTCGTAGTCGCCATCGGCCGGGAATACGTGGGTAAAGCTCATGCCGCCGCGGCTGCCGAGCGGGAATCCATCGCGGTGGTTGGCCTGGCTGTTGTTGAAACCCGGCCCGCCGCCGGTGCCACCGGTGGCCGCATAAAAGGTGCTGGCTACTTTCGGGATGGGCTGGCCCACGGCTTTGTTGGCCACGCTGCGCGCCGCCGACAGGTACTGCTCCAGGAACGAGGGCGAAATACCCAGCGCTCCGGCCATGTTGTTGAAACCTTCTACTTCTATTTCACTCGGCAGGACCTGCTTGGGGTCTACTTCCACCCCCACCAGTTCTTTGACAGAGGCGGCGAATTCGGTGCGGTTCAGGCGCTGGATTGGCACGTGGCCCGCATGTTTGGCGGCGTTGGCATGCGAATCGACGGAGTTTTCAAGGTGGGCAATCAAGGCGTCGACCGCTTCCTGCGGGGGCTGGTCCTGCCCGGCGGGAGGCATCAAGCGGCCACGCAGGCGGACAATGGCTTTTTCCCACACTTGCGGGTCGTTACCGGCCTGATCGAGGCTGAAGGCGTCCAAATCGAGGCTGCCGGCCCAATCTTCGCTGTTATGGCATTTGATGCAGTAAGTCTGCAGGGTTTCGTGCAGCGGCGCGGCTGCCTCTTGGGCTTGAGCCTGGGCCACCGGGGCCAACAGCGCCAAGCCGAGCCACGGTGCGCACGCCCCGGCCCACTTCAGCGCGAATCCAGAAACTGCACGCGGCTTGCGCATACCCCACCTCGTTGTTGTTGTTTTGCCCAGCCCTGCAATGTCATCCCGCAGGGGGGCGAAGAATAAAAGAGCGCCCCATCATACGTCCATACTGTTCAATGTCACAGGCCGGTGCCGGATTGCTATCGTGGATTGGAAAGGTGCGGCAAGGCCAGGCGCTTATGGCTTGGGAACCCCAAGATCGCTGCAAATCTTGCGAACAAGGTGCTCGTTGATTTCCTGATGGCGCGGAACTGCTGAACGAGTGTTCCGGGAGGGGTTGTGCCACCACGAATGTCTGCTGCCTTCCCTGAGCAGTTCGCAACCATGTGATTCGAGATATCGAATCAGGTCGCGGCGTTTCATATTGCTATGTGTAGCTCCTCGAATCCTTCGCCCGCTGCGTGAATGGCGTCATCACGGTTGAGTTCCAGCGCTTCCCGCAATGTGACGGCAAGCGACTCCAGCAGAGTCTCCTTGGTCCGCTCCTGACAATTGACGCCGGGGACCTCTTCGATCCAGCCGATCCACCAATCGCCGTCCTGTTTTACCACTGCTGTGTAGGGACTATTCATGGGGGTAGTCTAGCTGAAGTTTCCGGTTTCGCCAGAAATCCGGCCGTTCGCCTGTTCCTGCGGCAAGCGCAACACCACCCCCGCTAGCACCCCCTACCGTCCTTGGCATACAGTAGGGGTGTCCAAGTCACTCCCTCAATAGAAAAGCGCCCCGGAGGCCCCCCGATGGAACTGCTCATCAACAATCAAGTGCACCAAGTGGATGTAGAACCCGAAATGCCGCTGCTGTGGGTGATACGCGACATGCTCGACCTCAAGGGCACCAAGTATTCCTGCGGCATCGCCCAGTGCGGTGCCTGCACAGTTCATATCGATGGTGAACCGGTGCGCTCCTGCGTGTTGCCGGTATCGGCTGCTGTGGGCAAGAACATCACCACCATTGAAGGCCTGGCCACCAACGCTGCCCCGCACCCACTGCAAACCGCCTGGATCAAACACCAGGTGCCACAGTGCGGCTACTGCCAGAGCGGCCAGATCATGGCGGCCGCGGCACTGCTGGAAAAAATTCCGCAGCCAACCGACGCCGACATCAACAGCGCCATGAGCAACATCTGCCGCTGTGGCACCTATGCCCGTATCCGCGACGCCATCCACGATGTGGCCGGCACCGCTCCTGAAATTGCCAAAGTGTGAGGGACGCCATCATGAATGCACCTACCAAAGCACCACTGAACGCATCACGCCGCCAGTTCCTGTTCACCAGCGCTGCCATCACTGGCGGTTTTGCGCTGGGCTTCACACTGCCCACCAACAAGGCCTGGGCCGCAGCCGCAGCCGATGCGCCAACCCGCGTCAACATCTGGGTGGAAATCGCCGAAGACGACACCGTCACCATCAAGTACGCCCGCTCTGAAATGGGCCAGGGCAGCATGACCTCGGCACCGCAGCTGGTGGCCGACGAGCTCGACGCCAACTGGGAGCAAGTGCGCATTGCCTACGTGGACGTGAACGAGCATTACCGCATGGAAAAAGCCTGGGGCAGCATGGCCACCGTGGGCAGCCAGACCATCCGCAATTCGCAGAGCTACCTGCGCCAAGCCGGCGCCACCGCGCGCGCCATGCTGGTGAGTGCAGCAGCACAACAGTGGAAAGTCCCTGCCAGCGAAATCACGGTGAGCAACGGCATCGTGGCGCACGCCGCCAGCGGCAAACAGAGCGGCTTCGGCGCGCTGGCCAAACTGGCAGCCACCCAAACTGTGCCGGCTGATGTGCCAGTCAAAGATCCTGCGCAGTGGACCATCATCGGCAAATCGATGCCGCGTATAGATATCCCCGCCTCCACCAACGGCACCCAGGTGTACGGCATCGACATCAGCCTGCCCGGCATGGTGTATGCGGC
>CAISOD010000158.1 GCA_903887045.1 uncultured Gammaproteobacteria bacterium | reverse complement strand
TGGGTACCCACGCGCATTGTTAGGCTCAGTCAACGCCCGTCACGAGGCGCGTTATCCAAAAAGCAAAAGACTTGCAGGGGAGAAATCACATGAAAACGCAGGCGTCATTGATCGTGTTGCTGGGCGGCCTCGCGCTTGCTGGCTGCAGTCAACAAGCACCTGACACGGCCAGTGAACCGACGACAGCCGCACCGGTTACCACTGCCACCAGCTCTGCAATACGCGGCCGTGTCACCAGCAGTGCCGGCGCTGAAGCCGGTGTGTGGGTTATCGCCGAAACCCGTGATTTGCCAACCCGTTTCGCTCGCACTGTCGTTACCAACGACAACGGTGAGTACCTGATTCCAGACCTCCCCGCTGGCAATTATGACATCTGGGTGCGCGGTTACGGCCTTGTCGATTCCGCCAGGGTGCAGAGTCAGCCGGGCGTTTCACTTGATCTGACTGCCAACGTTGCACCCGATGCTGCCGCCGCTGCGGAGTACTACCCGGCAGGCTATTGGTTCTCGCTGCTGCAGATTCCTGATGCTTCGCAGTTTCCCGGCACCGGCCCTACCGGCAACGGCATTCATCCGAACGTAAAGCAACAAGCCGACTACGTAAGACTGATCGGTTCGGGTGGCTGCATCGTCTGCCATCAAATCGGCAACAAAGCCACGCGTGAACTGCCGGCGCTATTCAATGGCTACGACACCAGCGCTGCCGCGTGGGCACGCCGTATCCAGTCCGGCCAGGCTGGTGGCTTCATGACACGCACACTGACCAGCATGGGACTTGAAGGCACGACGAAGATGTTCGGCGACTGGAGTGACCGCATCGCCGCTGGTGAACTGCCACCGGTACCAGCACGTCCTGCAGGGGTTGAGCGCAATGTTGTAATTACGCAATGGGACTGGGCTGATCCAACTGCCTACCTGCACGATGTGGTGTCCACCGATCGCCGCAATCCCACGGTAAACGCCAACGGCAAACTCTATGGTTCCCTCGAAGAAAGCCACGACTACCTGCCGGTACTCGACCCGGTCACCAATACGATAGAGCGGGTGCCGCTGACAATGATGGACCCTGCCGCTGAACCGGTTCCAGGTCCACAAGTAGCGGAATCGCCCTACTTCGGTACCGAGAACATCTGGGACTCAAAAGCCAACGTGCACAACCCGATGTTTGATCAGGATGGTCGACTGTGGATCACTGCTCGTGTGCGCGGACGCGATAACCCGGCCTTCTGTCAGGCAGGCTCGACGCATCCTTCTGCAGTGGCCTACCCGCTCGAAGCCAATGGTCGTCAGCTCGGCTTGTATGATCCAGCCACCGGCGAGTACAAACACATCGATACCTGTTTCGGCACGCATCACCTTATGTTCGCGGAAGACGCCGACAACACACTGTGGACCAGCGGCGGCGGCCAGGTCATTGGCTGGTTGAACACCAAACAGTATCTGGCAACCGGCGACTATCAAGCCGCCCAAGGCTGGACTCCATTCATCCTCGATACCAACGGCAATGGCCAGCGTGACTCCTACAACAAGCCGGGTGAAACCGACGCCAGCAAAGACACCCAATTGTTGCCCGGCTTCGGCTTTTATGCGGTCAGTCCAGCGGTCGATGGCTCGGTGTGGGGATCTGTGCTGGGCTTCCCGGGAGGCATCGCCCGCCTGGTTCCTGGCAGCGATCCGGCCAATACCGCAATCACCGAGTACTACGAACTGCCATTGAAAGCCGATGGCACTCCGGTGGAAGGCTTTTCGCCGCGCGGCATGGACATCGACCGCGATGGCGTGGCGTGGGTGGCGCTGGCCAGCGGCCACATGGCCAGCTTCGACCGTCGCAAATGTACTGGCGCACTCAACGGTCCGGCAGCCACCGGCCAGCAATGTGCCGAGGGGTGGAGCTTTTTTACCGAACCGATGCCACAGTTCAAAAACCTCGGTACGTCCGGCAGCGTCGAAAGCAGCTATTACACCTGGGTGGATCAGTTCGATTCACTGGGCCTCGGCGCCAACACTCCGGTCAACACCGGCAACCAGAGCGGCGCTCTGTTGGCACTCAACGAAGGTGAGTGGGTGCGCATGATCGTGCCCTACCCGCTCGGCTTTTATACCAAGTGGATGGACGGCCGTATCGACGACCCCAACACTGGCTGGAAAGGCCGCGGTATCTGGGCCACTTACAGCAGCCGCGCACCATTCCACATGGAAACCGGCAAGGGTGCCACGTCGATCGTTTATCATTTCCAGGTGCGGCCGGACCCACTTGCCGAATAAGGAGACTGTCATGAGCAACATGAAAAATTTACTGGCGGCATCACTGCTGGCGCTGTGCCCGCTTGCGGCCAGCGCCCATCATTCATTCGCCGCTGAATACGATGCGGCCAACCCGGTGGCGGTTACCGGCACTGTCAGCAAGGTGGAATGGCGCAACCCGCACATCTGGTTCTATGTAGATGTGAAGGATGATGCCGGCAAAGTCGCGACCTGGGGTTTCTCCGGTGGTGCTCCGGGCATGTTGATGCGGCGCGGCATCAACCCCGACGCGATGAAGATTGGTGACGAGATAATGGTAGAAGGTTTCCGTGCGCGTGACGGCTCCAACAATGCCTCCGGCGGCAAAGTGACGTTTGCCGATGGCCGCAGCGTATTCACCGCCTCGGCGGAAGATGTGGTGCCGAAATGAGGGGCAAACTTAAGCAACTGTCATTGGGGATCGCAACCCTGCTGATGTGCCACTCTGCATTTGCTGCGGATGCAGCAGCAATTCCGCGCATGGCCAGCGGTGTGCCTGACTTCACCGGTATGTGGGCCGGCCCGGGTTTCCAGCATACGGGCACTGAAGTCGACAATCCCACCGCTGCGCTCTATGACGACAAGCGCATGTCACCGTTCAAAAGCGGCGCCGACAAGACCTTCATCCGCACTACCGGCGATGTGCGCATCGACGACCCCACTGCAGTCTGTCTGCCGAACGGACTGACACGGCAGATCGCCTCGCCATATCCGCAGCAATGGGTGCAGACCGACAGCGAGCTGATCATCCTGTACGAATACATGCATTTCTTCCGACACATCCCGCTTGGTGAACCGAACCGTGCGCATGCACCTGTATTCGAGAATACCTATATGGGCGATTCGATTGCATGGTTCGATGGTGACTCACTGGTAATCGATACTGTTGGCCTGCGCGAGTGGCTGCTTGACGCGTTTCATCCGGAAGCCGGCGGTTCACGCTGGCCAGCGCAAATACCCATGTAGTTGAACGTTTGACCTATACCGACGGCACCAACGTCAACTACGAAGTCACCATCGACGACCCGACCACGTTCACAGCACCATGGACCCAGCCGTGGGCGATGCAGCGCAAACAGACCTGGAAATTGTTCGAGTTTATCTGCGAAGACAACAACCGCTGTGAAGCCGGTGTATGTCAAGCCGCTGACGTACAGCTCGACGACCAATAGACATCGTCACCCTGCCGCTGCTCACACCAGCGGCAGATAGATGTCGGTGATCATCTCGGATTCCTTTACTCCCGGCCCCACGTTGACATAGTGGAAGAAGATCGGGAAATCGCGCAACTTTTCGCCGCTCTGCGGCAGCCACGTTTCATACAGATAACGTGGCGCCACCATCTCGTGGCGTGAGCCGACATTGCGCACTTTGGCGCAGCGACCAGCGGGAATCATTTTGCTGACTACGCCGTGCGGATTGTCCCGCACCGGTTTGTCCACCGACACGCAGATATCGATGCGGTAATCCTCAGGCAACACGCTCAGATGATCGGTGTAGTGCACGCCATAGGTGTTTCCCATGCCGGGCCGTATGCCATTGGCCTGCCGCCATGCGATCAGTTTCTGTGTACTGACATAGGTTTGACTTTCGGGCCCACGGTGCTCCACAGCGGCAACGTGCGTTGCAGGAAAATCGACAATCTCGACTTGCATCGGCTTCGGCTCCGTTGGTTTGCGCTACGCCGCAACCGTTACCGGCACAGCGTGCGACTTCAACTTGATCTCGCGCTGGACCAGTAAGTAGCTGACTACTGCCTGTATCACGACCGACAGCATCGAGACATACCAGAGTTCATGCAGTTCGAAGCCGGCTCGATGCGACATGAGAAACGCGACCGGGATGAAAATCAGCAAACGGATTGCCGAACTCAAGAGGGCGGGTCGCGTGTTGCCAAGGCCCTGGAAAATGCCAGAGCACGAAAACACAACGCCCTGTGCCACGAAATTCAGCGAGATGATACTGAGAAAGTCACCACCGACTTCCAGTACAGTCGCCTCCTCTGTAAAGCCGCGCATCAGCAACTGCGGATTGATCTGCACGAGAATGGTCACTACCAGCATTACCGCGGCGTTGAGCAGAATGCCCATCTTGCAGGCTTCCCTCACCCGGTCGAAGCGGCCGGCACCGAAGTTCTGTCCCACGATAGGCCCGATTGCAAACGCAATCGCCATTGTCGGCATGAATATCGATTGCATGATGCGGCCGCCGATACTGAAGCCGGCTTGTGCAGCGGCACCAAAATCCTGGATCACCAGATAAATCACGGCGAAGTACACAAACATCAGCAGCATCTCACCACCGGCTGGTAGCCCGATATCCAGCATACGTTTCCATACCGCCATATCCGGTTTGAACTGGGACTTGTCGAACTTCACGTATTTTTCCTGCTTGATGAAGTAGTACAGCAGGATAACGATACCTACGGTGACCGAAATCGAACTCGCCAGGCCGGCACCCATCACCCCCAGCGCAGGCCCTGGCCCCCAACCGGCAATCAATATCGGCGCCAGAATGGTGTTGAGCACGACAGTAATCATCTGCACCAGCATGCCGGGTTTGACAATTCCGGTGGCGCGCAACGCTGACGCCATTGCCATCAATGCAAACTGCAGCGCCATACCGGGAATGAACCACCGCAGGAAGATGGCACCCTGCTCACGCGTTGCCATATCGGCTGCGATTTGTGCCATATAGGTATCGGCACTCAGCAGGCCAACAACCAACGTGAGTACGCCCAGGCCCACTGAAAGCATCATCGACTGGTTGAATACCAGGTTGGCACCAGACTGATCCTTGCGCCCTACCGACTGCGACATCAGTGCCACGGTGCTCACGCCAAGGATCTGGGTTATCGCCATCACCATGAACATCAAGGTACCGGCAGCACCAACCCCGGCCACTGCCGCGTCACCAAGGGCAGCTACAAAGTAGAGATCCACCAGCAAATACAGGGTTTGGAAAATCATCCCCGCCGCAACCGGTGCCGCCATGGCAATGATCGTTTTGGTAATAGGGCCTTGGGTCAGGTCGCGCATACAGGGAGGTCCTCCGGTTTCGGTGCCGGCATTGTAAGAGCACTACTGCCACGCCGAAACTTGTAATTGACACTCCACGCCTATTGCCAGAAAATGCGCGCCTCTTCAGACACGCACTTGTAGCTCAGTTGGATAGAGTATCTGGCTACGAACTAGAGGGTCGCAGGTTCGAATCCTGCCAAGTGCGCCAGATATGAAAAAGGGCAGCCCCAAAAAGCTGCCCTTTTTCATGTCTGGATTTCATGTCTGCAGTAACTGGCGGCAGGTCGGAATCTCCCAATTCCGCCGCTACGCAGTCACCAAACTCCCCTTCCTATCCCTGCGATCCTGCCTCCACTTGCCCCACACCTCCCCCATCACCAACATGCAGGGCGTAAGTACCAGCGTAAGCACGGTGGCAAACATCAAACCACCGGCAATGGCGATCGAAAGCTGTGACCACCATTGAGTAGAAGGTCCACCGATTTCTATGTTGCGGTTAACCAGATCGAAGTTGAGGCTGAACGCCATCGGCAACAAACCCAGCACAGCTGTGATACTGGTGAGGAATACCGGACGCAGGCGCTGGGCGCAGGTCAGCATCACCGCTTCGCTGGCGCTGATACCGCGAACGCGAAGCCGGTTGAATGTATCGATCAGCACAATGTTGTTGCTGACGATAATCCCCGCCAACGAGATGACCCCAATACCGCACATGACAATACCGAAGGGCTGACCAGTGATCAGCAGTGACAGGAATACACCCACGGTTGAAAACACAATGGCGGTGAGAATCAGCAGTGTCTGGAAGAAGCTGTTGAACTGGATGATCAGCACAATGGCTATCAGGAAAATCGCCACACCGAAGGCATTGCGCAGGAACTCTTCGCTTTCAGCCTGATCTTCCTGTTCACCACGGAAATTGACGAACACCGCCGGATCGACCCCTCCGGCCAACACCCACGCTTCCAGCTTCTCGACGTGTTCGTCCACCGAAATGTCTTCCTCTACATCGGCAGCAATTTTCATTACGCGAACGCCGTCGGTACGTTCCAGGCTACCAACGCGCATGGCCGGCACCCGCGTCACGAAATTGCTGACAGGCACGCTGCCCTGCAAGGTATTTACCGTGAGGCGATCAAGCTGGCTCAGGTTGCGCAGGTTCTCGGGGAAACGCACGCGGATATCGACTTCGTCGTCGACGTTGTCGGGCCGATAGTCGCCCAGCATGATGCCGTTGGTAACCAACTGGATGGCGCTGCCGATACTGCTGATATCCGTACCGTACCTGGCAGCTTCCTGACGATTGACCTCAAGCCGCCAATCGATGCCAGGCAATGGCCGGTTATCGGTGATATCAATAAAGCCCCCTACTTCTGCCATGCCGACACGAATGTCATCAACGGCTTTGGCAAGCAATGACGGATCGCTTGACGACAACTCCAACTGCACCGGTTTGCCCGAGGTAATACCGGACTCCTGCACTTCCGGTTCCACTACGATACCGGCAAGGTCGGCGGTACGCCGTCTGACATCGTCCATGATTTCTGACGCAGGCCGCCGCTGATTCCACTCGACGAACTGCAACTGTATACGACCAATGATGTCTTCGGCGGTATCGGTGCCCATACGGACGCCGCTCTTGGCATATACCGACTCATACTCGGGCATATCGAGAATTCGCTGCTCCACTTCACGCACCAAAGCATCGCGCTCCAACACGGCAAGATCGCCACGGGCGTGGATGTTGAGCTGTCCAATTTCCGGCTCTATCGACGGGAAGAACTCTACGCCCTTGCCGACAAGGTTGAACAACACCATCACACCCACCTGGAACGCGATGGCATAGCCAAGCACCGTGAAGGGCCGGTTGATCGCCTGCTGCAACACGTTCAGATAGACGCGCGTAGTTCCCTTGGCGGCGGTGAAGTTTTCACGAGCTTCAGCCAGCACATCGGTCTCAGTCGCCTCGGTGACGGCTTGAACACCGGGAGCTGGCGTGTGCTTGAGCATTGCGCCGAACGACGGCACAAAAAACAACGCCATTACCAGTGAGGCTGTGAGCGTGACAATCAGCGTGATCGGCAGAAACTTCATGAATTCGCCGAGCAGCCCCGGCCAGAACAACAGCGGCAGGAACGCGGCGAGGTGAGTGACAATCGATGAGGTCACCGGCCACGCCATGCGCTTGGCGGCCTGCACGAACGCCAGCTTCGGCGTATAGCCGTTTTCCATGTTGCGCTCGGCCAGTTCCACCACCACGATGGCGCCGTCAACCAACATGCCCACCGACATGATCAGACCGAACAGCACCACGATATTCATGCTGTAGCCCATCATGTGGATCAGCAAAACACCGCTGAGAAACGAACCCGGCACCGAGATGGCAACCAAGGCTGCGGACCGCAGTCCCAGCATCGCCAGCGTAATGATCATCACCAACAACACCGAAATAGCCACGTTGTTGGCGAGGTCCGTCAACATCGTGCGAATCTGTTTGGAATTGTCCTGCGTGATAGTGACATGCAGGTTGCTGGGCCAAGTGGCTTGCTCGGCTTTCACCATCGCCGTCACCTGATCAACCAGCTCGATGATGTTGGCGCCGGAGCGCTTGCTGATTTCCAGTGCGATGGCGGTATTGCCATCAAGGCGGGCGTAGTTGTCGGGGTCTTTGTAAGTGCGCCGCAAGGTAGCGACATCCTGGAACGTCACCGTACGCTGGCCATCAGTCTTGACCGGCATGTTCAGCAGGTCGTCCAGCTCTTCAATGATGCCGGGGACCTTGATCGAGAAGCGACCCTGCCCTGTATCCATTGCACCAGCTGCCACCAGACGGTTGTTGCGATTGACGAAGTTGGCCAGCTCGGCATAACTGAGGCCGTAACTTTCGAGCGCCACCAGATCAACAATGATTTCCAGCAGCTCTTCGCGATCACCGCCCACTGCGGCATCCAGCACGCCGGGGAGACCTTCCAGTTTGTCACGCAAATCCTTGGCTACCGTCACCAACGTGCGTTCAGGTACGTCACCGTGCAGCATTACCACCAGGATGGGGAACTCGGAAATATTGATCTCCTGCACGAACGGTTCTTCCGAATCACTCGGCAGTTCCGGCCGAGCAAGGTCAACCTTGGCACGTACATCGGTCAGTGCCTGGTCGGGATCGAAACCGGCATCAAATTCAAGAATGATCACACCGCTGCCCTCGGAGGCGGTGGCGCGCATTTCCTTGAGACCATCGAGCGTACGCAACTGCGTTTCCATTGGGCGGATCAACATGCGCTCGGCATCTTCAGGTGAGATGCCTTCATGGATGATGTTGACGTACATCATCGGAATCGTGATGTCGGGTTCGGCTTCCTTCGGAATGTCTACATAGCTGATCGCACCGGCGATCAACAGCAGCAGCATGAAGGTAATGACCGGCCGCGGCCGGTTGGCAAAGGCTTCAATCAGCGCGTTCATAGGTCGTCGCTCCTTCGCTGGCTGACTGGCTCACTGGCATCACTTTCTGGCCGTCGGTGACAAAACCCTGCCCTACCGTGATGAGACGGATCGCATCCGGCAGACCGCTGACCTGCTGCTGACCCTCGGCCGACGAGCCCACGATTTCCACCGGGTAGAAGCGCACGACGTCGCTGTTGTCGACCACCTTGGCACCTACGGTGCCGTCATCCGCCAGCGACAGCAGAGCTGCGCTGATCTGGTGGACCCGCACGGTATCGGCGAACAGGCGCAGCTCGGCTGTCATGCCGGCGCGTATGCTGTGGTCGGGATTCGGAATGGCGAGTTCGACCTGAAACGTGCGGGTGCTGTCTTCCGCCTTGGGTGCGAGATACCGCACCACACCTTCAAGGCGGGTGCCGTCCACCAATACCGCCACACCCTTGCCACCTACGATCATGTCGGCGACTTCACGCTCGTTGACTTCGCCGGTAACGATCAGTGGATCAAGATCGACCAGCTCGGCCACGCTGTCGCCGATGCGGACAAAGTCACCAATCTCAATGCTCCGCTCCTGCAGTACGGCGTCGTACGGCGTGGTAATTGTGGTGTTGCTGATCTCAAGTTTGATGCGTTCGGCGGCGGCTTTGGCGCTTTCAAGTCGCGCACGGGCTTCGGCGATCTGCACGTCGGTGGTGAATTGTTTCTCGTGCAGATTCTGTATGCCGGTGTATTCGAGTTCGCGCTGGGCTACCAATGCCTCCGCTTCGCTGAGGCGCGCGTTGCGATCGCGCATGTCGAGCCGCGCGATGATGGAACCGGCTTTCAAGGTTTCGCCCCGCTCGCTGCCAAGCCGCTCCACAGTGCCCTCTGCTTCTGCCCGCAGTTCAAGTACCCGATTGGGTTCGGTACGACCACTGACTACAATCTCACGCGTGATCGCAGTGGCATTCAATTGTTCGATACGGACCTGTTGCAGACCACTGGAAGCAGTGGTCTCTGCCGCGGTTTCGGTAGCAGCACTTTCGCCATCGCTGAACAAGCCACTGGCCATCCACAACCCAACAGCCAGCGTGATGCCAGCCGCCAACATCAGCGGTAATTTTTTGCCGGAATTACTCATAGTCACTCTATGGACCTTCCCGATCCATCTCCTGGAAATCACATCTTGTATAGGACGTCTGTGGGGCCAATTGCCGGATTGGGGCCAGACAATTCCGCATTATAAAGCACGAGCCATGCCAGAAATTATCGTAGCCAACGCCTTGAGTCTGTTGGGTTTTTGTTAACGCTCGGCAAAAGCACTCAGCAATGACAGCCCGTTGTTGGTGAAATACACCAATACTCTGCCATGTTATCTGCACGGCTATAATGAAGGCCTGTCCGTTTGCTTACTGTTTGTCATGAATTTCTCCGCTCCGTTATTGACCGCCACTGCTCTGGTTACTTCCACACTGCACATACCCCATTGGCAGATTCAGCCTGGCGAATGCTGGGCTGTTATCGGACGTAACGGCGCCGGCAAACATCACCTGAATAATCTGCTGATGGGCAAGTCGGCTGTGGTATCCGGCACCTTCGTGCTGCGCTGCACACGCGTGGGCTTGCTTTCGTTTGAACAGCAGCAGCACTTGTTTGAAAAGGAGCTGAAGGACGACAACAGCGAGTTCATGGAAGGCGTCGACATAGGCACTACGGTTGCCGAGTTGCTAGGGGTTGTTGACGGGCAGCTACCGCCAGAGCTCGGGTTTCTCGGCCTCGAAGCCTTGCTGGAGCGCGGCTACCGCCAGCTGAGCAGCGGCGAAGCCCGCAAAACCTTGCTGGCGCAGCAATGGCTGCAGCGGCCAGAGCTGCTGATTCTGGATGAACCGTTCGACAGTCTCGATATCACCGCCCGCGCCAACCTGTCGGCGTTCTTTGCCAATGTGCTGGCAGGCCATGACATGGCGCTGCTGTTCCTGCTCAACACGCTAGACGACATTTTTCCGTGGCACACCCCCATCGCCGTACTCGACAACGGCGAACTGCTGGCCGCCGGGCCAGCAGCAGCGATGCTGCAAGAGTCATC